>NZ_JBKEZQ010000054.1:0-9607 GCF_053345175.1 Methylobacterium sp. M6A4_1b
GAAGAAGTTCTGGTCTGGGGTGATGGTTTGCAGGCCGAGGGCCTCGGCCCAGATGCGGGCGACCGTGGCCTCGGTCTCGTTCAGGGGGCGGGCCGGCGCCGCCTCGGCGGGGCCGTCGGCGGGCGCCGGCAGGGCCGCCCGGTCGAGCTTGCCCCCCGGCGTCAGCGGCAAGGCCGCCAGCATCACGATGCGGGCCGGCACCAGGTAGTCCGGCAGCCGCCGCGCCAGGGCCGCCCGCACGGCCCCCTCCTCCGGCGCCGCGCCGGGGGCCGCCACCACGTAGCCGACCAGGCGCGGACCGGCCGGCCCGTCCCGCAGGGCGGCGGCGGCGCCCGCCACGGTCTCCTGGGCGAGCAGGGCCGCCTCGACCTCGCCGAGTTCGATCCGGAAGCCGCGCAGCTTCACCTGCGCGTCCGCCCGCCCGAGATACGCCACCGTCCCGTCCGCCCGCCAGCGGGCGAGGTCGCCCGTGCGGTAGAGCCGTGCCCCGGGCGCTCCGTAGGGGTCGGGCAGGAAGCGGGCCGCCGTCTGTCCGGGCTGGCCGAGATAGCCCCGCGCCAGGCAGGCGCCGGCGAGGTAGAGCTCGCCCGTCACGCCCACCGGCACCGGCTCCAGGGCCGGGTCCAGGACGAGGGCGCGCCGCGGGCCGACCGCCCGGCCGATCGGCGCGTAGGCGTCCTCCACGCCGGCCTGCCCGTTCGTCTTCCAGGCCAGGGGCGAGATGACCGTCTCGGTGGGGCCGTAGCCGTTGACAAGGAAGCGCGGGCGCAAGGCCCGTGCGATGAGCCCGAAGCTCTCGCGCGAGAGGGCCTCGCCGCCGAAGGCGTAGGAGCGCGGGCTCGGGGGCGGACCGGCGGCGGCCTCGATCGCCAGGGCGTGCATGTAGGCGGTGGGGAAGCCCGCATGGCTGACGCGGTGGCGCTCCATGGCGTCGAGGGCTTCGCGCGGGGTCCAGAGGCCGTCGGGTTTGAGGACGAGGCAGGCGCCGAAGGCGAGGGGCACCATCCAGCGCTCGTGGGCGCCGTCGAAGCTCATGGAGAGGACGTGGAGTTCGCGGGTGTGGGGTCCGGTCTCGTAGAGGGCGCCGGTGGCGCGGACATGGGCGGCCAGCGGGCCGTGGGCGACGGCGACGCCCTTGGGCCGGCCGGAGGAGCCGGAGGTGTGGATCACGTAGGCGATCTGGTCGGGGTGGAGGGGCACGTCGGGTGCGCCGGCGGGCGGGCTCGCGGGGTCGCGGGTATTTCGGTCGCGGGCGTCACGATGGAGGGCGTCGAGGTCGAGGGTTTCGGGCAGGCCCGGGACGGGGGCGAGGCGGGCGAGGGTGTCGGCGTCGCCGAGGACGAGGCGGGGTTCGGCGTCGGCCAGGAGGGCGGCGATCCGGGCGGGGGGCAGGCCGGGATCGAGGGGCAGGAAGGCGCCGCCGGCGCGCAGGACGGCGAGGAAGGCGGCGATCTGGCGGGCGGAGCGCGGCAGGGCGACGGCGACGATCGTCTCGGCCCGGACGCCGCGCCGGACGAGGGCGTGGGCGAGGCGGTCGGCGTCGGCGTCGAGGGCGGCGAAGGCGGTGGTGGTGTCGCCGCAGATCACGGCGGGGGCGTCGGGGCGTGCGGCGGCGGCCCGCGCGATCAGGCCGGGCAGGAGGTCGTCGGCCAGGGGCAGCGGTCCCGGATAGGGCGCCGACAGGGCCAGGCGGGTCTGTTCGGTGACGAGCGGCAGCAGGTCCACCCGCCGCGCCGGCTCCGCCACCACGGCCCCCAGAAGACGCAGGAAACCGTCGCGGATCCGCTCCAGGGTCTCCTGCTGGAACAGGTCGCGGGCATAGCCGAAGGTTCCGGAGAGGCCGCCCTCGGCGGTCTCCACGGTCTCCAGCACCAGGTCGAACTGGATGCTGCCGGTCTCGCGGCCGAACGGCGCCACGGTGAGGTCGCCGACCGCGAACCGGTCCGGGCCCGCGACGCGATGGCTGTGCATCACCTGGACCAGGGGGGTGTGGCTGACGCTGCGCCGGGTCTGCAGGGCCTCCACCAGCCGCTCGAAGGGCAGGTCCGCCTGCCCCTGCGCCTCCAGCATGGCGTCGCGCACGCGCTCGACGAAGCTCCGGACGCTCGCGGCCGGATCGACGGTCAGGCGGAGCGCCAGGGTGTTCACGAACAGTCCGACCACGTGCTCGGTCTCGGGCCTGCCGCGATTGGCGATCGGCACGCCGATGCGCAGGTCCGCCTCGCCGGTGATCCGGCGCAGAAGCAGGGCGAAGGCGGCGAGGAGCGCCATGGCGGGGGTGGCGCCGGCCGCCCGCGCCAGGTCGCGCAGACCCTGTGCGACGCCCGACTCCACCGTGAAGCCCACGGCCGCCCCACGAAAACTCTGGATCGCGGGCCTGGGCCGGTCGAGGGGCAGCGGCAGCACCGGGTCGCCGGCGCCGAGGCGGGTGCGCCAGCCCGCGAGCTGCCGGTCGAGCTCGCCTGCCTCCAGCCAATCGCGCTGCCAGCGGGCATAATCCGCGTAGGCGACGGGCAGGGGCGGCAGGGCGGCCGAGGCGCCGGCCGCGTAGAGCCCCATCAGGTCGGTGAGCAGGATCTCCACCGAGCGGCCATCGGCGACGAGGTGGTGCAGGGTGAGGAGGAGGACGTGCCGGTCCGGGCCGCAGCGGACCAGCCGCGCCCGGAGGAGCGGCGGAGCGGCCAGATCGAAGGCCTCGCGCGCCTCCGCCCGCGAGAGGGCGTCGAGCCGTTCCCGCCGCGCTGCCGAAGCGAGATCCGAGAGGTCCGTCTCGCGCAGCGGGGCGGCGACTTGCGTGTGCGTCACCGCCTCGACCCGGTCTCCCGCTCCCGGCCGGAAGCCGGTGCGCAGGCTCGGATGCCGTGCGACGAGGGCGGCGAGCGCCTCGGCGAGGGCCGTTCGGTCGAGGGGGCCGTCGAGGCGAAGGCCTCCGGCGATGTGCAGGAGTGCGGCGTCGCCCCCCATGCGGCCGATCATCCAGAGCCGTTCCTGGGCATAGGAGAGCGGCGCGGCCCCCGCCTCGTCGCCGGCCACGATGGGCAGGCGCCCGAAATCGATGCCCCGGGCGGCGAGGGCGTCGAGGAAGAGCCGGCGCTTCTCGGCCGGGAGGCGGCCGAAGCGGCGGCTGAGATCGGCGGCGTGGGCGTTCACTCAGGCCTCCAGGTCGACGAGGAGATCGTCCATGGCGGCGAGGTCGGCGCGGGCGTCCGGGCCGTCGGCGCGATGCGCCTCCACCGCCCGGGCGAGACCGCGCAGGGTCTGCGCCTCGAACACCGTGCGGATCGGAACCGGGGTCGCGAGGCGCTGACCGATCCGCATCGTCACCTGGGCGGCGCTCAGGGAATGGCCCCCGAGGCCGAAGAAGTTGTCGTCGCGCGCCACCGCGGTCAGGCCCAGCACCTCGCACCAGATTTGCGCGATGGCCCGCTCCGTCTCGCCCTCCGGCGGCTCGGACGTCGCCGCGGTGCGGGCCGGCTCCGGCAGGGCTCCCGTGTCGAGCTTGCCGTTGGCGGTCAGCGGCAGGGCCGCCAGGACCACGATGCCGGCCGGCACCATGTGCGCGGGCAGGCGCAGCAGCAGGCGGGCGCGCAGGCCGGGCTCGTCCAGGTCCCCGCCCGCCGGATCCGCCGGGACCGCGTAGGCGAGGAGCCGTGGCCCGCCGGGGCCGTCGCGCAGGATCACGGCGGCATCGGCGACGTCCGGCTCGGCCCGGAGGGCCGCCGCGACCTCGCCGGTCTCGATGCGGTAGCCACGCAGCTTCACCTGCCCGTCGGCCCGGCCGAGATAGGCGAGGCCGCCGTCCGGCCGGCGCAGGGCCCGGTCGCCGCTGCGGTAGAGCCGGGCGCCGGGTGGGCCGTGGGGATCGGGCACGAAGCGCGCGGCGGTCAGGCCGGGCCGGCCGAGATAACCGCTGGCGAGGCCGGCGCCGCCCACGTGGATCTCCCCCGGCACGCCGTCCGGCACCGGATCGAGGGCGTCGTCGAGGAGGCGGAGGGTGAGGTCGTCCAGCGCCTCGCCGATGGGACTGCCCGGCGACGCGGCGTCGCCGGCCCGCAACGCCCGCACGGTGACATGCACCGTGGTCTCGGTGATGCCGTACATGTTCACGAGGCGGGGGCTCGCGTCGCCGAAGCGGGCGAACCAGGGGGCGAGCCCCCCGACGTCCAGGGCCTCGCCGCCGAACACGATCGTGCGCAGGGCGAGAGGCGGGGACGGGGTGCGGGCCAGGGCCGCCTGCATCAGCGGCCGGAAGGCGGAGGGGGTCTGGTTCAGGACCGTGACGCCCTCGCGCACGAGGAGATCGAGGAAGGCGTCCGCCGCCTGCGCGACCGCGCGGGGCACCACGACGAGGCGTCCGCCATGGCAGAGGGCGCCGAAGATCTCCCAGACCGAGAAGTCGAATCCATAGGCGTGGAACAGGGTCCAGACATCGGCCTCGCCGAAGCCGAACCGGCCCTGCGTCGTCGCGAGGAGCCGGGCGACGTTGGCGTGGGTGATCACGACGCCCTTCGGCTGCCCCGTGGAGCCCGAGGTGTAGATCACGTAGGCCGGCTGGTCGGGATGGGGCGGCCCCGGCAGGGGCACCGCGTCGGTCTCGTCCGGCAGCGGGCCGTCGAGACGGATCAGGCGAGGCGCCGGGGCGGGCAGCGCGACGTCCGGCCCGAGGGCGTCGCCCTGGACCAGGACATGCGTGGCGCCCGAATCGGCCAGCAGGAAGGCGAGCCGGTCGGCCGGGTAGCCGGGATCGAGGGGCAGGTAAGCGGCGCCACTCTTCAGGATCGCCAGCAGGCCGACCACCAGATCGAGGGAGCGCACGGCGCAGAGGCCCACCAGGGCGCCGGGCCGGACACCGGCGCGCACGAGGTGACGGGCCAGCCGCGCGGCGCGGGCGTCGAGCGCGCCGTAGCTGAGGTCCGCGCCCGCGCAGGTCACGGCGATCGCCTGGGGGCGCCTCTGCGCCTGCGCGGCGATGCGCTGGTGGATCGCCGGCTCAGCCGGGGCCGGCAGGCGGGCACCGGCCCGCGCCGTGCGCCGCTCGGCCTCCGGGACGAGGACCAGGCTCCCGAGGGGCGCATGCGCGTCCTCCGCCAGGGCCGCGAGGGTGCGGAGCATCTGCGCCGCCAACCGGTCGATGTCGGCGGAGCCGATCCGGGCGCGGTCGTGGCTCCAGGTCAGGCGCGGCGCCTCGTCGAGGAGGACCGAGAGCGTGAGGGGCACGTCCGTCGCCTCCAGGGTCGTCACCGGGCCGAAGCGCAGCCCGCCCGCGTCGCGGTCGCGGACCACGGAATCGATGGGGTAGTTCTCGACCACGAGCAGGCTGTCGAAGAGCGGCCGGCCCGGCGAGCCCGCCCAGCCCTGGATCGCCACCAGCGGCGCCAGGGCGTGGTCGCGCAGGGTCGCGGCCGCGTCCTGAAGCTCCCGCAGCCACGCGCCGGCGGGCCTCTCGGCCGGGAGGTGGATGCAGCGCGGCACCGTGTTGATGAACAGGCCGAGCACCGCATGCATCCCGCCGTCATCGGCGGGCCGGCCCGAGACGGTCACGCCGAAGGCCACCCGGGACCGGTTGGTGAAGCGCCCGAGCGTCAGGGCCCAGGCGGCCTCGAACAGGGTCGCGAGGGTCACCCGCTCGGCGCGCGCCACCGCCTGGAGGCGCGCGACCTGCGCCCGATCCAGCGGGGTGTCGACAAGTCCGTGGCCGGTCCGCCCCGTCTCGCCCGAGAAAGCGGGAGCGAGGAGGCTCGGCTCGTCGAGGGGCGCCAGGGCGTCCCGCCAATAGGCCGCGTCGCCTTCGGCATCGCCCTGCGCCAGGGCGGCGACGTGCTCCCGGAACAGGCGGTGCGGCGGGGCCACGGCCTCGCCCGCATAGCTCCGCAGCACTTCGGAGACGAGGCGGGCATTGCTCCAGCCGTCGAGGAGGAGGTGATGGCAGGTCCAGATCAGGTGGTGGGAGCCGTCCGGCAGGGCCGCCAGGAGGAGCCGCATCAGCGGAAGACGCGCGAGGTCGAAGCCCTGCGCCCGCTCGGCTTCCGCCAGGGCGGCGAGGTCCGGCGCCGCGTCGGCGCGCAGGTCCCGCCACGCGACGGGAAGCTCCGCCGACGCGTGGACCGCCTGGAGCGGCGCGCCCATCGCCTCGGTCCAGAGGAAGCCGGTGCGCAGGATCGGGTGCCGGGCGAGCGCCGCCCGCCACGCCGCCACGAAGCGCGGTGCGTCGAGGCCCGCGATGGTGACGGCGAGCTGGTTCACGTAGAGGCCCGCTCCGGGCGCGGCGAGGGCGTGGAACAGGATGCCGGCCTGGGCGGGGGCGAGCGGGTAGAGGTCGCCGACGCTGCGGTCGTCGAGGCCGAGGCGATCGAGGCCGTCCTGGTCGAGGCCGGCGAGGGGCACGTCGGACGGGGTCAGGCCATGCGCCTCCGGCGCGGAAGCCAGCGCCGTGAGTTCGTCCCGGATGCGCTCCGACAGGGCCGCGATGCTGCGCTCCGCGAAGCGCGTCTTCGCATAGGCGAGGCGCAGGGTGAGGCAGCCGCCGCGCACGAAGCTGTCGATGGTGAACTCGGCGCCGAGCGGTGATTCCGGGTCGGCCGAGAGGCGCATGTCCTCGACATCCAGGGCGAACAGGCCGCCCGCAGCGAGCCCGTCGAGGCTGCCGAGATGGTTGAAGGTCAGGGCCGGGACCGGAAGGGCGGCGAGGCGGTCGCGGATCTCGGCCGGACCCAGCTCGCGCAGGCGGCCGAACTCGTCCGCCGCGCCGGGCAGGCGGCGCAGGGCCTCCTTGACCGTCCGGACGTCGCGATCACGGTCACCCGTGAGGGCGAGGCGCACGGGAACCAGCGTGGTGAACCAGCCCACGGTGCGCTCCACCGCCAGGGCCGCATCGCGGCCGTGGCGTTCCACGGTGACGTGCAGGGCATCCCCGCCGGCCCAGGCGGCGACCGCGCGGGCGACGCCGGTGAGCACCCGTTCGTGCAGGCGCGGTCGCGTCGGCCCCCCTGCCCTGTCGAGGCCGGCGGTGGTGCCGGCGTCGAAGCTGATCCGGATCTCGCGGGCGTCGCGCTGTCGGCGGGTGCCGTCCGGATGGTCGACCGGAAGGGCACGGGAGGGCGCCGCGAGGGCGGAGATCCAGGGCGCGGGGTCGGGCGGCGGCTGCGCCCCGGCATGGTGCGCGACGGCGCGGAACGGGACGGCCGGGGCGGCGAGCGCGGCCGGGTCGCGGTACAGCGCTTCGAGGTCGGCCAGGAGAATGCGCCAGGAGACCGCGTCGACGACGAGGTGATGGGCTGTCAGCAGGAGGCGGGCCGGGCCGTCGTTGGTCACGGCGAGAACGGCCGCGTAGACCCGTCCGCGCGCCAGGTCGAGGCCCCGCTCGGCGGCGCGGAAGCAGGCCTCCGTCTCGGCCTCGTACGCGACCGCAACCTGGGCGACCGGATCGGGCAGTTGCTCGGCCGAGACGGGCGCCTGGGTCCAGGCGCCCGCGCGGTCGCGCCGGAAGGCCGTGCGCAGGGCCTCGTGACGGGCCGGAAGTCGGCGCAGCGCGTCGGCGAGGCGGTCGCCGTCGACCTCCGCCGCGAGGGTCAGGCGCAGCGACTGGTTCCAGTGGTCCGGGCGCGTCATGTCCTGGCGCAGGAACCACGCCTGGATCGGCGTGAGCGGCGCCGGCCCTTCCGGTAGGGCGGGCGCGGCCGCCTCGGTGTCGCGCATCCGGAGCGCGCGGGCCAGGGCCGCCACGGTCTGATGCTCGAAGATCTGCCGGGGCTGTGCGGCGAAGCCCGCCTCGCGGAGACGCGCCACGATCTGGAGGCTGAGGATCGAGTCCCCGCCGGCTTGGAAGAAGTTCTGGTCTGGGGTGATGGTTTGCAGGCCGAGGGCCTCGGCCCAGATGCGGGCGACCGTGGCCTCGGTCTCGTTCAGGGGGCGGGCCGGCGCCGCCTCGGCGGGGCCGTCGGCGGGCGCCGGCAGGGCCGCCCGGTCGAGCTTGCCCCCCGGCGTCAGCGGCAAGGCCGCCAGCATCACGATGCGGGCCGGCACCAGGTAGTCCGGCAGCCGCCGCGCCAGGGCCGCCCGCACGGCCCCCTCCTCCGGCGCCGCGCCGGGGGCCGCCACCACGTAGCCGACCAGGCGCGGACCGGCCGGCCCGTCCCGCAGGGCGGCGGCGGCGCCCGCCACGGTCTCCTGGGCGAGCAGGGCCGCCTCGACCTCGCCGAGTTCGATCCGGAAGCCGCGCAGCTTCACCTGCGCGTCCGCCCGCCCGAGATACGCCACCGTCCCGTCCGCCCGCCAGCGGGCGAGGTCGCCCGTGCGGTAGAGCCGTGCCCCGGGCGCTCCGTAGGGGTCGGGCAGGAAGCGGGCCGCCGTCTGTCCGGGCTGGCCGAGATAGCCCCGCGCCAGGCAGGCGCCGGCGAGGTAGAGCTCGCCCGTCACGCCCACCGGCACCGGCTCCAGGGCCGGGTCCAGGACGAGGGCGCGCCGCGGGCCGACCGCCCGGCCGATCGGCGCGTAGGCGTCCTCCACGCCGGCCTGCCCGTTCGTCTTCCAGGCCAGGGGCGAGATGACCGTCTCGGTGGGGCCGTAGCCGTTGACAAGGAAGCGCGGGCGCAAGGCCCGTGCGATGAGCCCGAAGCTCTCGCGCGAGAGGGCCTCGCCGCCGAAGGCGTAGGAGCGCGGGCTCGGGGGCGGACCGGCGGCGGCCTCGATCGCCAGGGCGTGCATGTAGGCGGTGGGGAAGCCCGCATGGCTGACGCGGTGGCGCTCCATGGCGTCGAGGGCTTCGCGCGGGGTCCAGAGGCCGTCGGGTTTGAGGACGAGGCAGGCGCCGAAGGCGAGGGGCACCATCCAGCGCTCGTGGGCGCCGTCGAAGCTCATGGAGAGGACGTGGAGTTCGCGGGTGTGGGGTCCGGTCTCGTAGAGGGCGCCGGTGGCGCGGACATGGGCGGCCAGCGGGCCGTGGGCGACGGCGACGCCCTTGGGCCGGCCGGAGGAGCCGGAGGTGTGGATCACGTAGGCGATCTGGTCGGGGTGGAGGGGCACGTCGGGTGCGCCGGCGGGCGGGCTCGCGGGGTCGCGGGTATTTCGGTCGCGGGCGTCACGATGGAGGGCGTCGAGGTCGAGGGTTTCGGGCAGGCCCGGGACGGGGGCGAGGCGGGCGAGGGTGTCGGCGTCGCCGAGGACGAGGCGGGGTTCGGCGTCGGCCAGGAGGGCGGCGATCCGGGCGGGGGGCAGGCCGGGATCGAGGGGCAGGAAGGCGCCGCCGGCGCGCAGGACGGCGAGGAAGGCGGCGATCTGGCGGGCGGAGCGCGGCAGGGCGACGGCGACGATCGTCTCGGCCCGGACGCCGCGCCGGACGAGGGCGTGGGCGAGGCGGTCGGCGTCGGCGTCGAGGGCGGCGAAGGCGGTGGTGGTGTCGCCGCAGATCACGGCGGGGGCGTCGGGGCGTGCGGCGGCGGCCCGCGCGATCAGGCCGGGCAGGAGGTCGTCGGCCAGGGGCAGCGGTCCCGGATAGGGCGCCGACAGGGCCAGGCGGGTCTGTTCGGTGACGAGCGGCAGCAGGTCCACCCGCCGCGCCGGCTCCGCCACCACGGCCCCCAGAAGACGCAGGAAACCGTCGCGGATCCGC
>NZ_JBKEZQ010000055.1:0-9245 GCF_053345175.1 Methylobacterium sp. M6A4_1b
GGCGCTTCCATGAAGAATTTGGCCCATAGCGCTTCCCTCGCAACATGGTGCTCGACCGTATCACCACACCGCGGGATCAAACACGTAGACGAGCCTGCCCTTCAGTTCCGGCGTCGTGCGCTGATTGAAGGCGGAGAACCTGAGTTTGGCCGGTCGTCCGACCTCGACCTGATCGATGCTCGAAGGAGCGATGTGGATCTCGATCTTCAACCGGGCATCCTCCGGAACCACGGTGGCCAGCACGTCGGCCGGGGTGATGACGCCTCCGACCGTGTAGGTCTTCAACTCGTGCAGGACACCGCTGGCCGGCGACCGGATCTCGGTCCGGGTGAGCCTGTCCTCCAGGGCCACGCGCCGGTTGGTCAGTTCGGAGAGCTTCGCGTCGACTGTCCCGAGCTCGCGCTGGGCCTCGGTCCGGGCCGTGTCGGAGATCGCCAGCAGCTGCACCCGGATCTCGCTCGACCGGACCTTCGCCCGGGCGATCGAGGCTTCGAGGGAGCCCTGCTCGCCGGTCAACCGATGGCGGTCGCGGCTGATGGGCAGGAACTTCGAGGATTCGAACAGACGCTTGTCGACCAGCTCCTGGAGCTTGCCGTGCTCGCTCGTCAGGATGGTCAGCTCCTCGCGCTTGGCGTCCTTCTGCTTCACCAGGCCGGCGATTTCCTCGGTGACCTGGCCGATCTGGAGCTCGAGTTGCTGGCGCTGGCTGTCGCGGCTGGCGAGGTTGCCCCTGAACATCCGCAGCTCGCCGTCCACGATGGACGCCGTCTTCGGTTCCGCACCGGCAAGGCCGGGCGGGAAGGACACCGCGCGCAATCCGTCGCGTTCCGCGAGGAGGCGGGCCTTCTTGGCGGACAGCTCGACGAGTTGCCCCTTCACGATGGCGAGTTCGGCCCGCGTCTGGGCATCGTCGATGCGGATCAGCACCTGATCCGCGACCACCGCCTGTCCGTCCCGGACCAGGATGGCACCGACGACGCCCCCGTCCCGATGCTGGACCGTCTTGGCATGCTGCTCGACGGTGACGGAACCCGGCGCCATGACGGCGCCGTTGAGGTCGGTCGTCGCCGCCCATCCTCCCACGCCGATCACGAGACCGATCCCGAGGGAGAACCCGACCAGGATGCGGGGCATGACCGAGAAGGACGCCTCGCCCCGCTGGTCGAGGTCGATGACCGATCGTGGACGGGGACGGCCGGTGGGTTGCGTGCGCATGATCGGGTCCTCCCGGAAACACGGTCAGGTGGTCGGCGAGCCGAGGGAGACGCCGGCGGCGTGCTCCGGCGTCTCGACGAAGAGCAGGGTGTGGCGACCGTCGAGGACGATGGTCGTCTCGAACCTGTCGTCGTGGTCGAGATCGGCGGAGATGACCGTCACGTCGCCCTCGTCGAGGAGGGCGGACTTGTACTGGATGCCCGACATGGTCCCGTCGCTGCGCTCCATCGCCTCCGAGAGCGAGCGACCGATCGCGGTCGGGCACGCCTCGAAGAGCGTCCACTTCAGCAGGTCGACGTAATCCCCGACCGAAAAGTCGGTGATCTGGACGGCCCGGGTCGCCTCCGGCTTTCCCGCGACGGCGAAGGCGTAGCCGTCGTTCCCGCCGCCGCCCGTCAGGACGACGTCCTCGTCCCCGACGACGAAGCGGTCGTGTCCGGACCCGGACACGATGGCCTCCATCGATTCCACCCGGTCCGCACCGAGCTCCGTACCCGACACCACATGGTGGACGAGGTCGACGAGCAGGTTCCCGCTCGCGGCGCCGACGTCGAGGGTGTCGAACCCGTCCCCGCCATCGACCCGGTCATCGTCGCCGTCGAGGGCCAGGACGACCCGGTCGTTCCCCGCGCCCGCGCGGACGATGTCGCATCCCGCTCCGTCGAGGACCGTATCCGCTCCCGCGCCGCCCTCGAGGACATCGTCGCCCGACCGACCCGCGAGCCGGTCGTCGCCGCCGCCTCCCGAAAGGCTGTCGTTCCCTTCGCCGCCGGAGAGACCATCGCCACCCGATCCTCCGATGACGGCTTCCAGGCCGGAGACCAGGTCCTGGCCCGTCTCCGCGCCGCTCGACGTGCCGGCAGCCAGATCGACCGTGACGCCCTCGCGCGTCGCCGAGAGATCGAGGGTGTCCCGTCCTTCGCCCCCGTCGAAGCGGTCGGCCTCTCCGTCCAGCGCCACCGCGACGGCGTCGTCGCCGGCGCCGCCGGACACCACGTCCGAGCCGGCCCCGTCCGACAGGGCATCCGCGCCCGGGCCGCCCTCGAGGCGGTCGTCGCCGCCCCCCCCGGCCAGGCGGTCCTCTCCGGCGCCGCCCGCGAGCGTCTCCGCCGCGGAACTCCCGAGCAGCACGTCGTCGCCGGAGCCCCCCCGCACCGTCTCGATCGATACGAGGCGGTCGCGGCCCGTCTCGCTTCCCGCGGAAACGCCCGCCGCGAGGTCGACCGAGACCCCCATGGTCGTGGCCGTGAGGTCCAGGGTGTCGGCGCCGTCCCCACCATCGAGGACGTCCTCCGCCCCGTCCCTGGCGGCGACGAGGACATCGTCCCCGTCCTGCCCCAGCGCGACGTCCCGACCGCCACCGTCCGCCAGGACGTCGTCCCCTCCGCCGCCCTCCAGGCGATCGTCTCCGTCGCCCCCCGATACGATGTCGCGTCCCAGGTCGCCGAAGGCCTGGTCGTTCCCTTCGCCGCCGTCGATACGGTCGTCCCCCGTACCGCCGAACAGGAGATCGGCCCCGCTCGCGCCCACCAGGACGTCGCTGCCCTCTCCGCCGTCGAGCAGGTCGTCCCCGGCATCCCCGAGCAGGATGTCGTTCCCGGCTTCGCCGAAGATGCGGTCGTTCCCGGCGCCTCCCGATACGACGTCCGCACCGGCGCCGGCGAAGATCACGTCGTCGCCTGCCCCACCCAGGACGGTATCGTCGCCCGCGCCGGCGACGATGTGGTCGTCGCCGGCGCCTCCGTCGATCAGGTCCGCCCCGCCCCGCGCATCGATGATGTCGCCGCCGGCGCCGCCCGCGATGTCGTCCGCGCAAGGGGTCCCGAGGATGAGGTCGTCGTCGCCCGAGCCCGCGATCGCGTTGCGGGCGACCACGTCGAAGCTCGCCGTCTGGGCGATGGCGAACTCGCCGTCCGTCACCTCGTAGGCGACGGTGACCGGACCGGGTCCGTCGCCGTCGAAGACCCAGCCGTCCCCGTCCCGGGCCAACGATCCCGACGACACGGTGACGTTGCGGACCGTCAGCGGATCGCCATCGGGATCCTGAACGTTCTGCAGGAGGTCGTTCATCGCGATGGCCAGCAGGGCGCAGCCCGTGGTGTCCGCGAGGTGAACGGGTCCCGTGGCGACGGGCGCCCGATTGCGCCGCCCCCCCGGATCGCCGGTCCCGTCTCCCGCCGGCACCTTGCCCGCCGGACCCGCACCGCCGTCGCTTCCGTCGCGAGGGGTGCCGCCGTCACCGCCGTCGCGAGGGGTGCCGCCCTGATCGCCCTGCGTGCCGGCGGGTTGCCCGGGGCCGGAAGGCTTCGGCGTGTGCGGGCCGGACATGTCCGGGATCGCGTCTCCCTCGGGATGCGGACGGGTTTCCGGATCGGCCGCGCCCGATGGCGTGTCGTCCCGACCCCCACCGCCTCCACCGTGAACGCCGCCACCCCCATGGCTTCCGCCGTTGTCGTTGGTGGGCCTCGGGATGACCGGCGAAGCCTTGAAGTCGTTGAGGTTCGGCTGCGGGTCGTGCCGGGCGAAGTGCAGCGCCTGGGCGTGGGGATGCGACGCGTCGTATTCCGATGCCGGATTGTCCAGCACGGGCGCCATCCCCGCCGATCCTGTGATCCGGGGTTCGGACGGCACCGCGTCCGGGGCCTGCTCGGCGGCGGGCAGGACGACCAGGCGGGGGCCGGCGGCGTGCGGCGCCTCCGCGGCCTCGACCACCGCCTCGGCATGCACCGGCTGGTGGAAGAGCGATTTCAGGTAGGCGGCCAGGGCCGCGACCGCCAGGGCCAGATAATACGGCGTGCCGGGCTTGGGTCCCGCACCCTGGGAGGCATAGGGCTGCGCGCCGTCCGCTCCGGCTTCCGTCCTGGTGCCCTTCGTCTCGATCATCATGCCGTCACCCGCCCCATCGAGGAGCGCTCCCTTGCGACAGTGGCGGGCTCGGTCCCCTGGGACACCTCGCGCGCGGCCTTGCCCAGGACGGCGTCCTTCGGCCCGAAGGCGGTGAGCCTCCCGTCCTGGATCACCGCGATGGTGTCGACGGCCGCCAGCACGCTGGGGCGGTGCGCGATGACGACGGCGATGCCTCCGCGGGCGCGCACGCCCAGGATGGCGTTCGCGAGCGCCGCCTCGCCCTCGCCGTCGAGGTTGGAGTTCGGTTCGTCGAGAACCAGGAGGAACGGGTTGCCGTAGAGTGCGCGGGCGAGCGCGATGCGCTGGCGCTGGCCCCCCGACAGGGACGTGCCGAACGGACCGAGCTCGGTGCGGTAGCCGTCGGGCATCCGCAGGATCATCTCGTGGACCCCGGCGGCCCGGGCGGCCGCGACCACCAGGGCCGGGTCCGCGTTCTCCGCGAGGCGGGAGATGTTCTCCTCCACCGTCGCGTCCATCAGGCAGACCTCCTGCGGCAGGTAGCCGACGATGCGTCCCAGGCTGTCCTCGTCCCATTGCGGGAGATCGGCGCCGTCGAGGCGGACGCCGCCGCGCAGCACCGGCCAGATGCCCGTCAGCGCCCGGCTGAGCGTGGTCTTGCCGCCGCCGCTGGGGCCGATGACCCCGAGCGCCTGGCCCGCGTTCAGCTCGAAGCTGATGTCCGAGAGCAGCACGCGTCCCGAGCCCGGTGCCGCGACCGTGACCGAGCCGACCCGCAGCGAGGCCTGCGGCGGGGGAAGCGGCATCGGCTTCTCGGCACCCGCCAGGGCCACCAGGGTCTCGCGCAGGCGGTCGAAGGCCGTCCTGGCCACGGAGATGGCCTTCCAGTTGCCGACCGTCTGGTCGATGGGCGCCAGGGCGCGCGCCGACGTGATGGACGCCGCGATGATGGACCCGGCCGAGAGCTCGCCGCCGATGACGAGGTAGGCGCCGAGGCCGAGGACGGCCGATTGCAGGATCATGCGCAGGACGCGGGAGATCGCGGCGAAGCTGCCGGTGATGTCCGTGGTCCGGGTCTGGAGTTCGAGGTGCTCGTTGTTCGCGATGCGGTACCGGTTCACGGCGCGTTCCGCGAAGCCCATCGCCTTGAGGACGTCGGCATTGCGGGCGTTCGAGTCGGCGATGGCGTTGCGGGCCACCACGGCCTGCTGCGTCGCCCCGGTCCAACGCCGGGTCAGAAGCTCCGTCACGATGGTGAGGAGCGTCAGCAGGACGGCGCCGGCCACGGTCAGGGCGCCGAGATAGGGATGCAGCAGATAGACGAAGACGAGGAAGACCGGGGTCCAGGGCAGGTCGAACAGGGCCACGAGGCCGGGGCTGCCGAGGAATCCGCGCACGGTGTCGACGTCCCGGCTTCGTTCCATAGCCTCGGCCGACGAGAAGCCGAAGCGCGGCATGTCGATGGAGACGCGCTGCGCGAGGGGTGCGACCCGGCGGTCGAGCTGGGCGCCGATCCGGACCAGGATCTGGAGCCTCAGCACGTCGAACATGCCCTGCGCCAGGTAGAGGCCGATGGCGAGCGTGGAGAGGCCGACCAGGGTCGGCAGGCTGCCGCTCGGGAGCGCGCGGTCGTAGACCTGAAGCATGTAGAAGGAGCCCGTCAGGGCGAGGATGTTGATGATGCCCGACATCCCGAACAGGAACGCGAAGGGCATCCCGAAATGCCGGGTGAGCCGCTCGGAGGAGCGTTTCCTGGCAAGGTGCTTCTGATCCTTGGAGCGCATGTCGGAATCCCCCTGCGGCCGGGTGAACGGGTCGGGCCCCCGAGCGGGGCCCGACCGGCGTCAGAGGGCGAAGTCCGCGGCGGTGGCGGCGGGCGTTCCCTTGATGCTGAACTTGAACTCGGGTGCCGCATCGCCCCCCGTGTTCCCGGCCACCACGGTGTAGTCGCCGTCGGCCCGGCTCTCCTGGGTGACCAGCAACTGCCCGACCCCGGTGAAGGCGGCCCCGGTCGCGAGCGTGAAGGCCTGGTTCCCGGCGACGCCCTGGTTCGCGTCGATGCCGCCGAGGTCGACCTTGTCCCCGGGTTGGAAGCTCGCGATGGTGTCGCCGTTGGCCGCCGCGGCGGATTCGAAGCGGTAGACGTCGGCGCCCAGGCCGCCGTCCATGACGTTCACCGCGTCGCTGGCCGTGATGTGGTCGTCGCCGGATCCGGTCACGATGTTCTCGATGCCCCAGAGGGTGTCGGAGCCGGACTGGCTGCTGGCGACGCCGCCCCGGCCCGCGAGGCCGGTCCCGAGATTGGCCGTGATGTTGGCGGTGATGGCCGACATGTCGAGCGTATCGATGCCGACGCCGCCGCCCGCCTCGTCCCCCCAGTAGGTGTCGTCCCCGTCTCCCGTCTCGGCCACGATGAGATCGTTGCCGTCGCCGGCAATGACGGTGTCGTTGCCGCCGCCGGCGGTCACGAGGTCGTTTCCGGCCCCCGCGAGGATGCGGTCCGCGCCGCCGTCGCCGTAGACCATGTCGGCCCCTGAGCCGGCGAGGATGTCGTCGTCGCCCGCACCGCCGAAGACGACGTCGCGTCCGTCGCCGGCATCGACGAAGTCGTTCCCGTCGCCTCCCCGGACCACGTCGGCCCCGTCGCCGGCGAGGATGTTGTCGTCGCCTCCCAGGCCGAGGACCGTGTCCGCGCCGTCCGTGCCGACCAGGATGTCGGCGAGGGCGGTGCCCGAGACGAGGTGGGCCGTCGGTTGCGGCGGAGGCGTCGTCCCGCCCTCCGTGGTCCCTCCGCCTGCGGGGCCACCTTCCGTGCCGTGTCCGTCGTCCTGCCCGGAACCTCCGGTCGCGGTCCCGCCATGGCCGCCGCCGCAGGCCGTGCCGTGGTCCCCGTCCTCGCCGTCGTCCTCACCGGTCCCGGCACCTGCACCCGAGCCTGTCCCGGAGCCCGTGCCTGTCCCGGAGCCCGTGCCTGTCCCGGAGCCCGTGCCTGTCCCGGAGCCCGTGCCGGTGCCCGAACCCGAGCCCGAACCGCTGCCGGTATCCGTCCCGGCACCGGAGCCCGTGCCGCTGCCGCCATCGCCGGTTCCGGTTCCGGTTCCGCCGCCGCCATCGCCCGTACCGTCGCCGGTGCCCGAACCGGATCCGGCCCCTGTCCCCGTTCCAGTCCCGGTTCCCGACCCGGAACCTCCCTGGCCGTCCTCGTCACCCACGGCGAAGATGTCCTCCTGAAGTCCGGTGAGGCCGGTGTTGCGCGCCACGATGTCCGAGAAGCTCTGTCCGTCGACCTGGTTCTGGTAGAAGTCGAAGTTGTCGAACCGGTCGGTGTAGTAGAACCGGTCTCCCTCCTGCAGGCGGTCGAACTGCTCGTGCAGGACGACCCAGAAGGTCTGCCCGACGACGCCGTCGTTGATGTGCGTCTCGGCCAGGCCGCCGACCCAGAGATCGACCCGGTCGATGCCCGAGACGTATTCGGTTCCGTCGGCGCGGATGTGGATGGCGATGTCGGGATTGGCCGCCACGAAGGCGGCACGCTGCTCCGACGTGGCGAGCACCAGGTCGGGATAGGCCTGCTTGAACTGCGCGATCACCGTGTCGCTCAGCCCGTTCCGCGCCTGGAAGTCCGCCCAGGACGCATAGGGGGTGAGGTTGCCCGCATAGCCTACCGCCTCGTGGACGTAGGGGTCGGTCGACGCCGTCAGGTCGGCCCGGACCTGGTTCAGCGTGCCGAGCCCGACATCGCGGCCGCGGGCCACGTTGAAGGCGAACAGGTCGGCGTTGATCCGCACCAGGTCGTTGCGCACCGCGTCGACGATGTTGAAGTCGACGGCCTCGGCCGACTGTGTCGCGACCCCCGCGAGGATGGCGTTCGCCCCGAGCTGGGCGTAGCCCGGCTGCGGCACGTAGCCGGGGGGCAGGGGGGCCGTGAAGGCGCCCGGGTCGTTCGTCGGGTTGAGGAAGGCGTCGACGAGCTGCACCTGGTGCGGCTGGCCGTCGGCGCTCATCACGGTCAGGGTCTGGCCGATGAGCGAATGCCCGACGCGATAGACCGCGGAGGCGAACTCCTCGGAGATGCGGGCGTCGACGCCGGGGTCGTAGCCGCTGTGCCCGTGCGAGCCGCTCCCCTTCATCCCGCCGATCAGGTGGTCGGCGAACTCGGTGAACACGACGCGCTGGTACTCGGCCTCGTTCATCATCTTGGCCGCCTGGAAGACTTCTTCCGGGGTGCCCTGGAATCCGGCTTCCAACAGGTTGTCGACGTGGAAGTTGTGGTTGCGCGCCCAGATGGTGTGGATCGCGGTGAGGCTCACGTTCTCGTTCGCCCGCCCGTCGCCGGCCACGAAGTGGTCGAGCAGGCCGACGAAGGGGTTGGTGTCGAGGAGCAGCGCGTTCCCGCTGCCCATGAAGTTCGAGGCGAAGGCGCTGACCGCCTCCGGATCGAAGGCGCCCGCCGCGTCGAGCAGGGAACCGGTCCGCGTCTCCGAGATGGCGAAGTTCGAGAAGTAGTCGCGGAAGCTGACCGAATGGGTCGGGCCCGGCAGCGAGGGGTCGTGGAAGATCGTGTTCGCGGCCCAATGGTGCTCGATCAGCGCGCGCAGGGTCGGCAGGAGGTTGAAGGCGGGATTGGACGGGTCCGGCAGCCCGGCCAGGAGGTGGGCGCCCACACCCTGATGCCCGTCGCTCTCGCGGAGGAACTGCCCGACGAGTTCGTGCGAGCCGTAGGCCTGGTTCTGGTCGACGAAGGGGGAGGTCTTGTTCAGGTGCTGCGGGACGCCGTCCGGTCCGATTCCCGAGACCTCGCCGCGGGTGAGGTCCGTCGGGTTGTCGCTGGTCGGGCTGCGGACGGCGCCGGGGCCGCCGATCTCGACGATGCCGTTGGCCGAGGTCTTGGGCAGGAAATCGAGGCCGTGGTCGAAATACTGCCCGAACGCCATGAAGAAGATGTTCGCGCCGCTCGCCTCGTGCGGCAGGTTCGGCTCCTGGGTCCCGAGCACGTTGCTGATGGCGCGCGGGTCCAGGCCGTTGAAGAGCGGATTGAGGGCGTTGTTGCCCGTCGCCGGGTCGTACGGGCCGTAATGGGCTTGCGTGAGCCGGATGAACGGCTGGTCGGCCGCCCCGTATTCCGGATGCGCCAGGTTGTTGCCGGCACCGGACAGGTGCCGGAC
>NZ_JBKEZQ010000056.1:0-8616 GCF_053345175.1 Methylobacterium sp. M6A4_1b
GGCACCCGGATGCGGGCGGTGTAGTAGCTCATGCCGGTCTTCGGGTCGGAGGTGACGTCGGCCGAGACCCGCGACACCACCCCGTCGATCTCCGGCGTGGTCCGCTGGTTGAAGGCCGAGAAGCGCAGCACCGCTGCCTGGTCGAGGCGGACATTGTCGATGTCCTGCGGCTGGATCTTCACCTCGACCGCGAGCTGGTCCGCCTCCGGCACGATCAGCATGGCGGGCTCGGAGGGCGTCACGAGGCCGCCGATGGTGTGCACCGTCAGCTGATGCACCGTGCCAGACTGGGGCGCGCGCATGTCGACGCGCTTGAGCTGGTCCTCGGCGGCGACGCGCTTCTCGACGTATTCCGACCACTTGCCGCGGATCTCGGCGAGATCCTTGCCGGTCTCGGTGCGCATGTCGCCGTCGATCTGCAGGATCTGCAGCTCGGTCTCGGCGATCTTGCCGCGGGCCGAGGCCGTCGAGGCGAGGAGCTGGCCGCGCTCGCCGTCGAGGCGGGCGGCGTCGCGCTCCAGGGCGTTGACGCGGGCCAGCGGCACCAGGTTCTTGGCATAGAGCTCGCGCACGCCCTGCAGCTCGCCGGTGATGAAGCCGACCTCGCGCGCCTTGGCCGCGACCTGCTCGGTCAGGCCCTTGATCTCCTCGCGCAACTGCTGGACGCGCTCGCGCAACTGCGCCTTCTGGCCCTCGCGGCCGGCCACGCGCGCGTTGAACAGCCGGGTCTCGCCCTCGATCAGGTGGGCGACGGACGGATCGCCGTCCTTGCGGGCCAGCAGTTCGGGCGGGAAGGCGATGGCGGCGGCAGCGTCGCGCTCGGCCTCGTCGCGAGCGCGCCGGGCGGCGAGCTCGTCCAGGGCCTTCAGGATGATGTCGAGATTGGCCCGGGTCTGGGTCTCGTCGAGGCGGATCAGGATGTCGCCGGCCTTGACGCGCATGCCGTCGCGCACACGCAGTTCGCCGACGACGCCGCCGGTGGGGTGCTGCACCTTCTTGACGTCGGACTCGACCACGAGCTGGCCCGGCGCGATCACGGCGCCGGAGATCTGGGTGAAGGTGGCCCAGCCGCCCACGCCCACCACCAGCACCGCGCCCAGGGCGAGGCTGAGGGCGAGGTGGCGGCGGATCGAGCCCTGGGCCGTGGGTCGCGGAGCCGTGAGGGCGGGCTGCAGATCGATCGGGCTGAGGGCGACGGCCATCATGCACTCTCCTGCAGGGCGCCGGGGGCGGCCCGCTTGTCCATGGGAACCGAAGCCGGGCGCAGCACGCGCTTGAGGACCTCGTCCTTCGGTCCGAAGGCCTGGGCCCGGCCGTCGGACATCATCAGGATGAGGTCGACCGCGCCCAGGGCCGACGGCCGGTGGGCGATGACGACGCAGATGCCGCCGCGCCGCCGGACCCCGATGATCGCCTGGGTCAGGGCGTTCTCGCCCTCGGCGTCGAGATTGGCGTTGGGCTCGTCCAGGATGACGAGGAAGGGATCGCCGTAGAGCGCCCGGGCGAGGCCGACGCGCTGGCGCTGGCCGGCGGAGAGGCCGGCGCCGCCCTCGCCGATGCGGGTGTCGTAGCCCTCCGACAGGCGCAGGATCAGCTCGTGCACGCCCGCTGCGCGTGCGGCCGCGATCACCGCGTCGGACGGCGCCTGCGGATCGAAGCGGGCGATGTTCTCCGCCACGGTGCCGGCGAACAGCTCAACCTCCTGGGGCAGGAAGCCGATATGGGGGCCGAGATCGTCGGCCGACCACTGGTCGAGGGCGGCGCCGTCGAGGCGGACCTTGCCGCGCACGGCCGGCCAGACGCCCACGAGGGCTCGCACCAGGCTCGACTTGCCCGAGGCCGAGGGGCCGATGATGCCGAGGCCCTGGCCGGCCTGGAGGGCGAAGCTGACGTCCTGGACCACGAGGCGCGGGGTGCCGGGCGGCGCGACGCTGATTCCTTCGACCTGGAGCGCGCGGGCGGGTGCCGGCAGCGCGTGCGGCTGCGCGCCGGCCGGCATGCGGGCGAAGAGGTCCGACAGGCGGGACCAGGACTGGCGCGCCTGGACGAAGCCCTTCCAGTTGGCGATGGCGAGCTCGGCCGGGGCCAGGGCCCGGGCCACCAGGATCGACGAGGCGATGATGATGCCGGCGGAGGCCTGGCCATTGATGACGAGGTAGGCGCCCAGCGCCAGCACCCCGGACTGGAGGGCGGTGCGGAACACCTTCGAGCCGGCGCCGTAGCCGCCGGCGATGTCGGAGGCGCGCTGCTGGGACTGCATGTAGTCGCGGTTGGCCAGGGCCCAGCGGGTGGCGAAGCGCCCCTGCATGCCCATGGCGGCGAGCACCTCGGCGTTGCGGCGGCCGGCCTCCGCGAGGCCGTTCCGGCGCAGGCCGTGGGCGGTGGCGGTCTGGGCCGGATGCTTGGTCGCCCGGTCGGTGAGAAAGCCGAGGGTCGCGAGCACGGCCGCCCCCACCAGGGCGGCGACGCCGATCAGGGGATGGAACAGGAAGCAGATCAGGAGGTAGATCGGCATCCAGGGCAGGTCGAAGAAGGCGGACGGCCCCGATCCGCCGAGGAAGGCGCGCAGCTGGTCGAGATCGCGCAGGGGCAGCAGGCCGTCACCGGGGGCCGCGCCCTTCAGGGGGGCGCGCACCACGATGTCGAACACCCGCCCGCTCAGGGATTCGTCGAGCGCCGCGCCGATGCGGGCGAGGACGCGCGAGCGCAGGGCCTCCAGCAGGCCCTGAAAGGCGTAGAGCACGAGGGCGAGGATGCAGAGGCCGATCAGGGTGGGCACCGAGCGGCTCGGGATGACCCGGTCGTAGACCTCCAGCATGAAGAACGAGCCGGTGAGATAGAGCACGTTCACGAGCCCGCTCATGGCGGCCACGCCGATGAACGCCGTGCGGCACTGCGCCAGTGCGTCCGTGAGTTCCGTGGAGCCTTTATGCATGATCACGAGCTTCCTTGTTTCGACAGAAGACTTCGATGCGCCTGCTCGCATACGCCGGTTTGTGGAGCCTGGTTTCCATGCTCATTGTTGCGCGTTTCTACGCTGAGCAACGGCCCGGACTTTCGTGCCGGCCGTTGCGTTCGCTGCTGGCGATTGGCCGATTACCCCAGCCATCACACCCAACGTTACAACGAGGCTTTCCCGCCGGTCACCTATCCCTTGTATGATCGTGCCGGTAGGGCACAGCCAGACACGAGTGATACAGGAAAGCTGTCTTGGCCGATGAACATGACAGGTTGCACGACGCGCTTTTGGATCGCGCCTTGGCCATCCTGACCTTCGTGGCCGAGCAGCAGAAGGCGCTATCGGCGGGCCGGTCGCAAGCTGTGCCTTAAGCCGCGGCAGAGGCCAGATCCGCCACGTTTTCAGGTTTTGTTAACCGCCTGAAGTACGCGAGTAGACTCCCAGCAGTTGGTTCTGCTCGCGGACAGTCCACGCGTTGGCAAAGGCGAAGCCCTAGCGCAGCTAGAGCATGGCCTCGAAGCCCTGGATGGTTCGCCGAGACGTGCTGAACGAGCGGAAGCCGCCCACGCGCGGCATGGCCCGCTTGACCCGGAAGTGGTCGCTTTCGATGCCCTGCTGTAGGTGCTTGGTCACGTAGTGGAGCGGCATGCGGGGCAGCAGGCCCTCCTTGCGACTCTCAGCGATAGCCGGCGGGTAGGTGCCGGCCCCATCGGTACCAACACGATCCGGGGCAAAGAGGGGTTCGGCCGAAAGCACCTTGCGGAAGAAGCGCCTGGCCGCGTTGAGGTCGCGACGCGCAATCAGCAGGAAGTCGACCGGATTGCCGTGCTTGTCGACGGCTCGACAGAGATAGCGCCACTTACCCCGCACCCGGATGTATGTCTCGTCGATCCGGACCGACCCGCAGTGCGGTTTCCAGAACTGCCGCAACCGCTTCTCGATCAGCGGCGCGTAGGCGAGCACCCAGCGGTTCAAGGTGCTGTGATCAACCTCCAGGCCGCGCTCCAGGAACAACTCCTCGATATCGCGGTAGCTGAGCGGGTAGCGTAGGTACCAGGAGACGGCCTGTATGATAAGCGCCGCCTCGTAGTGCCGGCCCTTGAAGTCGCCCTTGGGGCGCTGTTTGAGCTTGGCGGCGATGGCGGACTGGATCATGGGCGGCCTCCGAAAAAAGAGGCGCCATGCAGGACGTATGGTCAACGTCGGGTAAACGCCCGCGCGATCGCGTTTGCGACAGGCTCGCCCCGCCAGCGGTGAAGCTGCGGGGCTTTCCCTTGTGTGCTTCGTACTGAGAGGCTGGCGGTTAAGCGTTCAACATCGCAGCGATCGCAACGTGGACGGTGAATCCCGGTCCTTCATCGACCCAGTTAGCACCTGCTGATCCGTGGTTGATGCCGTAGGTCTCGATGGCGCTGGCCGAGTAGTGGTGGTTGCCTGTGGCCGTGTTGTAGAAACGCTCCAGCGTCAGCCCACCTGATGTGCCTGCATCCGCATAGGCCTCGAACGCCACGCCTTCGTAGTTGTAGGTGTGCTGATTGGCGATGATGCTGTCGCGCTCGCCCACGCTGGTGGTCAGGAAGTGGGTCCCGTGCACCGTGTCGTAGAACCGGAACACATCGATCGTGTCAGCGCCTTTATCGGGCGTGGACCATTGTGCTCCTTCGTACTGGAAGTTCGGGTTGTTCGCGATCAGACTGTTCTTCTCGACGACACTGCTGGTGTAGAAGTGGTCGTAAGTCTTGGTATCATAGAACCTGAACACTTCGTTCAGGTGCTGAACCGTGATGTCGAGACTGGTTGTCGTCGTTCCACCCTGCCCGTCGCTGACCGTGTAGTTGAAGGTGTCGTGCGCCGTACCCGTCAGACTGCCGGTGTTATCCGCGACATAGCTGTAGGAGCCATCGGCGTTCAGCGTCAGATGGCCGTACTGGCCAGGTACCGCCTTGCCTAGAGTGCCGCCCTGGATCCCCGACACGAAGAGCGTATCATCATCGGGATCCGAGTCGTGCGCCAAAGCGCCCGTGCCACTTGTACCAGCGGTACCTTGAAGGGTTCCGCCCTGAGACACGGCCGCTGTCTCAGCGGTTACAACCGGTGCGCGATCCAGGCTGACGTTGAGACTGGATGAGGCTGTTCCGCCAAAGCCGTCACTCACGGTGTAACTGAACACGTCATGTAGATGACTGCCGGTCGGGCCTTCTGCGATCGCGGCAGCGTTGTCCGCGGCATAGCTGTAGGAGCCATCCGCATTTAGCGTCAGGTGACCGTACTGGCCAGCCACTGCCGCACCGACCTTGCCGCCAGTGACATCCAGGATGGAGAGAGGGTAGCCATTCGGATCGCTGTCACCAGCAAGAGCACCCGTTCCCGCGATCCCACCTGTTCCCGTGATGATCTGCCCTGCCACGACAGAAGTATTTTCGGCGACGACAGCAGGCGGGCTGCTGGAAGCTGTAAATATCGAACTCCCCGATGCCGTCGGATAATAGTACCCAACAATTTCACCGGAATCGCTTATGCCGGTGACGACGGTCGTCGTTGATGAAATAGGATCGACGGATGTAAATGCGCCATCGATATATGCAAAACCGTGCGATCCTGTGTTGTTGGTGTAGTATCCTGCAATTTGGCCCGAAGAGTTAATGCTAGTTACATAGGTTGCACTTGATCCCGCCGGGTCGATAGTCGTGAAGACGCCGTTATTATCAACAAAACCATGGTACTTATTTGCCGAATCATAATAGCCACCAACAATTTGACCGGCTTCATTCACGTCAGTTATATAAGTATACTTATTAAGTGATCCTGGCGCATTAACACTTGTAAATATCCCATTGTTATTTATGAAACCATGAGTTCCACTATTATCACTATAGATACCATAGATTAAGCCGGATGAAATGACAGCCTGAACTTGAGTAGTTGCGGAGTTAGGGACGTCAACGATTTTTACCGAACCACTTGTGTTGACATACCCATGATATTTCCCAGCCGTATCAATGTAACTTCCAAAAACCTGCCCATAATCATTAATCCCATTTACATTGGTGCTCGTTGCTCCCACCGGATCAACACTACTATAAGCCCCCCCATTTTGAATGAAACCGTGGTATGTTCCGATGTTATCTCGGTATATTCCCGCGACCTGACCAGACGCATTGATACCAGAGATAATAGTTTGCTTCGACCCGATTGGATCTATATTTGTGAAACTGCCATTATTTTTCACAAAGCCGTGATACTGCATCGAGGAATCATAATATCCCCCAGCAATTTGTCCCGTTTTATTAATACTATCGGAATGAATTGCCGTGAAACTATAGGCTGCAAATGGGTAGCTCACTTTGAAGACGTTATAGTTTATCATCACATGGACCCCACTCAAAGGTGGGAAAAAATTTCATAATTTTACATGTTTGTCAATCTACCAAGTGCCCATGTGTTCCCGAAGGGAGGTATTTAAACTGCGTAGTGTTTGCGGCCCTCCAGTATAGTGCATAAAATTGAAAGCCCGGCCGCTTTACCTCCTAGGGAGCTTACTCGTTGGATTTTTCACGTCTCAGGCCGAAAGCTTGCAAAGCTGAATTGCTCCACCACCACTACAGGGCTCAATCAGTTCTACCAGCTACGTAAAAAACCGATAGTTTTCGATGTATAAGCGGCCGCCAAATGGATCCTAATAGTGCGTGATAAATATGTTACAGTTTCCAGATATTTCGGCTTTGGTGCGATCTAGGCCGCAAACAACATAGAAACCCTATTACAGTTTTATATTCCACCTTTATTTGAGGGCAGAAAACTGAAACTTATTGGTAGTACAAGTTTATACTGAATTTTCTGAATCTAGTTTCTAACAAATGTTTGATGGTGGGCAAGCGGCGAAATTGATCAACTATTGCAGCTGTAGTATGTTTCGGCGAGAAAACAAATACCTTACCAAATCTTTTACAAACTAAGGTGATGAATCATGACATACGAAGGAACTTACACGGGAACTATACATACTTATTGTTCCGAGTTCGACTACACAGATCCAATTACTTTCAAAATTTTGAAGGATGGAACTATAGATCTTCCTGCGATGCAGTCTCTAAATGATGGGACCATCGATAGCGCAGGGCGTATATCAGGGATTTCTATAAATATCAATTCTCTATCTCTTGGAAATATAAAAATACCGTACACTGCTACGGATGATGGCGTGAATTTCAGTGCGACAGGAAAGTCATCCAATGGAATCATTAGTACGATCCAGGCAACGTTAGTAAAATCAAACGTCAATCATGCGCCTGAAGTCGTGGATGAAGTGCGTTCGGTGGCGGCGGGGCTTACCATTAAGGGTACAGCCGGTACGACAGGCACGGGCGCTTTGGCTCATCACAGTGACGCCGATAACGACGCGCTCTTCGTCTCGGCAATCCAAGGTGGCGCTTTAGGGCAGGCCATCGCGGGTCGCTATGGCCATCTAACGCTGAACGCAGATGGCTCCTACAGCTACGCCGCAGACACCGCTGGCAGCTTGGTTGGCAGCGGCCATGACATCTTCAGTTACAGGGTTAGTGACGGGCATGGAGGAACTGCAACCGCTAATCTCGACATCACCGTTCAGCACCATGTTAGCGGGCAGCCAAACGAAGTGTTCCGCTTTTACGACACTAAGACATACGATCACTTCTATACTACTAGTGTAGCTGAGAAGGATAGCATCATCACTGGCGTCCCCACTTTACAATACGAGGGCGTACAGTGGTCAACACCCGACAAGGGGGCTGACACCATCGACGTGTTCCGGTTCTACGACACAGTGCATGGCACGCACTTCCTGACGACCAGCGTGGGCGAACGCGATAGCATTATCGCCAATCAGCACACCTACAACTACGAGGGCGTGGCGTTCCAGGCCTACAAGGATGCCGCCACTGTGGGGACGGGTGGGCTCACGCTGGAGCGCTTCTACAACACGGAGACGGGCAACCACCACTACTCGGCCAGTGCCATCGAGACCTACGGCATCAACCACGGCTCGGCCGGCGCGAACTGGGTCGATGAAGGACCAGGGTTTACCATCCATGTACCAACAGCCGGCATGTTGAACGCCTAATCTGCCAACCTCTTAGTAAGGCGCACCCAATCGGAAAGCCCCGCAGCCTCACCAGTCGCGGGGCTTTTTCGTTGAGACCTGCGCGCCTTCACTTCACACGAGTGCTAAGCTGGACTACATCACGACCCTCTCACACATCACAATCATCTCGCTTTGCTATGCCGAAATAGCGATCGCTTTCCCAACATTATGATTTGTAAGGTAAATTGGCATATAAATGTGCTTGGTTTGCATGCTTGTCGCTGAAAATTTGGGCGCCGTTCTGTGAAAGACAAGGATCACTTTGATTGCTGTATTACGCCTTCCACAGATTCTAGATCACACTACCCTGCGCCTCACGCGAACAGCACGCAAACGTAGGTCGTGGCTGTAGGCTACGTACACGCCGGACTCACCAAAGGCAGCGATGTCCGCTCGTCCATCGCCGTTCACCTCCGCCAGCTCGCGATGGTAGTGGTCGTCGCTCGTCCAGGAGCCCGCACCAGGGCTGGTGCCAAAGGCCTGCAGCTTGAGCTGGGCGGGGTCGAAGCCGCCTGCGGTGTTGGCCAGAGCCACA
>NZ_JBKEZQ010000057.1:0-8322 GCF_053345175.1 Methylobacterium sp. M6A4_1b
ACGTCCGTGCGCTCGCCGCGCAGGACCGCACGCACCACCTTGCGGCTGTGGCCCAGTCGCTGGCTGATCCGGCGGATCGGAATGCCTGCTTTTAGCGAGCGCGCGGATGGCGACGTCCGCCTCTTCCCGGCGCAGATAACCCTCGTACCGGATGCGCTCAGCCGCGGTGAGGAGCGCCGGATCAAGGATAGCTGCGCCAACGACCTCGCGAACCTGACGCATCAACCTGCGCACGGCGTCGAGGAAGCCGCGGCTGGCGTTCTCCATGAGGTGCCAGCGGTCGGCGACTTGGATAGCCTGCGGCAGAGCGCGGGCGATGGCCTCACCATATCCGCCGCCGCGGTCGCGGGCGACGATCTCGATCGAGGCGTTCTGCTTTAGCCAGGTCTGTGCGGTGGCCTGTTCGCGGTCCGGTAGGAGCGCCACGATGCGGCGGTGTTCGAGATCGCAGACCAGAGTGCCGTAGCGGTGGTTGCGTCGCCAGGCGAAGTCGTCGATGCCGATGACACCGAGAGGATCGGACGGTGTCATCGCCCGACGGCGGACGACGCGCAAGAGCGTGTCGCGACTGACCGGCAACATGAGGCGCTGGGCGAGGCCTGCACCGGGCCGACCACCGAGCGCGAGACCGAGGTGATGGACGATCTGTTCCAGCCGCGAGGTGCGTCGCGCGAAGGCGGGCAGAACGCCGTCGGGAAAACGCTCGGCGAAGATCTTCCGCCTGCAGGCAGCTGCGTCGCACCAGAAGCGTCTTACGACGACCTGGAGCTCGACGCGCCGGCCACCGAGCGGCAGGTCGGCGGCACGGCGCTGGTAGCGGCTTTGGATGCGACGTGAAGAGGTTCGGCAGTCTGGGCAAGTCGCCGTCGCAGATCCGGACCTCACGACCAGACCGATCCGAACGATGCCTACATCGAGGTGATCGACGACGAAGCCGGCAGGTACGAGACTCGACGGCCTGAAGCGGGGGCGCATGCTGCGGCTCCATTCTGGATATCCGCGCCCTCAACGCTGCCGGCATCAGCGAGAGTAGTCAGAGCCAAAGTTGCACGCCGAAACACAGTCCGTGGGAGAACGGTGACTTACGAGAGCTTCAACGCGAAGCTGCGCGATGAACTCCTCATCGGCGAGGTGTTCTACACCCTGAAAAAGGCCAGCGTCGTGATCGAGCAATGGCGGCGGCACTACAACGAGAGCCGACCTCACACCGCCCTGGGGTGGCGAACGCCCCAGGAATTCGCCCTGACGGCGGCCCTGAAGGCCGCCGAATGAGATCCGGAAGCTCACCTTTCGGCCGGACCAGAATCCGGGGGACCCTCATGAGATCCGGAGGCTCACCTTTCGGCCGGACCAAAATCCGGGGGACCCTCATCATAACCCGAGAACATGCAAAGGCCGTGGACCAGGAACCGGGCCAACTCCAAGATCACGACGCATTAACTTCGAACCTGGGCCACCAAGTTGGGTGGGCCAAGTTCATTTCGGAGGCTCCTGACTGAATGGACTATTAAAACCGCGTCACACTTGAATTCCTGCGTCATGACGAACCCATCTATAACGCTCAACTCGAGTCTCTTAACGACCTCCTCCAAGCGAAGGGCCTGAACGTCTCGTGATCCTCGCAGCTGGTCGATGCGAATAGTGAGATCGAAGCGTAGCGGCGACCATACAACGAAAGCCACCTTTAGATACCAAGCCGCCCGATGAAGACGAAAGAGTGCGCTGCAGAAGCTCTTGGCCGAAAGGCCGATAGTCGCTTTACTCGTTTGCATAGGCGACCAATACGTTAAATATATTGCACTATAAATCAATTTGGTTGCAAATTATGTCCAGAGTTCTTATATTTGAGTCGGTGGCGAACGCCTTTCGCACATACAACTCAAGTTTGGCAAACAAATTTTGTCGGTATTTGCGCCCAGCAAGACTTTGAAATGCAGAAAAATAAGCCTCTTCAGTACAGTCTGCTATAATTACCCCGTTTTTATCATTACTCCCAGCATATGCAGGTTCATCCGCAACTACAGGCACGGCACCTAAATAATACGCTATAAGGAGAGCATTTGCAGTTTTAAATGCAAGATTCTTTGTATTTCCAGGTGGATGAATAATGATGTCGAGATTATATTGAAGCCAGTCGCGACAAAAAAGCCCAATAGAATCAGTTGTTTTCGATGTCTGAAAATTTATGCCTGCGCTTTCAAATTTATCCCTTAGAGCTTCAAGATCTTCACGCGCGTAAAAACTTACTGGTCTGATTTTCGCCATATTACTCAGTGCAGGCAGGATATTCTTCTCAATTTCCAGCAGCCTAAATCCTCCGCCGAAACATCCTATGTTTATTGCTTCGCCATTATGTTTAGAGATAACTTGAGGATCACGATCAGAGTCACGTACAGCACTAAACCACAAAACATTTGAATGAATTTTATTTGAAATTAGATAAGTGCTTAGATTCACATTCGAAGATAGAACACCTTTGAACATTCTCAAGGTATTTCTTACTTTTGTGTGAGTATATTTTCCTTCCACATCTCCACTATCGATGATAAAGAAATTGTCATCAAGCAGGTAATACATCGGAATTCCACCTCGAAAAGCCTCTCTCCATAAATTCTCGTATTCTGGTAAGTACAAATGTCTAACGACTACAACAACATCGACATTTTGTAATTTTTTATTTGATAGTTGCGAGTCTTCGAACGGGTTGATGAATATAAAATTATATCTCTGCTGTTGCATCAACCCGTCAAAGCATAGGGCCGTGGAAAAATTCGGGTGTGATATTACGCCAACAATCATTCAAGTGTCCTTTAGGGGTGACTTGCAGTACGCTCCGAGGAGGCTTAAACCGCCACTCGAGCGCAATTTGGGGACATGTGGAATGAAGGTCAAGCACCTTTTACAATGGACTGAATGGAAGCCAGGTAAAGATTACGCCCTCGCAATGAAACCTGAGTTATCTATTTTACTTCCGACGTTCCGTAGAGGGCAAGACGGACTTTTCCTAAGGGTCGTTCGGAATATTCTCGATCAGAGCTTTTCAGATATAGAACTCATTATTATCGATGATGCTTCGACAGATGGAACTGCTGAAATCATTAGCGATATAATGCTTGATGACGGAAGAGTATCCTGTCTTACGCATAAGAAAAACATCGGTCTTCCGGCAGTTTCTGAATATGAAGCTTATATTCGAGCGAGGGGCAACTTCATTGGATTTGGGTTCGATGACTTCATATTCGAAAATAACGCTTTTTTTGATATGATGTCATCCATCAGAGAAGGCGAGGTACTCGCTGCGTTTGGCAACGTAGGTCTGCAATTATCGGCAGATCATCAGATTAGACTAGGCAATATATGTCCACTTGACGATATTATATTCAAAAATTTTATTGGCAATTCTAGTGTTATCGTACATCGAGATATAATTGAAAGTGTTGGGTTTTACGATCCACATGTGGCGGTAACTCGCATCTGCGACTGGGATCTTTGGAGACGTATCCTTAAAGATTATGAAATTAAATCCACGAATGTGATGGTTGGACGAGAGCTAGGTGCTTCTCGATCTGATAGTCTAGGAAATACATATCCTATGTATCCAGAAATTATTCAGGAATTTATCGATGAGGATCGAAACAATGATTTGAAACCTCGTAATTTTCCTGAGCGCGATATCTTTCTGATTCCAAAGAATGCTTCGATACCATTGCGCAGTCATATTGAAGTCTCGCGCGACTTTTTCAGTAGCAAAACCTGGTATTCGCGTCCGACGAAGTCAGATGCCGGTGTTGCTCGTAAGCGTATTTCGCTTTTCGCTGGAAACTATACACGAAATCACATGGTCTGGGGCGGGAGCGATCCGTCTAAAGATTTACATATCGGATGGATCGAAAGCAACCCAGATACATTCCATGAAAAATCCTCTTTACTATCCTCTGATGTGGTGATCTTTTCCGGGAATTTAGGTGAAGATCAAAATGTTAGAGCTTTGAGTTACTGCTTGCGACACAGGATTCCGACGGCGTATTTTATTGATGAATTTGCGCCTGTAATAGGATGGCTGCCGAGGAGTAAAAAAACTGATGAAGTAGAAGAATTTGTTATTACAGACCTCCAGATTGACTCCAACTTTGAAGAGATTCTTCCGGGTGGTCGCATAAAGGGCTGGGCTTATGAAGGGGGCTCATCTCACGCGGATTTGATTGTTTTCGTAGACGGTGTTGTTTGTGGTTTGATAAAAGCGAACATACCACGTGGTGATCTTCTTGCTGCGGGCATTGGGAATGGGAATCATGCGTTTTATTATGATTTGCCTATTGAGTTTCACGATGGCAAGGAACATGTAGTCGAAATCAAGTTTGCTTTTAATTTGGAACAGCTTCGGAATTCGCCTGTTTCGGTAGCTCTACAACAACGCTCGGAAGCAGAGTTTTATAGAAAAAATCTGCCGCTGATACTTTGTGAAAATGAATTATCAACTTTGAAGAAATTTGATCTCCTTATCGCCAGCTCATCGAAAATTTGCAATGCCGTTCCTAAGATATCTAATGACAGAAAAGTACATATCGCGAGTCCTTCCATAAGTCGCACACGCCTTGAACGCCAACGCCGCATACTGCCTGAATTACGCGAGTCTTTAGGGGTGACAAGGGTCCTTGTGCAACCAAGCGCCAACAAACAGTGGGATATGTCTCCCATTGATCTTGTCCTCAGAGATAATAATTTCGTTCTTCAGTCTCCGTCCTCTAGTTTCGGAGAGCATCCGAAGCGTGTGTATAAATTCATGCCTCATGAAGCTTCTAGTCTTTTCAACGAGAGCGCTGATTATCTGACACGTTGGGGAGCTGATTTAGCGATCCTACAGGGTTCTGGCTCTGACAATAGTTATTATCGCTCAGACAGTGTTATTTTGTATTGTTTGTATATTGGTGTAGTGCCTGTTGTCTCAGATCAAGACAGCTTCGTCGACTGGAACGGCGATCATGGCGTTTACCGCGTCGATGAAAACAGAGGAGGATGGTCAAAGGGATTTGAAATCTTAAAGGATCCCGTGCTTCGAAAGACTTATCTACAGAGGCTGGAGAAGTCCTGTCTAGATCGCTTTGCCGAAGGCAAAAATGCTAATAGATTTGAATCCATATTCGAAAACATTCCTTCGATGGACTTCCAGCTTTACTTCAATAGGTTCCGTTCGGGTTGGCGTGAGCTATACCCGCCATAGTGCATAGCGAAGTGTTGCTAAGCGAGTTTGTTTAGCGACTATTTGGTAAGGTGGCGGTTGGGGTGTGAGTGGCTGCAATCGGAGTGATTTTACGCTTATGCTGCAGTTTACGCGGTATCTGGTATGTGGTCGCGACCACCGGCGGTCGTGTTCTTTTACGCGTCTGAGTTACAAAAGTGATCTGACGGGTGTCGAATGAAGGGTGATCGCGCTCATCATGCCGGAGGATGCTTCGTATACCTGCCCATCAGCCTATACAGTTCGGAAGATTGTGAACGCCACCGCCTTGATTCCGCATGGCAGCATCGTGTACCGGCAGATTCGAAGGGTCTGCCGCTATATTCGACCAGGTTCGGCGACTTCGCTCGCTGTTTATTTTCACCGGGGGCGTCTACCAGTGTCCGCCACTTCTTTCTAATCGCTTACAGAAGGTGTCTCAAACGTATGGCTCGCTCCGTCCGCAAGTGGCTTATGATCTGCTGGTCTGAGCAGTTTGCATAAACGTATCCAGCCTTTCGGCGATGCCGTTGGCCGAGATGGAGATCCGCGCGTCCTGGTCCTCATAAAGGGGGGGGGCGTCGAGCGCCATTTTACGCCAGAGGCTCCCAGAACACCGATCGACTGTCAGGCCATCTTCCTCTCGCCGCTCGCAGACATGGTGAGGCCGACGAAGGCTTCGCCGACCAAGCTCGGATCAGGCAGCTAACGCCGCCGGTTCATAGACGCGTTCGTGGCGCAGTAGCGCCCAGACGGTCCGAGCCATCTTGGCTGGCAGCGCGACGACGGCGATATCAAAGCATTTTCGGTTTAATCTGGTTCATCTCCTGCGGCGGCGAAGAAGTTGGCGCACGCGTCCGGCGTGACGGTGTCGACGAGGCGTCCGATGGCCGACCACATCCCCTCGACGGTTCGCTCGGCCGCTTTGCGCAGCAGCGCTTTCAGCTTCGAGAAGACCATCCATACAGGGGTTGAGGTCTGGGCTGTAGGGCGGGAGGAACAACAGCCGCGCGCCGGCCGCCTCTATGGCGGCTCTCACGGCCGGCCCCTTATGGCTGCCGAGGGTAAGCGAACACATTACGCCCACATTTATCGATGACCTACGGTGTGGCGACCCGTTCCTTAATGAGATACAGCATGCGGCGTCCAGCTTCCGAGAGCCTATCCAGGCAAAGCTCACTTGAGGTCTATGCGCATGTGATACGTGCCCTGATGCTCCGCGACATGCGTACTCGTTTTGGTGGTACGTATTGGGGCTACGCACTCGTCGTTTTATGGCCAATCGCCCACATCTTCCTGATTGTCGCGATCATGCACTTCCGGCAGGTGCCATCGCCGATGGGTAACGATCCGATTTTATTTGTGGCAACCGGTGCAGTTCCGGCGCTCGTGTTTCAATACACTTCGCGCGAGGCGATGAAAGCCATCCTGGTGAACAGGCCGCTGATGTATTATCCACAGGTAAAAGCCTTTGACATCATGGTAGCTCGATTTCTTGTCGAGGCTGTCAAAGGTTTCCAGGGTCTTTTACTTATTATTTCTATTTTCCTGGCCTTAGGCATTGATCCAACACCGGTGGATCCGTGGATGGCGGTGACTGGGTATCTTATGGCGCTCATTTTAGGTCTTGGTGTGGGGGCCATAAATATGGGTATCACGATGGTATTTCCAGGATGGCTTTGGGGAAGCATCCTAATTACCATCCTTATATACTTGACGGCGGGCGTTTTTTTTCTGCCGCATATGATGCCAGAAGAACTATACAGCTTGATGAAATGGAACCCTATCGTTCAGATCATCGAGTGGGTTAGGCTCGCTTATAATCCGCAACTCGGAGCTGTGCTGGATTACAACTATGTGCTTGGCTGTTCATTTGGATCGTTTTGGCTTGGACTTGTTATGGAGAGAATTGTGGTTCGCCGATACCTTTGATTGATAGGATCTTGTTGTTTAGTTTTGTCTTCGAACTATGTCATCCGCTAGTTTTACAAAGCAAACCGTCTTTTGTGCTAATGTCGGTGCTACGATCGCAGCGTCCAGTCCAAGGCCTATGCAAGTTCTCGGGCTGTGATAGGTTGGTTGACGAAGGCTCGGTGCATTAAGCCGCCTAGCAGGGTGTTGAAGAAGTCGGCCAACGGCAGGCGATGAAGGGGATTTCGTCGCCGCGGTGGACGCGGATTTCGCCGCGAAGCGAGCCGTCGGCCTGGACCTCGGCCGATCCCGAGCCGCAGACCGCGTCCATCTCGTCATTGCCATTCCAGTCGAACGCGATGGCGGCGCGTGCACTCCCGCGGGTGGCTCCGCCAGCGAAAGCTCCGGTGACACACCCGAAGGCGAACGCACCGCGGCCGTCCTCGAAGAGGATGTAGGCTGGCTCGACCATATCGGCGTAGTCGTCCTCGTAGCCGGGCAGCTCGACGATCCGGCACTTGCCCAGGACGCTCACACCGGAGCTCCGAGCAGCTTTGGCAGGCGGACGAGGTTGTAGGCCGCAGCCGTCAAGGCGAAGGCCCATCCGACCTTGTCGCGGCCTTTGAAGCGGGCCTTGCGCAGGCCGCCGACGGTCTTGATCCAGCCAAAGCCCTCCTCGATGCGTTTGCGGATCTTCTGGCTCCGACCGTAGCCGGCGTGGCGGGTGGTTCGTCCGTCGATGGAGGAGCGGCGGCCGTTGGTGTTCCGGGCCACGTGCGCGCGCACGTTCATCGACCTGAGCTCGTTGACGAAGTCCTCGGCGTCATAGGCCTTGTCGGCACCCACCGAGATCGCCTTGGGCCGATCCGCCCTTGGCTCGATCATCGACAAGGCCGCGATCCGCTCGGCGTGACCGTTCGCCAAGGTCAGGCGGGTGTCCACGATCAGGCCGGAGCGGTTCTCCATCAGGGTATGGCCGATGAAGCAGAGCTTGGCCTCCATCCCCGGACCCTTGCGGTAGAGGCGGGCTTCTCGGTCCGTGGTGCTTTCGTGGGTCTCGTTCGAGCGCGCCTGCCCCCTGAAGTCGACCTCGACGTTGCGCCCGCCGGCGGACGGCGGCGGCGGATCTTTCCCTTGATCGTTGCCGCCCTGATCCTTGGGCTTGAAGCTCTTGATCGACGCCCAGGCCTCGA
>NZ_JBKEZQ010000058.1:0-7823 GCF_053345175.1 Methylobacterium sp. M6A4_1b
GCCGATGAAGCCCTGCAGGTAGGCGATCTCCTCCAGGCAGGCCACCTGCAGGCCCTGGCGGTGCTGGAGCGTGCGCACGAACTCGGCCGCCTCCAGCAGGCTGTCATGCGTGCCCGTGTCGAGCCAGGCATAGCCGCGGCTCATGCGCTCCACGTGCAGTTGCCCGCGCGCGAGATAGGCCTCGTTGACGCTGGTGATCTCGAGCTCGCCCCGGGCCGAGGGCGTCACGCCGGCGGCGATGTCGAGGACCTGGTTGTCGTAGAAGTACAGGCCCGTCACCGCCCAGGGGCTCTCGGGCGTCACCGGCTTCTCGACGAGGCGTAAGGGGCGTCCGTCGGGGCCGAGGGTGACCACGCCGTAGGCCGAGGGGTCGTCGACGTGGTAGGCGAACACCGTGGCGCCGGTCTCGCGGGCGCGGGCCTGGGCCAGCATCTCGCGCATCCCCGAGCCGAAGAACAGGTTGTCGCCCAGAACCAGGGCGACGCTGTCGTCGCCGACGAACTCGCGCCCGATCAGGAAGGCCTGGGCCAGCCCCTCCGGCCGGGGCTGGAGCGCGTAGCTGAAGGACAGCCCGAACTGCTCGCCGGTGCCGAACAGGCGCTTGTAGTTGTCGAGGTGCTCGGGGCTGGAGATGATCAGGATCTCGCGGATGCCCGCCAGCATCAGCACCGAGACCGGGTAGTAGATCATCGGCTTGTCGTAGACCGGCAGCAGCTGCTTGTTGATCGACAGGGTGGCCGGGTGCAGGCGCGTGCCCGTGCCGCCGGCCAGAACGATCCCCTTCATGCCTGTGTCTCCGTCGTTGTCCGTTCGGGGCCGACCAGCCGGTCGAGGATGTCGTCCAGGGCCTGTTCCCAAGGCCGCGGCCTCAGGCCGTAGGCGGCCGTGAGGCTCGCCGTCGAGAGCACCGAATAGGCCGGCCGGCGGGCCGGGGTCGGGAAGGCGCTGGTGGGAATGGCGTCCACCGGCACCGCGCGGGCGCCGCGCCGGGCCGCGCCCGCCACGATGGCGCGGGCAAAGCCGCACCAGGTGGTGGCGCCCGCATTGACGAAGTGGTGCGTGCCGGTGGGCGCGCCGGGGTCGCGGGCCAGCGCCTGGGCGATCTGGGCCAGGCCGGCGGCGAGGTCGCCCGCGCTGGTCGGGCTGCCGTGCTGGTCGTCGACCACGCTCAGGCGCTCGCGCTCGTTCGCCAGGCGCAGCATCGTCTTGACGAAGTTGCCCCGGTGCGGGCTCATCATCCAGGCGGTGCGGATGATGGCGTGGCGCGGGTTGGCGCTGCGCACCGCGATCTCGCCGGCCGCCTTGCTGGCGCCGTAGACGCTCTGCGGGTCGACCGGCGTGTCGGGGGTGCAGGGGGCCTCGGTCCGTCCGTCGAAGATGTAGTCGGTGGAAACGTGCACGAGCGGGATGCCGGCCTCTGCGGTGGCCGCGGCGAGCAGTGCCGGTGCCACCGCGTTCAGGCTCCAGGCCGCGGCGATCTCGCTCTCGGCCCGGTCGACCGCGGTGTAGGCGGCCGCGTTGACCACCGCCGCGTAGGGGCGCGCGCCGAGAGCCGCCGCGATCGCGGCGGCGTCGGTGACGTCGAGGGCCGTGCGGCTCGGGGCGTGCAGGCGCGTGCCCGCGTCCCAGAGCGCCGGCGCCTGCAGCTCGGTGCCGACCTGGCCGGCCCCGCCGAGGATCAGGATGTCGCGCGGTGCGGCGTTCTCGGAGGCTGCCATCGGGCTCACCCCGCCTTCGGGGCGGTGCCCAGGCCGAGGCGCTCGCCGGTGTAGCGGCCCTCGCGGATCGGGCGCCACCAGGCCTCGTTGGCGAGATACCAGCGCACGGTCTCCTCCAGGGCGCGCTCGAAGTCCTGGGTCGGGTGCCAGCCGAGCTCGGCCTCGGCCTTGGCGGGGTCGATGGCGTAGCGCCGGTCGTGGCCGGGCCGGTCGGCGACATAGGTGATCAGCCGCGCGTGGGGGGCCTGCTCCGGGCGCAGGCGGTCGAAGGCGGCGCAGAGCGCCTGGACCACGCCGAGGTTGTTGCGCACCGCGCGCCCGCCGAGCAGGTAGGTCTCGCCGACCCGGCCCCGCTCCAGCACGGCCACGAGGCCGCGGGCATGGTCCTCCACGTGGATCCAGTCGCGCTCGTTCAGGCCGTCGCCGTAGACGGGCAGCGGCTTGCCCTCCAGCGCGTTGAGGATCATCAGCGGGATGAGCTTCTCGGGGAAGTGGCGCGGGCCGTAGTTGTTCGAGCAGTTGGTGACCAGGACGGGCAGGCCGTAGGTCTCGTGCCAGGCGCGGGCGAGATGGTCGGAGGCGGCCTTCGAGGCCGAGTAGGGCGAGCGCGGGTCGTAGCGGCTCGCCTCGGTGAAGAAGCCGTCGGGCGGCAGCGAGCCGTAGACCTCGTCCGTGGAGACGTGCAGGAAGCGGAAGGCCGCCTTTTCGGGTCCCGCCAGCGTCTCCCAGTGGCTGCGCGCCCCGTCGAGCAGGACCTGGGTGCCGACCACGTTGGTGCGGATGAAGGCGCCCGGATCGGTGATCGAGCGGTCGACGTGGCTCTCGGCGGCCAGGTGCATCACCGCCTCGGGCCGGAAGTCGGCGTAGAGGGCGTGCACGGCTCCCGGATCGCAGATGTCGGCCTCCACCAGGCGGTGGCGCGGGTCGTCCGCCAGCGGCTGGAGCGAGATCGGGTTGGCTGCGTAGGTGAGCGCGTCGAGGGTCGCCACTTCGTGCCCCAGATCCTGCACCAGGTGCAGCACGAGCGCCGATCCGATGAAGCCGCAGCCGCCGGTGACCAAGATGCGCATGGGATGACGGGTCTCTCGTGAGGCCGGATCGATGGACGATCCGGCGATGGGGTGATGCGGCGGGACCGGCGCCGGCCGGGCCGTTCGCCGCAAGAATCGTCCGCCGCAAGAATCGTCCGCCGCAGGAGCTTCAGAAAAGCGGCGGAAGATCGGCCAGGCGCGGGGCGACCCGGTCCTTGGCCGAGAGCTGGGCCTCGGCCTCGCTCACCGGCCAGGCGATGGCGAGCGCCGGATCGTTCCAGAGCAGGCCGCCGTCGTGCTCGGGGCTGTAGACCCCGCCGGCGACCTTGTAGGCCACCATGGTGTCGGGTTCCAGGGTGCAGAAGCCGTGCCCGAAGCCGACCGGGATGTAGAGCTGCTCGCCGCCTTGCGCATCGAGGCGCACGGCCACGTGCCGGCCGAAAGTGGGCGAGGCGCGGCGCAGGTCGACGGCGACGTCCAGGATGGCGCCGGAGAGCACCCGGATCAGCTTGGCCTGGGCCATGGGGGCGCGCTGGAAGTGCAGGCCGCGCACGGTGCCGCGCGGGGCGGAGAAGGACTGGTTGTCCTGGACGAACACGTCCGCGATGCCGGCGCGGGCCAGGATGTCGGCCCGGTAGGTCTCGCAGAACCAGCCGCGTTCATCGCCGAAGCGCGTCGGCACCACCCGCCGCACCGCCGGAATCTCCGTCTCGATCACCTGCATGCCGGAAAGACCTCGAAACCTCATAATGCTTTGCTCATGGCATCTGTTCGATGCGATATGTCAAGGTGTTACCGATCAGGAGACAGGGCTACGGGCCAACGGCACCAAGCTCGCGGCCAAGGCTCCGGTCGCGCAGGCTATTGATTACATGGTCAGGCGCTAGAGCGTATTCATTCGGTTCATTGGCAACGGCCAGATCTGCTTCTCGACGGATGGTGTTGAGAAGCCCCCATTGTCATCCCGGAAGAACTTTTTTCAGCGTCTCCTTCCAAGTAGCGACAATCCGCTCGTAAGCCTGTTCCACGCGTGCGACGTACCCGGCTTCTCGTTCGCGAATCTCCTTAATATATCATTCACGACTGAGGCCAGCCTTGCCGTAGGCCCAACGAGCGCCTGCCTTGAGCACCACTTTCCACAGTTTCATCGCCGTGAACGCCGACCGAGCGTAGGCGTACTCCATGCCGCTCATCAGGATGTGTCAGATCATCACCGCAAGTTTGCAAGCCGCGGCGACCGCGGCAACAGGTGCACCGCATTTCTTCTGCACACGGTTGAAGAAGGCCCGCAGCAGACCTGGCGCCGTCTTGGCAGACCAAGCCGTGTCTACCAGCATCTTGCGGGCGTCATCGTCGCCTTGCTTCGAGATCCTGCCGTGCCGGATGTTTTCCGGCCAGCCGGACCCTTTGGATCCGGCCGTTGTAGCTGCTGAGCCTGTCCGGAGTTGGGAAGCGAGTGATCTCGCCGATGGAGGCCAGCACAGTCGAGGCCACGACCGAACTCGTACCAGGGATCGTCATCAGCCTTTCGGTTGGAAACTCATACAACCATTTAGATCATTCGCGTTTCTTTTCTGAGTTTTGGGTCTCTAGCGCAGGAGGATCGCGATAGCACGGTCGTTATGGCTCTCGGATGAAGCCTGGGCGCGGATCGAGCCGCACCTGCCGCACGGCCAACCGAGCAATCCTCAGGTCGACGACAGGTGGGTGATCGGTGGCATCCTGCACGTCTCTAGGTGTATGGTTCCGGGATGAGGTGTGACGGGTCGATCCTGAAGGGTTCGGCCTCTTTCCTCCAGGCGCTCGGGATGAACTCGATCGGTGTCAAGCCCCGCAGGGTCTTGAGCCTACGAGCGTGATTGTAGGCATCGACGAACAGATGCAGATGCGTTCGAAGCTAGTTGTGGCTGTCGTAGTGGAAGCGCTTGACCGTGCGGTTCATTCGCTCGACCTGTCCGTTGGTCCAAGGATGATTCACCTTGGTCAGCCGATGCTCGATGTCATGCTCGTCGCAGACGCGGTCGAAGATGTGCTGGCTGTCGTAGCTATCTTGCCGACGTGGCGTGAACTGAATGCCGTTGTCCGTGAGTAAGGTGTGGATGCGGTAAGGAACCGCCTCGATGAAGTCGCGCAGGAACTGAGCAGCTTCCATCTTGCCAGCGCTCTCCACCAGTCGCACGAAGGCGAACTTGCTGGTGCGGTCGATGGCTACGAACAGCCTGAGCTTGCCCTCAGCCGTGCTCACCTCGGCAATGTCGATGTGCACGTAGCCGATGGCGTAGCTCGCAAAGCGCTGCTTCTTGGGCTTGTCGCCGTCGATCTCGGGCAGTCGGCTGATGCCGTGCCGCTCCAGACAGCGATGTAGCGACGACCGGGTCAGGTGCGGGATCGTCGGGTGCAAGCCGTAGAGGCAATCGTCGAGCGGCAACAGGGTGTGGCGCCGAAAGGCGACGATCATCGCCTCCTCCTCGATCGTGAGCACGGTGGAGCGCGGCTCTTTGGGGCCCATCCGAGCATCCGGCGTCGTCGCCCGTTTGCGCCACTTTCTGCACCGTCGTCGGACTGACGCCGTAGCGCCGGGCCAGCGCCCTTACGCTCTCTTCACGTAGCTGGATCGCGCGAAGGACTGCCCCGTCGTGGTGGCGCTTCCATGGAGAACCTGGCCCATAGCGCATCCCTCGCAGCATGATGATCAACCGTACCACCACACCGCGGGATCAAACACCATGAGCGTCTCTGCAAAGGGTTCACAGCCGGCTTGTGCGCCCCCATGTGCAGGGGATGCGACGCTACGAACTGACCGATGCGCAGTGGGAGCAGATTGCCCCGCTGCTGCCTCCGCAGAAGCCGCGCACGGAGCGGCCTGTGGAGGGTCACAGGCAAGTCCTGAACGGGATGCTCTGGATCTTGCGCACGGGTGCGCCGTGGGCGGATCTGCCGGTCCGCCATAGTGCTGTCGGGACCTCGTCGAGCCGGTTCTACCGCTGGCGGCAAGCCGGCGTATTCGACCGGGTGCTGCGGCAGTTGCAGGCGCAGGCGGATGGCCGGCGATCTCGACTGGGACCTGCACTTCGTGGACGCCACGGTGGTGCGCGCTCACCAGCACGCCGCCGGTGCACGCTGGTCTGGCGCCATCGGGGGTGAGGCGACGGTCGAGGGGATCGGTGAAGCGCTCGGGCACAGCCAGGGCGGGTTCTCGACCAAGCTGCAACTGCGGGCCGACGGCGAAGGCCAAGCCGATCGCGGCAGTGCTGACGGCCGGCGAGCGCTACGAGCCATTCGCTCTGGACGCGCTGATGGACAAAGGCGCCGTGCCGCGCTCTGGCCGAGGCCGACCGCATCTGCGTCCCCGCCGAACGGCCGAGGATCGGGGCTACTTCAGTTAACCGGCACGCCGCCGCCTCAGGCAGCGCCGGATCGAGCCGGTCATCCCAACCCGCAAGGATCAGCCGCGTCAGCCCGACTTCGACAAAGCCGCTTACCGAGAGCGCAAAAGGGTCGAGCGGCTGACCGGACGCCTCAAGCAATATCACCGCATCCCCACCCGCTATGAAAAGCGAGCGACGAATTGCCTCGCCATGGTCACGCTCGGCATGACCATGCTCTGGTTCACCTGACTTTGCAGAGGCGCCCTAGCCCTACTTTGGCAGATTGAGGGAACGCGGGAGGTTTTTGCGGATTCGCATGCCACGGTCATGAGCGTGGGTGCGCGCGATGTCAGGTGCTGGCGGATGGCGTGACGATCTGGATCGATGGCTGCAGCCGTTCCTGGCGGGCCTGTCGCATTCGGCACGCCGGGCGATGTGCCCCCTCTACGTGGCCGGTCTGATCGGCCTTGGCGACCGCAAGAGCGTCCAGCCGATAGCGGCGCGGAACGATGGGGTTCCCTATGATCGGCTGCACCACTTCATCGCCGCCGGGATCTGGGATGAGGCGCCGCTTCAGCAGGCGCTTCTCTACGAGGCCGATCGCTTGGTCGGCGGTGCAGATGCGATCCTCGTCGTCGACGACACCGCCTTGCCGAAGAAGGGCAACAACTCGGTCGGGGTCGCGCCGCAATACGCCACCACGCTGGGCAAGACCGCCAACTGCCAGACGCTGGTGTCGCTCACGCTGGCGCGCGGCGAGGTGCCCGTGGCGGTCGGCCTGGCGCTGTTCCTGCCCGAGACCTGGACGGCCGACCCGGACCGGATGGCCAGGGCCGGCGTTCCCGAGGATCGGCGCGCAGCCCGCACCAAGCTGGAGATCGCGGTCACGGAGATCGATCGGGTCCGAGAGGGTGGCGTGCGCTTCGGCTGTGTGCTGGTCGATGCGGGTTATGGCTGCTCCGCCCCGTTCCGACAGGCCCTGAGCGCGCGGCCTGAGATGGGCCGTCGGGATTTCGGGACGCAACAAGGTCTACCCGGCCGACGTGGCGATGATCTTCCCCGTCTCGGGGCGTGGGCGACCGCGCCAGCGTCATGTGCCGGATCAGGTCTCCGTCGCGGCCGAGGCGATCCTGGCAGACATGACCGGCCGGTCGGTGACCTGGCGGCACGGGACCAAGGGTCGGCTGCGGGCTCGCTTCTGTGCGTTGCGCATCCGGATGGCAGACGGTCCGACGCAACGGATCGGTACACAAGGCAACCAGCACCTGCCCGGGGAAGCCGTCTAGCTGGTGCGCGAGGAGCGAGGAGCGAGGCTCGGGCGAGCGCAAGTTCTATCTCTCGAACCTGGCCGCCGACGCGACCCTCAAGCAGCTCGCCGCTACGATCAAGGCGCGCTGGATCTGCGAGCAGGCCCACCAGCAGATGAAGGAGGAACTCGGCCTCGACCACTTCGAGGGCCGATCCTGGACGGGACTGCATCGACACGCGCTGATGACGATGATGGCCTACGCCTTCCTCCAGTCCCGCCGCCTCGCAGCGGCGGGGCGGAAAAAAAAGAATCGCCTGCCCACCGCCTCAGCCCTCGATGCCGGCGATCCGACAGGCCATCCTGGATCACCTCAGTCGGCCACCACCGCGGCGATGCCCGCACTGTGATGCTGTGCTCAATCAACCACCTTGAGATCAATCTGCCAAAGTAGTGCTAG
>NZ_JBKEZQ010000059.1:0-7053 GCF_053345175.1 Methylobacterium sp. M6A4_1b
CGCGCCGGCATCGCGGACGTGTTCGTCCAGGACAACCAGTCCTTCTCCGCCCCGCGCGGCACCGTGCGCGGCCTGCACTTCCAGCGCGCCCCCATGGCCCAGGCCAAGCTGATCCGGGTGCTCTCCGGCGCCATCCTGGACGTCGCCGTCGACCTGCGCCGCGCCTCGCCCACTTTCGGCCGGCACGTGGCCGTGCGCCTCGATGCGCAAGGCGGCGAGCAGCTCTACATCCCGGTCGGCTTCGGGCACGGCTTCTGCACCCTGGAACCCGACACCATGGTGGCCTACAAGGTCGCCGGCGGGGTCTACAGCCCCGAGCACGACGGCGGCCTGCTCTGGAACGATCCGGCGCTCGCCATCGCCTGGCCGGTGAGCGAGGCCGAGGCCCAGCTCTCGGCCAAGGACCGGGTCGCCCCGCGCCTGGCCGATCTTCCGCCGCTTTTCTGAAGCTCCTGCGGCGGACGATTCTTGCGGCGGACGATTCTTGCGGCGAACGGCCCGGCCGGCGCCGGTCCCGCCGCATCACCCCATCGCCGGATCGTCCATCGATCCGGCCTCACGAGAGACCCGTCATCCCATGCGCATCTTGGTCACCGGCGGCTGCGGCTTCATCGGATCGGCGCTCGTGCTGCACCTGGTGCAGGATCTGGGGCACGAAGTGGCGACCCTCGACGCGCTCACCTACGCAGCCAACCCGATCTCGCTCCAGCCGCTGGCGGACGACCCGCGCCACCGCCTGGTGGAGGCCGACATCTGCGATCCGGGAGCCGTGCACGCCCTCTACGCCGACTTCCGGCCCGAGGCGGTGATGCACCTGGCCGCCGAGAGCCACGTCGACCGCTCGATCACCGATCCGGGCGCCTTCATCCGCACCAACGTGGTCGGCACCCAGGTCCTGCTCGACGGGGCGCGCAGCCACTGGGAGACGCTGGCGGGACCCGAAAAGGCGGCCTTCCGCTTCCTGCACGTCTCCACGGACGAGGTCTACGGCTCGCTGCCGCCCGACGGCTTCTTCACCGAGGCGAGCCGCTACGACCCGCGCTCGCCCTACTCGGCCTCGAAGGCCGCCTCCGACCATCTCGCCCGCGCCTGGCACGAGACCTACGGCCTGCCCGTCCTGGTCACCAACTGCTCGAACAACTACGGCCCGCGCCACTTCCCCGAGAAGCTCATCCCGCTGATGATCCTCAACGCGCTGGAGGGCAAGCCGCTGCCCGTCTACGGCGACGGCCTGAACGAGCGCGACTGGATCCACGTGGAGGACCATGCCCGCGGCCTCGTGGCCGTGCTGGAGCGGGGCCGGGTCGGCGAGACCTACCTGCTCGGCGGGCGCGCGGTGCGCAACAACCTCGGCGTGGTCCAGGCGCTCTGCGCCGCCTTCGACCGCCTGCGCCCGGAGCAGGCCCCCCACGCGCGGCTGATCACCTATGTCGCCGACCGGCCCGGCCACGACCGGCGCTACGCCATCGACCCCGCCAAGGCCGAGGCCGAGCTCGGCTGGCACCCGACCCAGGACTTCGAGCGCGCCCTGGAGGAGACCGTGCGCTGGTATCTCGCCAACGAGGCCTGGTGGCGCCCGATCCGCGAGGGCCGCTACACCGGCGAGCGCCTCGGCCTGGGCACCGCCCCGAAGGCGGGGTGAGCCCGATGGCAGCCTCCGAGAACGCCGCACCGCGCGACATCCTGATCCTCGGCGGGGCCGGCCAGGTCGGCACCGAGCTGCAGGCGCCGGCGCTCTGGGACGCGGGCACGCGCCTGCACGCCCCGAGCCGCACGGCCCTCGACGTCACCGACGCCGCCGCGATCGCGGCGGCTCTCGGCGCGCGCCCCTACGCGGCGGTGGTCAACGCGGCCGCCTACACCGCGGTCGACCGGGCCGAGAGCGAGATCGCCGCGGCCTGGAGCCTGAACGCGGTGGCACCGGCACTGCTCGCCGCGGCCACCGCAGAGGCCGGCATCCCGCTCGTGCACGTTTCCACCGACTACATCTTCGACGGACGGACCGAGGCCCCCTGCACCCCCGACACGCCGGTCGACCCGCAGAGCGTCTACGGCGCCAGCAAGGCGGCCGGCGAGATCGCGGTGCGCAGCGCCAACCCGCGCCACGCCATCATCCGCACCGCCTGGATGATGAGCCCGCACCGGGGCAACTTCGTCAAGACGATGCTGCGCCTGGCGAACGAGCGCGAGCGCCTGAGCGTGGTCGACGACCAGCACGGCAGCCCGACCAGCGCGGGCGACCTCGCCGCCGGCCTGGCCCAGATCGCCCAGGCGCTGGCCCGCGACCCCGGCGCGCCCACCGGCACGCACCACTTCGTCAATGCGGGCGCCACCACCTGGTGCGGCTTTGCCCGCGCCATCGTGGCGGGCGCGGCCCGGCGCGGCGCCCGCGCGGTGCCGGTGGACGCCATTCCCACCAGCGCCTTCCCGACCCCGGCCCGCCGGCCGGCCTATTCGGTGCTCTCGACGGCGAGCCTCACGGCCGCCTACGGCCTGAGGCCGCGGCCTTGGGAACAGGCCCTGGACGACATCCTCGACCGGCTGGTCGGCCCCGAACGGACAACGACGGAGACACAGGCATGAAGGGGATCGTTCTGGCCGGCGGCACGGGCACGCGCCTGCACCCGGCCACCCTGTCGATCAACAAGCAGCTGCTGCCGGTCTACGACAAGCCGATGATCTACTACCCGGTCTCGGTGCTGATGCTGGCGGGCATCCGCGAGATCCTGATCATCTCCAGCCCCGAGCACCTCGACAACTACAAGCGCCTGTTCGGCACCGGCGAGCAGTTCGGGCTGTCCTTCAGCTACGCGCTCCAGCCCCGGCCGGAGGGGCTGGCCCAGGCCTTCCTGATCGGGCGCGAGTTCGTCGGCGACGACAGCGTCGCCCTGGTTCTGGGCGACAACCTGTTCTTCGGCTCGGGGATGCGCGAGATGCTGGCCCAGGCCCGCGCCCGCGAGACCGGCGCCACGGTGTTCGCCTACCACGTCGACGACCCCTCGGCCTACGGCGTGGTCACCCTCGGCCCCGACGGACGCCCCTTACGCCTCGTCGAGAAGCCGGTGACGCCCGAGAGCCCCTGGGCGGTGACGGGCCTGTACTTCTACGACAACCAGGTCCTCGACATCGCCGCCGGCGTGACGCCCTCGGCCCGGGGCGAGCTCGAGATCACCAGCGTCAACGAGGCCTATCTCGCGCGCGGGCAACTGCACGTGGAGCGCATGAGCCGCGGCTATGCCTGGCTCGACACGGGCACGCATGACAGCCTGCTGGAGGCGGCCGAGTTCGTGCGCACGCTCCAGCACCGCCAGGGCCTGCAGGTGGCCTGCCTGGAGGAGATCGCCTACCTGCAGGGCTTCATCGGCCAGGACCAGCTCGTCGCCCGCGGCAAACTCTTCGCCAAGACCGCCTACGGACAGAACCTCCTCAAACTCGCTCAGGAAGACCAGAGCGAACGCCTGATATGATAATCAAGGTATCAAATAAATTATCATCTTCTCATTCATGGCCGTGTAGGACCGGCAGCAACAACTTTATATTCAACCCTATATAAATTTTTGATTTTCTAATCTTTTCTTATTTTTGATCCAGTCACTATGGCATTAAATATAATTAATTGCACTATATTTTTGTCTAAAAATCAATGATGCCCATAATACAACAAAAGAGAAACCTTATGAAGAGCGATGATCAGAGCGAGCATCAAACGATACTTAACTATGTGGACGGCTATATTGAATATATAGCATATTCGGATGGATCACGAAAACTCCGCGATCACCGCGGGGTATGCACGTATCTAGTCAACAAAAAAATAAATGAGAAAGTTAATCAAAAGCATAAAATGCATTTATTGGTGAGAAAAGAATTATTATAAGACAGATTATGAAATAAATACATTGCAATTTGCTGTAAATATTGAATGTTCAGTATATAAAAAGCGAACATGATGTAAAACGCCATTGAGTAGGCATGAAGTTTGAAACATAAATCCAACTTGCGTCAGAATTTTATAACGGGGAGAAAATTCGTGGGGAATTCGAAGTTGCGTACTGACCATGGCTGCTCCGTACTTCGAAGCAGTCATGAAGGAGAAATTTGTAGTCTCGTTCCCTTAGACTTTGAGCATACAAACGAAGTTGTAGAATGGAGGAACGACCCTTATATAGCGGCTTGGTTCCTGACCCAGCACCGCTTCGATAAAGCAGGGCATGAATCATGGCTAGCTCGAACACATAGTACTAATACCGACTTCAATTGGGTGATTCGGGAAAGTTCTGGATGCCTAATAGGAATGGTGGGAATATATAATGTAGAATGGGAGTACAAGCGAGCAGAATTTGGTCGCTTGCTAATTGGCTCTCAGCAGGCTCGTGGAAAAGGCATGGCACGAGAAGCGACTAAGCTTGCGCTAAATGCTGCAAAAATTGGAGGGCTGAACGAAATTTATCTGGTTGTGAAAAGCTCAAATATTTCTGCATACTCGATCTATTCCTCGGTTGGATTCATTCAAGAGAGAGTAGAAAATGAATTAACAACAATGCGGATTGTCCTTTGAGTATTATTTTGGTTTCGTGGCCTGCCCCCTGAAAAGTGGTCATCCCTGAGGTATGGCTTCGCGCCATGTGGAGGATGTTGTCACGGGACGGAAGAAGCATACGGCTGAAGAAATTTTCGCTAAGCTGCGTCAGGTTGATGTCTTGGTCTCGCAAGGCCGTAAGGTCGCTGAAGCAATCCGGTCCATCGAGGTGACAGAGGTCGCTGCGCGATGAACTCCTCAACGGCGAGGTGTTCTACACCCTGAAGGAGGCCAGCGTCGTGATCGAGCAATGGCGGCGGCACTACAACAGCATCCGACTGCACTCATCGCTCGGCTACCACCCGCCTGCGCCAGAGGTCGTCATTTGGCCAACGGAACCGAGCAGCCCAACGCCGCTCGCACAACCCGCCTTCGTCACGCGACCTGACCCTGACCCAGCAAACTGGTCCGCGCTGAGCGCAAGTTTTTCGGGCATCCTGAACCCTGAAGGAGGGTGGATGCCATGCCTCGCAAACGCTTCACAAATGAACAGATCGCCTTTGCCCTGCGGCAGGCGGATAACGGCGCGACGGTAGACGAGGTCTGTGCGGCGAGATGGGCGTCTCTGAGCCGACCTTTTATCGCTGGAAGAAGCAGTTCGTCGGCATGGGCTTCCCGGAGATCCGGCGGCTGAAGCAGCCGGAGGACGACAACGGCAAGCTCAAGCGGCTGGTCGACGACCTGACGCTCGATCGCTCCATGCTGCAGGACGTGCTCAAGGGTTAGTGGTGAGGCCCGCCGCTTGCCCTGAGGTCAGTGGTCACCTGCAGGTGGCCCACGACATCAGCGAGCGTCGGGCCTGCCAAGCCACTGGTTTCGGCCGCTAGTCTCAGCGCTACCGCAAGCGCGTCGATCCGCAGGGGGCGCCGCGGATGCGGTTGAAGGAGCTCGCTGCTGCACAGCTGTGCTACGGCTATCCGCGCCTGCACATCCTGCTGCAACGGGAGGGCTGGCAGGTGAACCATAAGCGCGCAAGGCCGGGCGCGCCGCTCGAAGCTCGATCCGCACGAGGCGTTTCTGCGCGGCCTGATCCACGGACAAGGCGACATCACCCTGGAGTAGATGCGTGCTCGACTGTGGGGCGAGCACGATCTGACTGTGGGGCTCGGCACCCTGTGGAGCTTCCTCGACGCACGCGACCCCACGTACAAAAACGTATGGCCCGCCCCAGCTGCAAGCTGCATGTGCGAGATGCGCTGAACACCTTCGCCTTGACGCTCGTGCCGTCGCTATCCCCGAGCGTGCCGCTACTATCCTGCCATGAGACTACGAAGCCGCCATTCGCCAAGCCCATGATCGTAGGGCTGAACTGGTAACCGTCAGTTTGAGTGTTGACAAGGAACTCGAACCCAATCCGCGAAAAGGTTGTCATGGAAGTCCCTCATGCCGGAAACCTGCTGCCGAGACCGCTATCCTCTACACGGATCGATAGTGGCAATAACAGGGCTAAGCGATGTTCCAGCATTGGGATATTGCGAAGGAGCAGACCGTAGCAGAAATTTGAGACATAAGACCCCATTTCATAATGGGTAGAACAGCTTAGCTATTGGGTGAGTGGCGAGCATCGTGGGCGTTGGGAGAGTGTCTGACTGCAACACGGGATGCCCTGCATCCTCGATGCTGTAATTATGAAAGGAACTAAATTAACCCTCGATTACATCCAAAACACTACGGAGATCACAGGCTCAAAATTTTTTTAGCTTGGATTATGGCTATTGTATTTTCATTATCCGGCCTAAATTATCGCTCTGTGCATAGTAGGATTTTGCCGCGGCTGCTCGTTCTGTGAGAAGTGCAAAGTCCTGTCCGCGAGGGCATGCCCTCGCGGACAGGATTTCCCACCCAACACCGGAATGCCCTAGCAGGGTGTTGAAGAAGTCCGTGGCGTGCCAGGGGTTGGCATGATTCACTGCTCCCTGGCAGTAAACGGGGAAGGCAGATGCGGGGCTCGGATCGGCGTTCGGGGGCGTTGTTCTCGTATGTGGACCTGGAAGCTCGGGTCCGGTCCGATCATCCTCTGCGGGCCATCCGGCAACTGACGGACGAGGCGCTGGTGGCCCTGAGCGGGTCGTTCTCGGCACTCTATGCGACTCGGATGGGTCGTCCGTCGATCCCGCCCGAGATGCTGCTGCGGGCTATGCTCCTGCAGGCGTTCTACTCGATCCGCTCGGAGCGGCAGCTGATGGAGCGGCTGGAGTTCGACCTGTTGTTCCGCTGGTTCGTAGGGCTGGGCATCGACGATCAGGCCTGGGATCATTCGAGCTTCACCCGGAACCGGGACCGGCTCCTGGCCGGTGAGATCGCGGCCCAGTTCCTGGCCGCCGTGCTGGCCCGGCCCCGGGTCAGGCGGCTTCTGTCCAGCGACCACTTCAGCGTCGATGGCACGCTGATCGAGGCCTGGGCGTCGATCAAGAGCTTCAAGCCCAAGGATCAGGGCGGCAACGATCAAGGGAAAGATCCGCCGCCGCCGTCCG
>NZ_JBKEZQ010000006.1:0-219906 GCF_053345175.1 Methylobacterium sp. M6A4_1b
CAACGCCAAGGCGCCGAGCTTCGACTACGGCCACGATGGCGGCGGCATCGAGCTGTTCGGCACGATGGACAACATCAAGATCCATAACAACTGGATCGAGAACACCGTCGGCTTCATCGAGGCCGGTGGTTACAAGAGCTCGCTGACGAACATCTCCGTCTCGAACAATGTCAGCTTGAACAACAATGGCTTCCTCGTCCTGCACAATGGCGGCGGCAACTTCGCCAGCACGTTCAGGAATGTGGATCTGTCCCACAATACGATCGTCGAGCAGAAAAACAGCACCAAGAGCATAGCGAGCGTTTTCCTGGATGAGGCCTACAAATCGGGACAGCTATCTTTCCATAACAGCATCATCTACCTGAATACTGGCGACTCCTTCTTCAAGCAGTCCGGCGCTTATCACAGCAACAACGTCTTCTATAAACTTTCGAGCGCAACGCATCTCTACAACGATTGGGGCATGACGCTCGGGAGCGGCGAAAAATTCGCGACGCTCGCATCCGCCGGCGCGTCCTCGATCGTCCAGGCCCTCGCGGCGCAGTCGGGCGGTGCCGGGTCGACGCTCGTCGCAGCGACGCAAACGGGGCCGGCCTCCGCCGCATCGCATGCCGCGACGGGGACGACGCTGACAGCCGCCTCGACCCAGATCGCCACGTCTGTCGCCGCCCTCGAGCCCGCTCTCAAACCGGCCGCGGCACCGGCGCCGATCCCGGGCGAACTGGCCCGAACGGAGCATGCGCTCGTCGACGGGGACCGGGTCACCTCCACCTACGACGCCTCCGGCAAACTCGCCAGCAAGGTCGTGCAGCACGCCGATGCGTCCTACGACGTCTATGTCGACAACCTGGCCGGCAAGGCCTACGCCTCGGCCCACACGCGCTACGACGGAGCCAGCAAGATCGTCCTGCAGGAGCAGTTCCGCGACGATGGCAGCCTGATGATGCGCAAGGTCATCGGGACGGACATCACCAGCCAGACCTACGATGCCGACGGTGCGACCATCAGAACGGTGGTCCAGCACCCGGACAAGACCTTCGATGTCTATCGGAGCGGCATCACCGGCAAGGACCATGTCGCCGAACACGCCAGCTACGCGGCCAATGGCAAGATCGGCTTCGTCGATCGGACGAAACCGGACGGTTCGCATAGCCAGACCGCCTATCAGACCGACCAGACGCTGGTTTCCACGCCCGGCGCGAGCGACACCCTCAAGAGCGCCGGCGGCGATACCTTCGTGTTCGCATCCGGCTTCGGACAGGACACGGTCACGGGATTCCATGCGGGCTCGGGCAGCGGACACGACATCCTGCGGCTGGACCGGGCTCAGGTCTCGAGCTTCGCGGCGCTTCAGGATCATATGACGGATGCGGGAGCCGATACCCTGCTGACGCTGAGTGCCCACGACACCATCCTGCTCAAGGGCGTGGAGAAGGCTCTGCTGACGGCCGAGAACGTCCACATCCAGGATCACGGCCTGCTTCACGGCTGAGCCCGGGGGTCGGCAGGCGGGGGCGCGGCCCGCGCCGACTTCGCCGGAGGGTGACGCCGATCCCACCATGGCATCCGGCCTCTGATCCGGTACAGGTTGCGCAGCGGGCCGATCGGCCCGTCAGCGTATCCGACCGTGGGGAGCGACGGGTGAATCTGCAGGAACGGCCCCCGGAGCCGGCCATCCGCCCCGGTTCGGCCGCCGGCCGGACCGCCGAGGTGTTCCGCGTGTTCCTCAAGCTCGGGCTGACGTCCTTCGGCGGTCCGATCGCGCATCTCGGTTACTTCCGGGAGGAGCTGGTGCATCGGCGGCGCTGGATCGACGAGGCGGGCTATGCCGACCTCGTGGCCCTGTGCCAGTTCCTGCCGGGGCCGGCCTCCAGCCAGGTCGGATTCTCCCTCGGGCTGCTGCGGGGCGGCGGCCTCCTCGGCGGACTCGCCGCCTGGACGGCCTTCACGCTGCCCTCCGCCCTGGTGCTCCTCGCCTTCGCCCTCGGGGCCGGTTCCCTGACGGGCCCCGGGGCCGAGGCCGTGCTGCACGGCCTCAAGCTCGTGGCCGTGGCGGTGGTGGCCCAGGCCGTCTGGGGCATGGCCCGCGCGCTCACCCCGGACCGGCCCCGCGCCGGCATCGCCGTCGCGGCGCTGATGGGGGTCGTCTTCCTGCCCGGGGCCATCGGTCAGGTGCTGGTGATCGCCCTCGGCGCGATGGCGGGACTGCTCCTGTGCCGGGCCGAGCCCGCGGCGAGCGGCGGTGGCCGCCTGGCGGTGCCGGTTTCGCGCCGGGCGGGCGCGGCGGCGCTCGTCCTGTTCGCGGGGCTGTTCGTCGCCCCGGCTCTCCTCGCGCCGGCCCTGCTCGCCCAGGGCGGCGGCGCGGGTCCGGCGGGCCAGGGGCTCGCCCTGTTCGACGCCTTCTACCGCTCGGGCGCCCTGGTGTTCGGCGGCGGCCACGTCGTGCTGCCGCTGCTGCAGGCGGAGGTGGTCGGCCCCGGCTGGATCGACCCGGCCCGGTTCCTGGCCGGCTACGGCGCCGCCCAGGCGGTGCCGGGGCCGCTCTTCACCGTGGCGGCCTATCTCGGTGCCGCGGTCGGGCCGGCGCCGCACGGCCTGCCCGGGGCGGCCATCGCCCTCATGGCGATCTTCCTGCCGGGCCTGCTCCTTGTCTACGGCGCCCTGCCCTACTGGAACGGCCTGCGCGCCCGCCCCCTGGCCCAGGCGGCGATGCGCGGCACCAACGCCGCCGTTGTCGGCATCCTCGGAGCCGCCCTCTACGATCCCGTCTGGGTCAGCGCGGTGGGCAATGCCCGCGACTTCGCCCTCGCGGTCCTGGCCTTCGTGCTGCTCACCGCGGGGCGGGCGCCGCCCTGGATCGTCGTCCTCGTCACGGCGGCCGGCGGGCTCGTGCTCGCCCAGCTCCGCTGAGGCTCACGGGCGCACCGCCGGGGTCTCGACCGGCAGGGGCGCGGCCCGGTCCATGAGGTAGCGCTCCAGGGCGACGAAATCCGCCGCGCCGTAGGCGAAGGGCTCGGCCCGCATCCCCGTCATGCAGTTGCGCAGCCGCCGCTGCACCGAGCCGACCCCCTGCCATTCGAGACGGTAGAGCGGGTAGCCGGTGGGATGTCCCTGCGGGATCAGGGCCGCGCCCAGGCGGCGCCCGTGATGGTCGTCGTGGCAGGCGGCGCAGGACAGGCCGAGCTGGCCCATGCGCTGCGTGAACAGCGCCCGGCCGGCCGCCCGGGCGGGGCCGAGGCGGGAATCGTCCGGGACCGTGATCGGCAGGCCCGCGGATTGGGCGGCGACGTAGGCGGTGAGCCCGAGGAGCTCGCGGCTCTCGTACGGGTAGGGCTCCGCGTTCTGGTGGCGCCGGCGGCAGGCATTGATCCGGCCCTGGAGGTCGATCGGGGCCGCGGTCTCGGCGTCCCAGGCCGGGTAGCGGGCGCCGACGCCGCGCATCGCGGTCGCCGCCTCGCCGTGGCAGCCGGCGCAGGCGGGCCGGTCCGGGGCCGGCGGCTTGCCCCACAGGTCGGCGCCGTCCTCGAGCCAGAGCAGGGCCGGGTTCGCCATCCCGTCGCGCTGCATCGCCTGGATGTCCGGGCTCATGGCGTCGAAGCCCGAGCGCCGCTCGGCCCCGGGGATTTCGGCAGCCCGCGCCGGTCCCGCCGCCAGAGCCGCGAGCATGAGGAGCGCGAGCCGCCTCACGTCACCGTCAAGGTCGCGGTCTCGGTCTGCGAGAAACCGTTGTCGCCGTGCCAGGTCAGGGTGAGCGTACCCGTCCGCGTCGCCCACAGGGTGAAGGTCAGGTAGGGGTTGGCGGCGGTCGCGGGAAACAGCTCGGCCCGGAACACCGTCTCGCCGTCGTAGAGGCAGGTGAATTCGGTGATGATGTCCCGCGGGCGGATGCGCCCGTCGGCCCCCGGCCGGAAGCCGGTCTCCATCGGATGCGAGATCAGGGTCTTGATCGTGACGACCTCGCCGGCCCGGGCGGTCTTCGGAACGTTGATCAGGGTGCGGGCCATGGCGTCTCAACCCTCCAGGCAGGCGGCGAGGGTGACGATGGCGTCGGCCGTGGTCGACCAGTAGCGCCCGTCGCTGGTCTCCGCGATGGCGGTGATGCGCTGCGTGTCGGCCAGCCGGATGCGGGTCGTGATCGCGGCGCGACCTCCACGCGACCCCAGGTATACGGTGATGACATTCGGCTGCGGATTCTTGTCGTTGAACACCGCGATGCGGCGGACATGGTCCTCCGGGGTCATCGGGCTGTCCACCGTCACGGTGATCGTCACCGCGTTGCCGTTCTCGACCAGCGGCGGCAGGTCGAGCCGGATGCGTCCCGCGTGGATCTCGGCCTCGCCCGCGAAGCGCCGGATGGCCTCGGCCGTGCTCTCGGTGCGGATGGCGGCCCCGGCCGCCACCGGGCGCAGGGCGAGCGTCGCGGCGAGGCCGGGCCCGAGGGCGAGAAGGCGGCGGCGGCTCGGGGCGTGTGGTGTCTGCGGGCTCACGGCGCCGGCCTTTCCGAAGGGGTGTCGCGCAGGGTCGCCAGGAAGGCGACGACGTCCTCGATCTCCTGAGGTTCCAGCACCGGCTTGCCGCGCCAAACCGCACTGACCCGCGTGGTCCCCGCAAGACTGAAATAGGAGGGCATGATGGTGTCCGGATTCAAGGCCCGGCCATCGACGAGGCGCAGGCGAAGGGCCCCGGGCGCCAGCCGGTCGCCGACGCCCGTGAGATCGGGGCCGAGATTGCCGGGGAAGCGCTCCTCCGGGAACGGTCCGGCATGGCAGAGCAGGCAGAGCCCCTTGGTGCGGTCGACGACGAGGGCGCGGCCTCGCGCGGGATCGCCCGGCATCCCGGTCAGGCTCGCGGGGATGGCGTGGTCGACGATGGCAAGGGACCGCAGGCGCTCCGCGCCCGGCTCGGCCTGCTCCCCGGCCTCCACCCGCACCACCAGGATCGCGCAGCCGATACAGGCCCAATGCAGCCTCCGCCTCACCCGAAGACCTGGCGGGTGATGGTGCGGTACCAGTCGGCGGCGTAGAGCGCTTCCTGCTCGCGCAGGGCCATGGGCGCATCGACCGGACTGATCCCGCCAGCGCCTTCCACATCGGCGAGGACACCGCCGGCCGGGTGGTAGACGCCCGCGATCGAGATCCCGTAGCCGGGCGCCACCAGGCTGTAGCAGGTGTTGATCAGCTTCGGCGTCCCGGGCGCCCGGCCGGCCAGGAGGTCGATCACCGCATCGGCACAGACCTTGGCCTGGGCGTTGGCCGAGAAGGCGGATTTCGGCATCGCCCCGGCGATGGCCGCGTCGCCGATGACGTGGATGCCCGGCACCAGCCGGGATTCGAAGGTGACGGGGTCGATCGGGCACCAGCCGCTGCGGTCGGCGACCCCCGCAACATCCGCGATCCGGCCGGCCCTTTGGGGCGGGATGATGCAGGCCACGTCAGCCTTGTACTCCGAGAAGTCGGTCCGGACGATCATGGCATCCGGGTCGACGGCCGAGACCTGCCCGCCCTCCGCCAGCGGCACGTATTCGAGCTGGGTCGGATAGAGCGTTTTCCAAGCCGACTGGAACAGGCGCTGCTTCGAGAAGGTGTCCTTGGCGTCGAGGAGAATCAGCTTGGCGCGCGGCTTGGTGGTCTTGAGCACATGGGCGATCAGGCTCGCCCGCTCGTAGGGGCCGGGCGGGCAGCGATAGGGATTGCCCGGCACCGACAGCACCACGGTGCCGCCCTCCGGCATCGCCGCGAGCTGCCGGGCGAGGAGCAGCGTCTGCTCCCCCGCCTTCCAGGCATGAGGCATGCGGTCGGCGGCGGCCGCGTCGTAGCCGGGAATGGCGTCGAACCTCAGGTCGATCCCCGGCGAGAGCAAGAGGCGGTCATAGGCGAGCGCGGTGCCGTCAGCGAGGGCGACCTGGCGCGCACCTGCCTCGATTCCGGTGGCAGCGGCGTGCACCACCCGGATACCCGCGCGGGCGAGCCCTTCGTAGCCGAAGCGCTGCGCCGCCATGGGCTGAAGGCTGGCAATCACCTCGTTGCTGAAGGGGCAGGAGACGTAGGTCGGGTTCACCTCCACGAGCGTCACGTCCAGGCCACCACGGTGGAGTGCGCGCGCCGCCGTGGCACCGCCGAAGCCGCCGCCGATCACCACCACCTTCGCGGCGGCCTGGGCCAGAGCCGGCCGCGCCAAGGCGAGGGCTGCCCCGGCGGCGAGAAGCGCACGGCGCGTCGTGGTCATGGCTGCCCCTGCCGCGCGAGATAGGCCGCGATGGCCCGGCTCTCTTCGTCCGAGAAGCCCTTGGCGATGCGGCTCATGACGCTTGCGGGTCGCGCGCCCGAACGGTAATCGGCCAGCGCCGCCGCGATATCGGCCTCGGGACGGCCGTCGATCGCCCCCATCGCGGCGCCCTCGCCATGGCACCCGGCACAGGAGGTCGCCCCCGGTGGCGGGCGCTCCGCCGCCGAGGCCAACCCGACCGGGCCGGCCAGCAGCCAAGCCGCGACGACGGCGACGCGCATCACGCCCGCCGAAGGTCCGTGTTCTTCACGGGCATCTGGCGCACGCGCTTTCCAGTGGCCGCGAAGATGGCGTTCAGCACGGCAGGAGCCGCCACCGCGATGGTGGGTTCTCCGACGCCGCCCCAGAACCCGCCCGACGGCATCACGATGGTTTCGACCACCGGCATTTCTTGGAGGCGCATCACCGGATAGGTGTCGAAGTTCGTCTGTTCGATGCGGCCGTCCTTGACCGTGCATTCCTGGTAGAGGGCCGCCGACAGCCCGTACACGAAGGAACCCGCGATCTGGGCATCGATCTGCTGCGGATTGAGGGCGTGGCCCGGATCGGTCGCCGCGACGATGCGGTGGACCTTGACCGCCCCGTCATCGCCGACCGAGACCTCGGCCACCGCCGCCACGTAAGAGCCGAAGCCCATCATCTGGGCGAGGCCGCGGTGGATGCCTTGCGGAAGCTTTGATCCCCAGCCGACCTTGTCCGCCACCGCCTGCAGCACCGCCCGGTGCTTGGGATGCTTGTCCATCAGCTTCAGCCGGAAAGCCAGGGGATCCTGCCCCGCCGCATGGGCGAGTTCGTCCATAAAGCATTCGAGGTAGATGGCGTTCGGGTTCATGTTCACGCCGCGCCAGAACCCCGGCGGCACGTGCGGATTGCGCATCGCGTGATCGACCAGGATGTTCGGGATGGCATAGCCGATCGCCGCCTCGGCGCCGCCGGGGTTGAGGCCCTGGAACACCACCGGGTCCTTGCCGTCCACCATCCGGTTCGGCGCCACCGAGACCAGGATCGATTGGCCCGAGATGCGCATGTGCAGCCCGGTGAGGTTACCGGCCTCATCGAGGCCGGCGCGCATCCGGCACCGGGTGATGGGATGGTAGCGCCCGTGGGTCATGTCCTCCTCGCGGGTCCAGATCAGCTTGATCGGGGTCCCGGGCATTTCCTTCGCGATGAGGACGGCCTGGCGCAGCCAGTCGTGGGTGGCGCCGCGCCGGCCGAAGCCGCCGCCGAGCAGGAGCTTGTAGACGTCGCACTGGTTCGCCGAGAGGCCGGCGGCCTCAGCGACGGCGGCGAGTGCAGCCTCGCCGTTCTGGGTCGGTGCCCAGGCCTCGCAGCGCTCCGGCGTCCAGCGCACCGTAGCGTTCATCGGCTCCATGGTGGCGTGGTTCTGGAACGGCACGCCGTAGGTCGCCTCCACGACCCGGGCCGCTCCCTTCAAGGCGCTCGCGACGTCCCCACCCTTGTTGCCCACATAGGCTTCCTCGGCGTCGAGGCCCACACGCAGCGTCGCCGCGATGGTCTCGCTCGAGACCTGACCGTTCGGGCCCTCGTCCCAGACGATCGGTAGGGCCTCCACCGCGGTCTTGGCACGCCAAAACGTATCCGCGATCACCGCCACGCCGGAATCGTCCACCGCCACGACCCTCTTCACGCCTGGCATGCCCTCGACCGCCTTGGCGTCGAAGCTCTTCACCGTGCCGCCGAAGACCGGGCAGTCGCGGATCGCCGCGTTCAGGAGGCCGGGCATCGTCAGGTCGATGCCGTAGATCTGGCTGCCATCCGTCTTCTCGACGGTGTCGAGACGCTTCACCGGTTTGCCGGCGATGGTCCAGTCCTTCGGATCCTTGAGGACGATGTCCTTCGGCGGTGTGCCCTTGGCTGCCTCCATCGCAACCGCGCCGAAGGTGGTGGTGCGGCCGGAACCCGTATGGCTGATCACGCCCTTCTCGACTCGGCACTCAGACGGGGCGACGCCCCAGCCCTTGGCAGCGGCCTCGACCAGCATGATGCGGGCGGCCGCGCCTCCCTTGCGGACGTAGTCCTGCGATTCGCGAATGCCGCGGCTGCCGCCGGTGCCGAAATCGCCCCAGACCCGGCCGCGGGCGACGTTCTGGCCCGGCGTCGGGTACTCGGTGACCACCTTCGACCAGTCGCAGCCGAGTTCCTCGGCCACGAGTTGGGCGAGGCCCGTCAGGGTGCCCTGCCCCATCTCGGAGCGGGCGATGCGGATGACTACGGTCTCGTCGGGCTTGATCACCACCCACGCATTGACCTCGGGCGTGAGCGCAGTGGCGGCGGCTTCGGGGAAGGGCACGTGGAAGCCGAGGCTGAGGCCTGCAGCGGCCGTGCCGGCCACGAAAGCGCGGCGGGAGAGGTTCTTCATGGGGGCGTTCATCGCTCTCTCCTCAACCGGCCTGGCCGCCATCGGCGGCGAGCTTGATACCGGCCAGGACGCGGCTGTAGGTGCCGCAGCGGCAGATATTGGTGATCTCGGAGCGGATCTGCGCCTCGCTGGGGTGCGGGTTCTGGGCCAACAGCGCCGCCGACGCCATGATCATCCCGGATTGGCAAAAGCCGCATTGCGGCACATCGAGTTCGGCCCAGGCCTTCTGCACCGGGTGCGAGCGATCCTTCGACAGGCCTTCGATCGTCACGATCTTCTGGTCCGGTGTCACGCTGGACACCGGCATCGAGCAGGAGCGCACCGCCGTGCCATCGATATGCACCGTGCAGGCGCCGCACTGGGCGATGCCGCAGCCGTACTTCGTTCCGGTCAGGCCCGCCTGTTCGCGGATGACCCAGAGAAGCGGGGTGTCAGGCTCGGCCTCGACCTCGCGGACGGTGCCGTTCAGGTTCAACCGGATCATGCGTTTCCTGCCGTTTCGCCTAGTCGTGAGCCGTGCTCCACCAGATCTCCGCGGCGGCGGCTCCGTCATTGGAATGGTTGTACGGTGCCGTGGTCGACCAAGTCCACAGCCATTTCTCGCGACAGGACGCGCGCGGATCGAGCCGTGGTACGGCAACGTTTCCGAACGGCATAAACCTCACCTTCTCCGTCATCCGGATCATCTTCATTAATACTCAAATCCGACAGGTCAGATCTGATATGAAATTCGATGCTGGATCCAGTAACGCAGGCTTCGGCTTCGGCGAAGACTGAATTCTGCGACGCGCCGGTCTCAGTCATGGCCTAGCCTGGCCTCAAGAGCGGTTGAATTCGGCAACCCCGATGCCGACATCCCAGAAGACACCCGGATTTCGCGTGCTCAAGCGTGCGGATCTTCCATTCCCTGATCGAAGTGCCTCCTTCCCAAGGTCAGCGCTCCGATAGGGGCCGGGCGGCTCACGTCTCAACAGCTGCAACGGCCCGGCCCTGCCCTGTTGTCGGAAGCCGGCGCGACGGCACCCGTCGGACTCCCGTGCTCAGCCCGCAGTGATTGGGCGAGGAACGTATGAGCCGCAGACATCCCATCGCCACTCACGCGACCGGAGACATCAAGATCTAGCGCGCCAGCCGAACCTGCAGTGGCAGTGTCGCGTGCCCGCAGGCAGTCTGTCCGAGTTGAACGATCCGGACTCGGACGAAGCGCAGGAGAGGGGTGTGAAGGGAGGACGCGACATCCATTGCAGCCATGAGGCGATCGGCGTTGATCGCCGGCATTGCCCCGGAACCGGGACAAAGGTGTGGTGGGGCGTCCGGTCGCTTCCAAACAGCACCGGTCAGGCCCTCGGGTCCGATGAGGCCGACCTCAATTCAGCCCCCGCCCGCGCCGGTCACGACCAAGGCGTAGCCAGGCCGTGGAAGGCTCGGCTGAAGTCCGGCAAATTCGTCGGATGGCATCCCCTCAAAGATGGCATCCCCCAGGGGACGATTGTGCGCCGAGGCCAGTTGCAGTTCTCCCACCCGCTCCACCCCATCCTCCAACGAGGTCGGGAATCGCTTGCCTGAGCCCGAGACCGATTCACATCCGCGTGACAACTTCCCCTTCATCGACAGGCATCCATTTGTCGTCGCGATTTGCTAAGGCATCGGCTTTCGTGCTGTTAATGCAGGGGCATTCGGGCGCTGCCACCCCGTCGCGCCACGGATCGTACCGCCCACGACGGCGATGGCCAAAGTTCGCGCCTCCCCATCTTTCTTCGTGCTACAAGGTGACGGCGGTACAGCCTGGCCGATCCATGGGGTTCCGATGCGCCGTCCCTGCCCGCTTTGGACGGCCCGAGGCTTAACCTCGAACGGCCGGACTCGCCGGCATCAGACCCGCCAAAGAAAGGCATCTTCGCAATGAGCCTCGCCGCTGGCGCCGATCTCAGCATGCTCATTCGGAAGTTGGAGACGATCATCACCGTCTCCGACGCGGAGCGTCGCGCGATCGAAGGCCTGCCCGTGACGCGCCGACAGCTCGGCGCCCACCAGGACATCGTGCGCGACGGCGACCATCCCAAGCAGTGCTGCCTCCTGCTGGATGGCTGGGCTTTCCGGTACAAGCTTCTCGACGAGGGCAAGCGCCAGATCCTGTCGGTGCACATCCCGGGCGACATCCCCGACCTGCAGAGCCTCCACCTGCCGGTGATGGACCACAGCCTCAGTACCCTGACGGCCTGCACCCTGGCCTTCATTCCGCATGAGGCGCTGCTCGAACTTACCCGCACGCATCCCGGCATCACCGCCGCCCTCTGGCGCGATACCCTGGTGGATGCCGCGATCTTCCGGGAATGGATGACCAATATCGGCCGGCGCTCGACCCTCGGCCGGATCACTCACCTGTTCTGCGAAATCTACCTGAAGCTCCACGCCGTGGAGCTGGCGCGGGACTTCACCTGTGAGATGGCTCTGACGCAGGGCGACATCGCCGACGCGATCGGCGTCTCGAACGTTCACGTCAACCGCGTCCTGCAGGAACTGCGCGGGCAGGGCCTGCTGACGCTCCAGGGGCAGCGCCTCGTCATCCACGACTGGGACGCACTGACGAACCGCGCGGAGTTCGACCCGGCCTATCTGCATCAGAAGAAGCCCGCCGTGCCATGACCCTGAGCCTCCAGCCCGTCCGGATCCGGACCGAGAGCCAGGACGAGGAAGGCCGGCTGGTGCTGGCCGGAGGAAGCCTCGTCGCGATCCTGGTCCGGCTCTCGTCCGACCACGGCGCCGAGGCGGGCTGCTGGTTCCTCGAGGTGGGTTTCGGCAGGCTCGGGTCGCCGCGGCCGGCCCCCTTCCTCGATCTGGCCGAGGCACTGACCTGGATCGCGGCGCAGGACGTACCCTCGACCGGCTAACGGCCACGCGACGGCGTGGGACGCATTGCAGACGAGAGCGAGGGGGACGGCGCGTCCGAGGAGCGTCGCGCCTGATGTCCGGCCAACCGGAGCGGGGCCTCAGGTCAGCCGCAAGCGGTGGCCGTCCGGATCGCGGATCTGGCGGGGCATCGTACCGGTGCCGGCGAAGACCAGGACGGTGGCGGCGATGTCGTGGTCGCCGCAAGCATGGCCGTCGCGAGAAAATTCCCCTGCATAGTCAAGGAGTTCGACGTGCGGCGCCGGCGCCCCCGGCGGGTGCAGGCCCGTCACGGTGACGTGCGGGTCGGGGACGCGATCGAGCCGGGCCTGCTCGGGACCGACATTGATGGAGCACGCGCCGATCGTGAAGCCGAGGCCCGCGTAGAAGACGAGGCTCGCGACGGTGTCCGCCGCCGAGAGGGCCGAGTGGTCGATGCCGAGGCAGGGACCCGCCCCCGCCGGGCGCCGGGCCTCGCTTGCTCCGCCGGCAGGAAACTCAAGGAACTCAAGGGGATGCCCCTCGGGGTCGCGGAACTTGAAGGCGCTCACACCGCCCGAGGCTGCGGGCAGGCGCTCCGGTCCGGCCGTGGAGATCGGGTGCCAGCCGGGGCACGCGGCGAGGCGGGCATGGGCGGCGGCCATGTCGGAGACCACGAGGGCGATGTGCTGGAACAGAGGGCTCCAGCCCGGCACGTCGTCGGGATAGGGCCGGCCCGGCCGGTCGAATCCGACGAGGTCGACGGCCTCGGCGCCTATTCGGAGGGACACGACGGTTTCGCCCGAAGTGGTTCGCCGGTCGACCAGAGGTCGTGTCGAGGTCACACGGGTGAAGCCGAGCGCCGTGGTGAAGAAACCGGCGAGCGCCTCGGGATCGGCACTGACGAGGCGGATGCGGCTGAGGCGAAGGGATCCGGCGCTCACGGCGTCTGCGCGCCGCGCCGGTCGAGGAAGATCGCGTAGAGGGTCTGCGAGCCGCCGATGAACAGGCGGTTCTTCATCCGGCCGCCGAAGGCGAGGTTCGAGACCCGGTGGGGCACGAAGATCTTGCCCATCAGGTGGCCGTCGGGGTCGATGCAGTGGACGCCGTCGGCGGCGCTGCTCCAGACGTTGCCGTCCTCGTCGACCCGCATCCCGTCGCAATAGCCCGGCGAGACGGTGTGGAAGACCCTGCCGCCCGAGAGCGCGAAGTCCGGCCCGACATCGAAGACGCGGATGTGCTGGCGCGGGTTCGGCCGGCTCTGGTCGCCGGTCTCGGCCACGTAGAGCCGGCGCTCGTCGGGGGAGAAGGCGAGCCCGTTCGGCCCGTCGAAATCGGTCGCCATGGCGCGGATCGCGCCCGAAGCCGGGTCCAGGCGATAGAGGGCGGGCGGCTGCTCGGAGGTCTGGCGGCCGCCTTCGTAGTCGTTGGAAATGCCGTAGACCGGATCGGTGAACCAGATCCCTCCATCGGAGGCCACCACCACGTCGTTCGGGGCGTTGAGGCGGCGCCCGGCATGGTGGGTGACCAGGGTGGTGACGGCGCCGTCATACTCGGTGCGCGACAGGCAGCGGTTCCGGTGCGAGCAGGCGATCAGCCGGCCCTGGCGGTCGCGGGTCTGGCCATTGGCGAAGTGCGAGGGCGCCCGGTAGACCGACAGTCCCTCGGCCTCGCTCCAGCGCATGGTGCGGTCGCGGGGCAGGTCCTGGAACAGGAGGCAATCGGCATCCCCGAACCAGACCGGCCCCTCGATCCAGCGGAAGCCGGTGGCGATCTCCTCGAGTTCGGCATTGCCGAGCAGGTACCCGGCAAAGCGCGGATCGACGATCTCGAAGCCCGACACGACGCTACCGGAACCGGCACGGGGTGGCGACGGTCGGCGGCGAATCGAACTGCACCACCATCAGCACGGCGGGCTCGGACCCGACGGTGCCGGAGAGGTGCCCCTGGCGCCCGTCCCGCGGCCTCGTGTTCTGGTCCTCCCCGAAGGAGATCTCGCCGGGTCCCATCTCGACGCGGGTGCCGTCCATGGATTCGACGAACCAGCGGCCCGAGAGCGGGATGATCCATTGGGGCTTCGGGTTCTCGTGCCAGGCGCCGGTCCAGCCCACCGGCTGCACCGTGACCATCACGGTGGCGCCGTCATGGGTCTTGGTGCCCTGCCATTGCGGGTCGGCCGGCGGCTGCATCGACTTCATGTCGAAGTCGGTCAGCGCGCAGCGGGTCTGGTGGCTGACGCCCTCGGCGTCGGTCCAGAGGTGCCAGTAGGGCACGCGGGGTTTCTCAGGGGCAGTCGCGTCACTCTCGGCGTCACTCATGGGATCACTCACGGAATCGCCCGGGCGGGCTCGGGGACGGGGGCGGTGCGGTAGGGCTGCGACGAGGCCAGCGGGTCGGAAAGGAAGAGCCGCACGGTATCGGCCCCGGTGCCGAAGGTGATGAGGAGGAAACCGCCGGCGAGCGCGAAGTTCTTCAGGAAGTCCCAGAACAGGCCCCGGCCCTTGCTGTCGCCGCCGGCCCAGAAATCGCCCGGGCGCCAGAACTGCTTCCACAGGAGGGCGGTGACGCCGCAATAGCCGGCGAGCACGAAGGCGGCGGCCCGGTCGGCGATGCCGGTGAGGATGCCGGCCGACATCACGATCTCGACGAACAGCCCGGCGAGGATGAGCGCCCGGGCGAGCCCGGTGCCGGCGACGCGCTCCCGCGCCTGCCCCACCGCGCCGCGAAAGTTCAGGATCTTGTCGAGCGCGCTGAAGGGCAGGAACAGCAGCACCAGGAGGAGCCGGACCGCGAAGGCGACGACGAGGCTGAATGCGATCACGGAGCGGTCCAGACCTGAGACGGGCGCGAGGAGCGGCCCCGGAGACGCCGGGATCGCCCCGGCGACGGTGACGGCGCCCCGGAGCGGAGGCCGGCCCCCAGCGAAGGCTTCCCAAGCGAACGTGATGCCATCGGCGGTTGAACGCGGCACCTGCGCGCCGGTTCAAACGTTCGAAGCGTCGGAGGCCTCCCGCCGGCGGCCCCCGCCCGGCGGCCGGCACGACGCTGGCATCCGTGGCCCGCCCGGGCCGCGACACGGACTCTCGAAGGACCCGCGAAGGACCCCATGAGCCCAGACCATTACGACGTCGTCATCGTGGGCTCGGGGCCGGGCGGCGGCACCATGGCCTGGCGCCTCGCCCAGACCGGCAAGCGCGTGCTGCTGCTGGAGCGGGGCGGCTACCTGCCGCGCGAGCGCGAGAACTGGGATGCCCGAGCGGTGTTCGTGGATGCGCGCTACCAGGCGGCCGAGACCTGGTACGGCGCCGACGGGCGCACGTTCCGCCCGGGCCTGCACTACTACGTGGGCGGCAACAGCAAGGTCTACGGCTCGGTGCTGCTGCGCCTGCGAAGCCAAGACTTCGAGGTGGTGCGCCATCCCGACGGCGACGCGCCCGAATGGCCGGTGAAGTACGACACCTTCGCGCCCTACTACCAGGCCGCGGAAGACCTCTACCACGTGCACGGCCTGCGCGGGGAAGACCCCACCGAGCCGCCGGCGGACAAGCCCTACGCCTACCCGCCGGTCTCCCACGAGCCGCGCATCCAGGAGCTCTTCGACGGGCTGAAGCGCGAGGGCCACCGGCCCTTCCACCTGCCGGTGGGGGTGCTGCTCGACGAGCGCGACGGGCAGGCCCTGCCGCACTCGGCCTGCATCCGCTGCGATGCCTTCGACGGCTATCCCTGCCTCACCAACGGCAAGGCCGATGCACAGGTCATCTGCGTCGACCCGGCCCTGGCCCGGCACCCGAACCTCACCCTCTGGACCGGCGCCTACGTGGAACGCCTCCTCACCGGCCCGAGCGGGCGCGCGATCACCGGGGTCGAGCTCGTCCGCGACGGGCAGCGCCGCACGGTGACGGGCGACATCGTGGTGGTGGCCTGCGGCGCCCTCTCCTCGGCGCTGCTGATGCTGCGCTCGGCCAACGACGCGCACCGCCAAGGGCTCGCCAACGCCTCGGGCCAGGTCGGGCGCAACTACATGCGCCACAACAACGCCACCGTGCTGGCGGTCTCCAGGACCCCGAACCCGACGAAGTTCCAGAAGACCCTCGGGCTGAACGACTTCTACTTCGGTGCGGACGACTGGGACTTTCCGCTGGGCCACATCCAGATGGTCGGCAAGTCCGACGGCACGCAGGTCCACGGCGAGGGCCTGCCGGGCCTCCTGCAATGGTTTCCCGAAAAGCCCTTCGACTGGATCGCCAAGCATTCCCTCGACTTCTGGCTGACCTCGGAGGACCTGCCCCGGCCGGAGAACCGGATCTTCTACGAGGGCGGCCGGGTCCGGCTCGACCTCACCGAGAGCAACATGGAGGGGCATGCCCGGCTCAAAGCGAAGCTGCGCGACCTCTGCGGCAAGCTCGACGTGCACCCGCACCTGTTCGACCGCTCGCTCTACCTCGGCAAGGACGTGCCCATCGGCGGCACGGCGCATCAGGCCGGCACCCTGCGCTTCGGCGAGGACCCCGCCACGTCGGTGCTCGACCTCGATTGCCGGGCGCATGGCATCGACAACCTCTACGTCACCGATGCGAGCTTCTTTCCCTCGATCGGAGCCGTGAACCCGACGCTGACGATCATCGCCAACGCCCTGCGGGTGGGCGACATCATCGCGGCCCGGCTGTGACCAGCCTGCCCGCGCGCCTCGTCGCCCTGGCGATCCGCCTCACCGGGCGCCGGCGCGGCCTCGCCCGGGCGGACCGTGACCCCGAGGCGACGGTGGCCGAGCGCCCGCGCCCGGCCCGGCCGACGCCCGCCCTGCGCCGGACCCTGACGGTGACCTGGGAGACCCGCGACGGCTTCGAGGTCTTCCATCTCGCGCCGCGCACGGGAGCCCGGGCGGGCCGCGTGATCTACCTGCACGGGGGCGCCTATACGAGCCCGATCACCCGCATCCACTGGCGCTTCGTCGCCCGGCTGGTCGCCGCCACCGGCCTCACGGTCACGGTGCCGCTCTACCCGCTGACGCCGGAGCACGCCTGCGCCGACATCTGTGCCTTCGCGGCGGCGGTCTACCGGGCCTGCGCGCAGGCCGATCCCGCGGCGCCGATCGCCCTGATGGGCGATTCCGCCGGGGGCGGCCTCGCCCTGTCCCTGGCGATGCAGCTCCGCGACGGGGCCGGGCAGACCGGTCCCGCCGGCCTCGTCCTGATCTCGCCCTGGCTCGACGTCACCACCTCCGACCCGTCCCAGGCCCGGATCGAGCCCCTGGACGTGATGCTGATGCGCCCGGGCCTGCGGACCCTCGGGCGCTGGTACGCGGGCGACCGGGACCCCGCGGACGAGCGGGTGAGCCCCCTCTTCGGCACCCTGCGGGGCCTGCCGCCCATCGAACTGTTCTGCGGCACCCACGACATCCTGGTGGCCGATGCCCGCCGCCTCGCCGCCCGCGCGAGGGCGGAGGAGGCCCCCCTCGCCTATCACGAGGAGCCCGGCCTGATGCACGTCTACCCGCTGCTGGGCCTGCCGGAATCCCGCCGGGCCGAGGCGCGGATCCGCGCGTTCCTGCAAGAACGGATGGCGCGGGGGTGACGGTCCGGGGCTGCGCCGAACGGCCCCCCTATGAATCTCTCACCAAACGCCCCTCCCACCGCCGTGCTCAGGGCTGGAACCGGTCGTGGCCGGGCGTTTTTGAAGCACTTCAAGACGCGTCAGCGACGAACCTGATGATGATCGGGTGATCCGTGACCCATAGTGTCAGATGGTCGGTTTCAGCGGCCGTCTCGATGGGCTCGGCCCCGAGGGTGGGGTCATAGATCCGGACCGATTTCATCTTGGATGGCATTCTGATCTGGACATCCTCTCCGCCGGACGTGCGTTCGCCCCAGACGACCAGGAAGAACTCGTTCGGCTTCGCCTGCAGGAGGAGGTCATGGGTCGTCGGGGATGCGTTCTCGATCCGATAGCGGACTGCGCGCGGCGTCTTGATCTCTTCCTTGTCGGACAAGATGGAGGTGAAGTTATGTATGTAATGCGCAGCGCGTTTCGGACTGGAATCGGCATTGTAGACCCCCTGATTTCCGGCTCCGCCCTCCCCATCCCTGAGCATGTATAGGAACGTGTATTTCCAGCCTCTCTTGTATTGAGCCAGATAGGTGTTCAGGAGCACCGTTCCCTGGACCTTTTCGCCGCCGAAGTCCGAATTCGAGTCCCAGCCCGTTTCGGTCGTGACCTTCGGAACGTGAGGCAATTCCGCGTTGCCGTAGCCACGATACCCGTGCCCCCACAATCTGCCGTGGTTCCCGAAGAGACCATCCCAGCCTGCATTCAGCAGCGGATCGGCGGCGTTCCATGCCTGATTGTCGACGTATCGTTTCTGGGTCCCGATGACATAGTTGTGGACATTCAGGTAATCGGCAAATCTCGTGCCCGCGGGAAAGACCGTCTCCGCGCCCGGCGGGATCTCCAGGAATTGAAGGCCGAGGTTCGGGCTCTGTGCGCCGACCTCCGAAACATTGAAGACGGGATACTTCGCAAGCAGAGCATCGGTCTTGACCGCATGGTAGAGATCCCTCTGGAAGCTTGCGACGGCGGTCCAGTCCGCCGGCTTCCCGAACAGCCTTTGAAAGCCGCCACCCGTCTTTCCCTGATAGATTATCGGGAAGTTATTCGGCTCGTTTGGCCCCTCGATCGAGAGCAGCGCATCGTCGCGGGCGACGTATTTCAAGCCTTCGATCGTGACGCCGAGATCCTTCGAGCTTGCAATGAGGTTCGCTTTCACGCCGGTCTGTTTGTTCAGGTAGACGTAGCCCTGGGGTTTTCCAAAATCGTCTCGAATGTTTCGAACGCCGAGATACTTCAAGGGCGCGACATAGGATTGCGCATCGACGCCCTGCGCGTGGTGGATGCAGATCCCGAGAGAATTCAGAAAATCATCGGCCGGAACCGCGACGATTCCCGTCGTTGCCTCGGCTTGTTCGACCGCTCGCGCGATCGAGGTATTCGAGACGAAAATTCCCAGCGCCACGATCGCGAGGATCGGTGTTTTTCCTGCGATGGAGCGCAACCGTGAGGATTCACAAGCGGACATACCGGCTCCATCGTTGAGACAATCCTCGGCAGGAATTCCGACCGAGCCTTCGAATACCCATGGTTTCCGGCGCCGGTCCGGACGGCGATGGAGAAAGCGGCCCTCGATCGCGCAATGCTGGTTCATCAGGTGTGTCACGCCGAGGCCATGAGAAGGATCGGAATCGCATCGATTCTCGCAGCGCTGTATCCGTCTCGTCGGTCGGCGTGCGGGCAAGGATCGCCCCGATCCGCTCGGACGGTCCGTATCGCACGGGGTCGCGTATCCCGAGACCGAATCGGCGCGCGCCCGGGCTGCCGGGAAGCGGGGCGACCGGGCGTCCGCCGACGGGTGCGCGAGCGGCCGGGCCGGATGGCTTCCTGCCGATCCGCCGGCGGGACCCGGGAGCGGACCCCCGTGGCGCGCCGGGATCGCGCCCCTAGGCCGCGGCGGGCCAGTCGCGGGGAGCCGCGGCCTCGATGCGGTTCCGGCCGAGGAGCTTCGCCTGGTAGAGTGCGCCGTCTGCGCTCGCGAGCAGTTCGGCGAGGTCGCCGCCGTCCGGGGCGGCGAGGCCGATGCTGACCGTGGCGGGGATTCCGGGGCCGTCCGTCCGCGCGGCCGCGGCGGCGAACCGGCTCGCGATCGCCGTGCCGCGGCTGAGCGCCTGCTGGCGGTCGCATCCGGGCAGGAGCGCGGCGAATTCCTCGCCCCCCAGCCGGACCAGGAGCGCGTCGGGTCCCGCCCCGTCGCGGGCGGTCTCGGCGAACAGCTTCAGGATCGCGTCGCCGGCCGGATGGCCGTAGCGGTCGTTGATCGCCTTGAAGTGGTCGAGGTCGAAGGCGAGGAGCGAGACGGGGCGGCCGGGCCGCCCGGCGAGCATCCGGGCGCCCTGCGCGAAGAAGGCGTGACGGTTCGCGAGCCCCGTCAGATGGTCGGTGTGCGACAGGCGCAGGAGGTGCCGCTTCTCCTCCTCGCGGACCAGGGCCAGGAAGGACATCGGCATCGCCACCGAGTAGAGGACCGCCTCGTACATCGTCGCCTTTGCGACGACCAGGAGCATGTCCGGCCCGTAGCGCTGCACCAGGATGGGGGCGATGAAGGCCCGGCCGAGGTAGAACACGGCGTGGACGGCCGAGATCGCCGCCGCGACCGGCCGGGATCGCAGGCCCCGCACCGTGCGGCTGCGCAGCAGACTCCACGCCGCCAGCCCGCAGGCCAGCGCGATGGGCAGGGCCGAGACATGGTTCCAGAAGGCGGCCGGGAACTGCGTGCCGGCGACCGCCCAGACGAGGGCCAGGACGCCCAGCGCCGCGACGGAGGACCGGACATGCCGCCGGCCGTCGAACCCGGCCATGGCGTTGAGGACCAGGAGGTAGCCCGTCACCATCAGGAGGTTGGTCGCCCCCATGCCGAGGGCGACGGGGAAGCGGCTGCGGTTCATCGCGACGAGGCAGCCGAGGACGAAGGCGAAGAGCCCCGCGGCCAGGAGGCCGAGGAGGCCGGCCCGAGCCGGATGGGCCTGCCGCTCCCAGAGGAGAAGCGAAGCCGACACCAGCAGCGTCCCGACCGTCAGGTACCAGAGGGTTTGAAGATCGATCTGCATAGCTCTGCCTGTCTCGGCTCAGAGCTTACCGGCCGGCGGTTGCAAGATCTCCTACGGTTCCATCCGAGTCTTCGACATGGTTGGCGCAACGTTAAGCGTCTCTCGTCCGCCCGTCCTCGGCCCGCCGCAGGCGTGCCGCGGCAACGGAGCGTCAACGCCTCTCGGGCTTCAGTGGCGGGATGGCATACCCCGCACCCGGCCCGTCCCCGCTGCCCGCCGACGCCCTGGCCTTTCCGGGGGATGCGGCCCTGCGCGCCGAGGCCCTGGCCTGGCGGGACGAGCTCGCGCGGGAGCGGCGCCTCTCGCCCAACACCGTCGAGGCCTATGCCCGGGACCTGCGCCAGTTCCTGGCCCATCGCGCCGGGCGGCACGGCCCCCCCGGCATCGGCCAGCTCGTCGCCCTCAAGCCCCGGGACGTGCGCGCCTTCATGGCCGCGCGCCGAGCGGACGGGGTCGGCGGGCGCTCGCTGATGCGGGCCCTGGCGGGCCTGCGCTCCTTCGCCCGCCACCTCGAGCGCCAGGGCCACGGCACCGTGGCGGCCCTGGGCGCCGTGCGCTCGCCCAAGGTGGAGCGGCGCCTGCCGCGCCCGATCCCCATCGCCGCCGCCCGGGCGATGACCGGGCCGGAGCTGCGGGCCGGCGAGGCCCGCGAGCCCTGGATCCTGGCCCGCGACGCGGCCGTGCTGGCCCTGCTCTACGGCTCGGGCCTGCGCATCTCGGAAGCCCTCGGGCTCAGCGCCCGGGACGCGCCGGTGCCGGGGGTCGATGCCGTCACGGTGCTGGGCAAGGGCGGCAAGATGCGGATGGTCCCGGTGCTGCCCGTGGTCGCCGCGGCGGTGGCCGCCTACCGCGCGGAATGTCCCTACGATCTGGCGCCGGACGGCCCGCTCTTCGTCGGCGCCAAGGGCGGCCCGCTCTCCCCGCGCATCATCCAGTACGCGGTGGCGGCGATGCGGGGCGGCCTCGGCCTGCCCGAGAGCGCGACGCCGCACGCCCTGCGCCACTCCTTCGCCACCCACCTGCTGGCGCGCCAGGGCGAGTTGCGGGCGATCCAGGAGCTTCTGGGCCACGCCTCGCTGGCCACGACGCAGCTCTACACGAAGATCGACGCCGCCCGCCTGATGGAGGCCTTCGACGCCGCCCATCCGCGCGCCGGCACCGGCCCCGTCCGGGCGGCCCTGCGCGAGAAAAGCCGTGCGCCGGAGCCGGTGCCCGCGCTAGGACCGGCGGCATGACCCGACGCTCCGCCGCCCCGCGATGACCCGAGACCTGCTGGCCGCCCTGCGCCGGGGCGACTGCGCCGGCGCCCGGGTGCTGCGCTTTCCCCCCGGCCTCGCCGAGTTCCCGCGCGAGATCCTCGGGCTCGCCGACACCCTCGAACTCCTGGACCTGAGCGGCAGCCACCTCGATGCGCTGCCGGCGGAGTTCGGGCGCCTCCGGCACCTGCGCGTGCTGTTCTGCTCGGGCAGCCGCTTCACCCGCCTGCCGCCGGTGCTCGGCGAATGCCCGGCCCTGAGCCAGGTCGGCTTCCGCGGCACCGGGCTCGTGGAGGTGCCGGGCGAGGCCCTGCCCCCCGCCCTGCGCTGGCTCACGCTCACGGACAACCGCATCGCGACCCTGCCCGACGCCCTCGGGGCGCGCCCGCGCCTGCAGAAGCTCATGCTCTCGGGCAACGCCCTGGCGGCTCTGCCCGAGAGCCTGGCGGGGGCGCCGAACCTCGAACTGGTGCGCCTGGCCGCCAACCGCCTGGAGGCGCTGCCGCCCTGGCTGACCGGCCTGCCCGCCCTGGCCTGGACCTCCTTCGCCGGCAATCCCCTCGACGACGCGCCCGGGCAGCGCGACGTGCCGGGCGTCCCCTGGCGCGATCTCGAACCCGGCGCCCTCCTCGGCGAGGGCGCCTCGGGGCGCGTGCACCGGGCGCTCTGGCGCCGCGACGGAGCCCCGGCCGAGGCCGTCGCCCTGAAGCTGTTCAAGGGCGCCATGACCAGCGACGGCCTGCCCGAGCGCGAGATGGCCGCCTGCCTCGCGGCGGGGGCGCACCCGCACCTCACCGGCGCCCTCGGGCGGATCGTCGATCACCCGGAGGGCATGGAGGGGCTGCTGATGCCGCTGCTGCCGGCGGATTGGCGGGTGCTCGCCGGCCCGCCGAGCCTGGAGAGCTGCAGCCGCGACGTCTACGCGCCCGGCCTCGCCCTGTCGCCCGCGACGGCCCTGCGCATCGCCCGCGGCGCCGCGGAGGCCTGCGCCCATCTTCACGCCCGCGGCATCCTGCACGGCGACCTCTACGGCCACAACATCCTGTGGGACGGCACGGACGGGCGGGCCGTCGTCAGCGATTTCGGCGCCGCCTCGATCCTGCCCGGGGGCTCGGCCGGCGCGGCCCTGCGCCGGGTCGAGGTGCGGGCCTGGGGGCTGCTGCTGGGCGAACTCCTCGGCCTCGCGAACATCGGTTCCGGCCCCTGGCGCGACCTGGAGCGGGCCTGCACCGGGCCTCGGATCGAGGCGCGTCCGGAATTTCCGGACATCCTCGCCCTTCTCCCGACGATCGCGGCGAAGGGCCAGCGCGCCGGGCAAGACGAGTGATGCACGCAAAGCACAGACCCGGCGTGTCGTGAGCATCCGATCCGCCGAAACCCCGCCCGCGCCGGGTGCGGCCCCGATTTCGTCACGGTGGACCGCCAGGGACCACGGCCGGAATCAAGGGGTTACGGGTACCATGAAGGGATTCACCTCCGCGCTGCTGCTCATCGGCGTCCTCGCGGCGCCGCAGGCGGCGATGGCCGCGAGCAAGACCACGGTGGGCGTCGGCACCGGCGCGGTGGCGGGCGCCCTGGTCGGCGGCCCGGTGGGCGCGGTCGTGGGCGGCATCGTCGGCGGCTATATCGGCGCCACCTCCGAGAGCCCGCGTCCGCGCCGCCGCCGGGTCCGCGCCGCCCGGCGGGCCGCGGTCGCGCCGCGCAAGCTGCGGATGGCGGAGGAGCGCGCCGCGCCGGTTCGCCCGGCCGCCCCGGTCGCCACCGGCAGCCTCGCCCCGGTCACGACGGCCCCCGCCGCGACCACCTGGCAGAACCCGCGCTAGAAGGCGCCGCCCGCCCCGCGCCGGCCGTCGGCCGCGGGTCGCGGCGGGATCGTCCGCCGAGATCGGCACAGGCAGGGGCAGCGCGTGCGTGCCAGGCCGACACGCCGCGCCGTAATCACGGGCGCCCGTGCGGCCCCTCGCGCCTCAGGTGATGACGCTCGGCTCGGAGCGGCCGGTGAGCGCGGCGATGTCGGCGAGGGCGTTGGCGACCGCCACCACCGGGGCCAGCACCTCCGCCACCGGCAATTCGAGGCGGTCGGGCGCGGCTTCGTAGCGCTCGACATAGACCCGCAGGGTCGCGCCCGCGGTGCCGGTGCCGGAGAGGCGGTAGACCACCCGGGCATCCTCCGCGAAGGTGACGCGCACGCCCTGCTGCTCGGTGACGGAGCCGTCGACGGGATCGACGTAGCGGAAGTCGTCCGCGGCCGCGACGGTGAGGTCGCCGAGCCTCTGGCCCGGCAGGCCGGCGAGCTTGGCGCGCAGACCCTCCATCAGGCGCTTTGCGGCCTCCGAATCGATCTCCTCGTAATCGTGCCGGGTGTAGTAGTCGCGCCCGAACGTCGCCCAATGGCCCCGCACCACGGCGTCGGCCGGCTTGCCCGTGACCGCCAGGATGTTGAGCCAGATCAGCACGGCCCAGAGCCCGTCCTTCTCGCGGACGTGGTTCGAGCCGGTGCCGGCGCTCTCCTCGCCGCAGAGGGTGATCAGGCCGGCATCGAGCAGGTTGCCGAAGAACTTCCAGCCGGTGGGTGTCTCGTAGGCCTTGATGCCCAGCGACGCCGCCACGCGGTCGAGGGCCCGGCTCGTCGGCATGGAGCGGGCGACGCCCGCGAGGCCCTTGGCGTAGCCCGGGGCGAGGTGGGCATGCGCCGCGAGGATCGCGAGGCTGTCGCTCGGCGTCACGAACAGGCCGGGCGCCACGATCATGTTGCGGTCGCCGTCGCCGTCCGAGGCCGCGCCGAGATTCGGTGCCTGCGCGCTCAGCATCAGTTCGTAGAGGTCGTGGGCGTGGACGGGGTTCGGGTCCGGATGGTGCCCGCCGAAATCCTCCCGCGGCGTGCCGTTGAGGACGGTGCCGGGCTCGGCGCCGAACACGCCCTCGAGGATGGCGTGGGCGTAGGGACCCGTGACCGCGCTCATGGCGTCGAAGCGCATGCGGAAGCCGCTCGCGAACAGGCGCGTGATCGCGTCGAAGTCGATGAGCTCGCGCATCAGCGCGAGGTAGTCCGCGACGGGGTCGATCACCGCGACGGTCATGTCGCCGATCCGGGTCTCGCCGATCGTGTCGAGGTCGAGATCGGGACCCGCGACGATCCGGTATTCGGTCAGCGCCCTGGTGCGGGCGTAGATCGCCGCCGTGACGGTCTCGGGGGCCGGGCCGCCATTGGCGGTGTTGAACTTGATGCCGAAATCGCCCTCCGGCCCGCCCGGGTTGTGGCTCGCCGACAGGATGATGCCGCCGATGGCGCCGTGCTTGCGGATGACGCAGGAGGCGGCCGGGGTCGAGAGCAGGCCGCCCCGGCCCACCAGCACGCGGGCGAAGCCGTTGGCGGCGGCGATCTTCAGGGTGGTCTGCACCACCTGGCGGTTCAGGAAGCGCCCGTCGCCGCCGAGGACCAGGGTCGTGCCGGCCCGGTCGGGGATGCAGTCGATGATCGCCTGGACGAAGTTCTCGACGTAGCGCGCCTGCCGGAAGACCGGCACCTTCTTGCGCAGGCCGGACGTGCCCGGCTTCTGGTCGTCATAGGGCGTCGTCGGGACGGACGTTACGGACATCGGTCGAGCACTCCTGAATCGCCGCGCTCAAGAACGCGGTTTGCCCGCGCGGGTCAATCGGCCACGGCCCGCGGGGATGGCGGTCGAGGCACCGGCAGGGATCAGCCGGCCGCCGCCGGGGGTCGGGCGAAGCATCGCGCCGACGGGCGTGGGGATCGCACAGCATAGCGGCGCGGCACGGACCGGATTGATCTTCATCCTCCGCTAACGGACTTGGCACGCCCAAGATATCACCCGCTTGATTCACCGCGAGATCCATGCTTGTTGGTTTTCGGCCAGGTGGGTGAGTGTAAAGCCAGGATCCCTGCAAGGATTCGCACGTCCGGTTCAAATCCGGACCCCGGCCTCCACTCCGCGATGCGGCCGATCATCCTCGTGGTCGATCGGATCGTTGCAGGGCGGCGCAGCGTCCACGGTCACGACATCTCCGGTGACGGGTGCGAACGACTTTCGGCCGGGATGAACGCCGGCGCTGAGACGTGTTGCCCCGGGAACGATCGCAAACGGTCAAGATTTGTCCTTCACGAATTCGCGTGTGAGGACCGTGCATGGACTGCCCCCAGGATGTCGGCCTTCGCGTCGACGAGTCGAGCGTGACCGAGATCCGGCAGGAGGCCGAGGACATCCTGCTGGCGCCGCTCGCCGACATCCCGCGCATCAACCTGCGCGAGGCGGGCGAGCCCTGGGACAGGCGCCGGCACGCCGGCAAGGCCCTGCGCGCGGTCGTTCCCCACGCGGCCCACGCCGCCTGGACGCCGCCCGGCGACCGGCCGGACCCCGTCTCCCTGATCGAGGCGGCGCATCGCGGACGCCAGGAGCAGCTGATTCCCCTGCGGGTCGCCCGCATGGCGAGCTCGCCCTTCGCCTTCCTGCGCGGGGCCGCCCACGTCATGGCCTGGGACCTCGCCCACACGCCGCGCAGCGGCATCGCGGTGGTGATGAACGGTGACGCGCATCTGGCCAATTTCGGCCTGTTCGGCACGCCCCAGCGCGACATCGTCCTCGACCTCAACGACTTCGACGAGGTCACGATCGGCCCCTGGGAATGGGACCTGAAGCGGCTCGTCGCCAGCATCGAGGTGGCGGCGCGCACCGACGGGGTCGACAAGGCCGAGCGCCGCGAGGCCACCCGCGCGGCGGTGGCGGGCTACCAGCACACCATGACCGAGCTGTCGCCGCAGGGACCCCTCGACGTCTGGCACCAGGCGGCCCGGGCCGACCAGCTCGACTTCGCCGGCCTCACCATCGACGCCCATTCCGAGGCGGTCATCGCCAAGGCGGTGGAGAAGGCGCGCCGGAAGCACAACAAGAGCCTGCTCGCCCGGGTCGGCGAGCGCCGCACCGACGGCGGCTGGCGCTTCAAGGAGGAACCCCCGATCCTCACCGGCGTCGATGCGGAGACCCGCGAGGCGGTGATCGGCGGCCTGGAGCACTATGCCGAGACCCTGCCGCGCGAGCGCCGGTTCATGCTCAGCCGCTACCACGTGGTGGACGTCGCCCACCGGGTCGTCGGGGTCGGCAGCGTGGGCACCCGCGCCTATGTCGCCCTCCTGTGCGGGAATTCCGACCAGGACGTGCTCTTCCTCCAGGTCAAGGAGGCGGTGACGCCGGCCCACGCCCCCTACCTCGCCGGCATGCCCGACGCCTACGGCGACCACGAGGGCGAGCGGGTGATCTACGGCCAGCGCCTGCTCCAGGCGGTGGGCGACCCGCTGCTGGGCTGGACCACCATCGCCGATCGCCCGTTCTACGTGCGCCAGATGAAGAACATGAAGGGCGACATCCCCGTCGCCGGGCTCACGGGGCAGCCGCTGATCACCTTCTCCTGGGCCTACGGCGCCCTGCTGGCGCGGGCCCACGCCCGCACGGGGGATGCGGCCGCCATCGCGGGCTATTGCGGTCGCGACCGGCATTGCGACCTGCGCGAGGCCCTGGCGGACTGGGCCTTCGCCTACGGCGACCAGAACGAGGCCGACTTCGTCGCCTTCCAGGCCGCCATCGCCCAGGGCCGCCTTGAGGCGGCGCCCGACCCGGAGATGTGATCCACAGGCCTGCGACAAACTGGGGACGGACGGCGAAAGCGCGGAGCCGGGGAGGCGTCGGCCGCGTTTCCGGAATCCCATCCTCGAGCCGGGCAGCGCACACCCCATATGGCAAAACGCAGGACTGCGTCGTCTCCCGCTCCGACCGCGACGGCCAAGGAGCCGGCCAAGGGCAAGGCCAAGCCACCCGCTGAGGCCAAGCCTCCTGCCAAGGCCAAGCCTCCTGCCAAGGCCAAGCCTCCTGCCAAGGCCAAGCCGCCTGCCAAGGCCAAGCCGCCTGCCAAGGTCAAGCCTCCTGCCAAGGTCAAGCTCTTTGCCGGGGCGGCGCCGAAGCCGGCATCCGCGCAGGTATCCGCGAAGGCATCCGCGAACGCCCCCCGCCCCGTCGTCGCGCCGGCCCCCACCCCGGAGATCGTCGCTCCGCTCGTGCCCACCGGCGCCCTCGCGGTCGCTCTCCTGGACCTGACGCAGACCGGCAGGCCCCTGGTCCACATGGCCCGCGAGAGCCACCGGCTCGACCGGATCGCGAAGATCCTGCGGGCGCTCTCGCCGGAGCGCAGCGTCGCGATCTACCCGGAATGGGACTGCCTGCCCTACGACCGCGCCTCGCCGTCGCGCGGGGTGATGGGCGCGCGCGCCGGCGTGCTGCGCTGGCTCACCGACACGGCGGCCCTGCCCGACATCGTGCTCACCACCGCCCCGGCCCTGATCCAGCGCGTGCCCCCGGCCGGGACCTGGGCGCAGGCGCGGCTGGAGCTTCGCGTCGGCGACGCCCTCGATCCCTCCGCCGTCTCCGCCTTCCTGCAGCGCCTCGGCTACATCCTCGACGACCGGGTCGACGAGCCCGGCGAGGTGGCGGTCTGGGGCCGCACCGTCGACGTCTTCCCGGCCGCCGCCGACCGGCCCTGCCGCATCGAGTACGAGGAGGGCCGGGTCACCGCGATCCGCTCCTACGACCCGGTCTCGCAGCGCTCCCTGGCCGATGCCGACGTGCTGGTGATCGATCCCGCCACCGAGATCGTGCTGCCCGAGGGCTCGGAGAGCCGGCTCGTGCCCTTCACCGGCCAGGAACACGGCCTCGCCCGGTACTACCCGTCCCTCGTCACCGTCCTCGATCAGGTGCCCGCCGCGCGCCTCGTCGTCGAGGACGGGGCGGAGGAGCGGGCGCAGGCCTTCTTCGAGCAGATCGCGGAAGGCCGCGAGGCCGCGGCCCGGTCCCGGCGCGGCGGGGCCGACGATGGCGGGCTCTACCTCAGCCCCGAGGACTGGGCGGCGCAGCTGGCCGCGCGCCGGGTCGCCGAGGCGCAAGGTGGCGGCGGCGCGGACCTCACCATGCCGGTCTTCGTGCGCAAGGCCCGGCCGAACACGGCTTTGGCCGAGACCCTGCGCGAGCGCCTGAAGGCGGGCGACCGCATCCTCCTCACGGGGCCGGTCGAGCCGCTGGCGCGGCTGGTCCGCATCGCCGAGCGGGCGCTGGGACGCAAGGCGCGGCCGGTGCGGGCCTGGGCCGAGGCCGTCGCGGCCAAGCCCGGCGCGCTCCTCGCCCTGGAGGCCCCGATCGAGGCGGGCTTCCGGGTGCCCGGCGCGGGGATGGCGGTGATCGCCGCCGCCGACCTCTTCGGCGGGAACGTCGCCACCGCGCCGGCCGGAGGCCCGAGCGCCATCCTGCCCATCGGCGAGGTCGAGCTGCGCATCGGCGACGTCGCCGTCGATCGCGACAACGGGCTCTGCGTCTTCGAAGGCCTCGCGGCGGTCGGGACCGGCGACGGCGGGACCGAGGACGCCCTGCGCCTGCGCTTTGCCGGCGACGGCATCCTGATGGTGCCGGTCTCGCAGGCCGACCGGATCTGGCGCTACGGCTCCGAGGTCGAGGCCGTGACCCTCGACAAGCTGGAGGGCGGAAGCTGGGGGCGCCGCCGCCTCGAGGCGGAGGCCTGCATGGCCCGGGCCGCCCGGGTGATGCTGGCCGATGCCGAGAAGCGCCGGGCGATCCGGGCACCGGTGCTGGTGCCGCCCGACCGCGCGATGGAGCGCTTCGCCGCCGGCTTCGGCTTCGCGCTGACCGCCGACCAGGCGAGCGCCGTCACCGGCGTGATGGCGGACCTCGCCTCGGGCCGTCCGATGGACCGCCTCGTCTGCGGCGATGTCGGCTTCGGCAAGACCGAGGTGGCCCTGCGGGCCGCCGCCGCGGCCGTGTTCGCCGGAAAGCAGGTGGCGATCGTCGCCCCGACCACGGTGCTGGCGCGCCAGCACGTGCAGACCTTCGCCCGGCGCTTCGCCCGCTTCGGCATCGCGGTCGCCCACCTCTCCCGGCTCGTCTCGGCCCCCGAGGCCAAGCGGGTGAAGGCGGGGCTGGCCGACGGGTCGATCCGCCTCGTGGTCGGCACCCACTGCCTCGCGGCCAAGGGCGTGGGCTTCGCCGATCTCGGCCTGATGGTCATCGACGAGGAGCAGCGCTTCGGCGCCAGGATCAAGCAGGGGCTGCGGGAGGCGGCCGGCGACGGCCACGTGCTCACGCTGACCGCGACCCCGATTCCCCGCACCCTGCAGAGCGCGCTGGTCGGGCTCCAGAGCCTCAGCGTCATCGCGACGCCGCCCTCCGTGCGCCAGCCCATCCGCACCGTGATCGCGCCCTTCGAGGAGGAGGCGATGCGCGACGCCCTCACGCGCGAGCACCGTCGCGGCGGCCAGAGCTTCGTGGTCTGCCCGCGCATCGAGGACATCGCCCCGATGGCGGCCCGCCTCGCCAAGCTCGTCCCGGACCTGCAGACCCGGGTGGCCCATGGCGACCTCAACGCCGCCGAGATGGACGACGTGATGGTGCGCTTCGCCGACGGCGAGGGCGACGTGCTGCTCGCCACCAGCATCATCGAGAGCGGGCTCGACGTGCCGCGCGCCAACACCATGCTGGTGTGGGACGCCGAGCGCTTCGGCCTGTCGCAGCTGCACCAGCTGCGCGGCCGGGTCGGGCGCGGCCAGCGCCGCGGCGTGGTCTACCTCCTCAGCCGCCCCGACCGCCCGCTGACGCCCGCCACCGAGAAGCGCCTGCGGACGCTGGAGGCCCTCGACCGCCTCGGCGCGGGCTTCGCCATCAGCGCCCGGGACCTCGATCTGCGCGGGGCGGGCGACCTCGTGGGCGAGAACCAGGCCGGCCACGTCAAGCTGATCGGCCTCGGGCTCTACCAGCACCTGCTGCACCTGGCGCTGCGCGCCGCCAAGGGCGAGCCCGCCGAGGACTGGAACCCGGAGATCCGTCTCGGCCTCTCCGGCGCGGTGCCGGCCGATTACGTGCCCGAGCCGGAGGTCCGCTTGAGCCTCTACACCCGCACCCTGCGCCTCACGAACCCGGAGGAGGTCGAGGCCCTGCGCAGCGAGGTGGTCGACCGCTTCGGCCCGCCGCCGGCCCCCTTCGAGGACCTGATCGCGCTGGCCCGCCTCCGGGTCGGCTGCCTGGCGCTGGGCATCCACCGCCTCAGCGGCGGGCCGCAGGGTCTGGCCGCCGACCTGCGGCCGAACGCGCCGCCGCTGCAGGTGCCCGTCCACGCCCATATCCTGCGCAAGGACAACCGGGTGCTGCTGCGCCAGGGCAGCGACGACCCGGCGACGCGCGGCCGACTCGCCGCCGCCTTCCTGGAGCGGCTTCGGGCACAGGGGGAGCGCGCGGCAACGGCTTCGATCACCGCTTGCCCTTGAACGCATGATTCGGCGTGATGTGATTGGGAGGCGTCGGATCGCGAAGGCGCGTGACCAGAACGACGGCGAGCGCGCCGGTCACCGCAATCACGGCGACCGTCGTAAGTCTGTCGGACCGGCCGCGCTTCACAGGCAGGTCGCGCCCTGGTCTCCCGTCGCCGTGACGAGATGGCCGTCCCGCGCCTGCCAGCGCACGCGCCACGTGACGACGCAGGCCGACATCGGCAACCGGACAAAGGCCCATCGCGTCTCGGGCGTGTCCGAAGCCCCGGTGGAGTGCTGGGCGAAGCCCTCGGCGCTTAGACGCCGGATCAGGTCGGCCTCGGGAAACCCGGGCGGAAAGATGTCGGCGACGCGCGCCCGGAAGGCGATGTCGGCCTCGGCGAAACGATCCGGCAGCCCTTGGACGAGGGGTGGCTTCGTGATCGCCGGCGCGGCGGCCTGGAGCGCCCATAACGGTACAGCGATCAGGGTGTCGAGCGTGACCAAGACCACTCCCACGAACAGGAGGACGAATGTCCGACCCTTCACGTGCCCCCCGTGGATTGGATGCCGTCGGTTCACGTCGGAACCGACGGCACGGTAGCGCTCGACCCACGAAATCTCAATCCAGAGATGTGCCGCCCGACGTGGCCGGAACCACGCCGCTCTAGCTCCCGGGCTTCCTCACCGCCGAGGCCACGTCCACGGGCTTCGGCAGCAGGCCGAGGCGGTGGAAGGTGTCGGCGACCTTCTGCTGGTCGGCGGTGGTCTCGGCGTTCAGGGGCGTGACCCCGTAGGTGAGGCGGCGCAGGGCCACCGTGAGGATCGGCGCCGGGATGCCGACGGAGGGGGCGAGCTCGGCCGCCACCGCGTCGGTGTTCTCCTTGGCCCAGGCGTCGATCTCGCCGATCGCCGCGAGCGTGGCGTCGAGGGCCGGGCCGTTGGCCGCCGCGTAGGCGCGGGTCGAGAGGTAGAACTGTCGGTTCGGCACGAGGTCGGTGCCGTCGACGAGGATGCGCCCGCCGGTGCTGCGCTCGCCCGAGGCGAGGTAGGGGTCCCAGATCGCCCAGGCATCGACGGCCCCCCGCGCGAAGGCGGCGGCCCCGTCGGCCGGCGCCAGGAAGGTCGGGGTCACCGCCTCGTAGGGCACGCCCGCCTGCTCCAGGGCCCGGACCAGGAAGTAGTGGACGTTGGAGCCCTTGTTGAGGGCGATCTTCTTGCCGCGCAGGTCGGCGACCGTCCGGATCGGGCCGTCCTTCGCCACCAGGATCGCCTCGCCCTTGGGGGCGGCCGGCTCGTGGCCGACATAGAGCAGGTCCGGGTTGGCGGCCTGGGCGAAGATCGGGGGCGCCTCGCCGGCCGAGCCGAGATCGACGGCCCCGGCGTTCAGCGCCTCCATCAGGGGCGGCCCCGAGGGGAACTCGGCCCAGGTGACGCGGTAGCCGAGCGGCTTCAGGCGCTGCTCCAGCAGGCCCTTGCCCTTGAGGAGGACCAGGGTGCCGTATTTCTGGTAGCCGATCCGGATCACCTTCTCGTCCGCGCGGGCGTGGAGCGCGCCGACGGTCAGGAGCGCCAGGGTGGTGAGGAGGATCCAGGCGCGGCGGGTGCCGTCGGAGCGCAGGGACAGAACGCGGGTGGCGGCGGGCATGGGGGAAATCCTCCTCGTGTCGGGACCCTCCTCCCCCCTGTGGGGAGGCGTTGGAGGTGGGGGTGGTCGGGTGACGCTCGAGGGGCGGAGGCCAGCGGCGGCGCCCCCACCCTCGGTCCCTCCCCACGAGGGGGAGGGAAGGCGGCTCGTTCTGCGAGGAGAGGGCTCGCTCAATGCGCCGCGATGCGGCGGCTGGGCACGATGTCGTTGGCGATGACCTCGCCGAACGGACCGTTGTTGCGGGCGTTGCTCGGGCCGACGCCGGTGGTGGCGCGCAGGGGGAGCTTGGGGAAGACCAGCTCGGCGAAGCGGTAGGCCTCCTCCAGGTGCGGGTAGCCCGAGAGGATGAAGCGGTCGATGCCGAGGTCGATGTACTCCTTCATCCGGTCGGCGACCTGATCGGCCGAGCCGACCAGGGCGGTGCCGGCGCCGCCGCGCACGAGGCCGACGCCGGCCCAGAGATTCGGCGAGACCTCGAGCTTGGTGCGGTCGCCCCCGTGCAGGGCCATCATGCGGCTCTGGCCCACGGAATCCTGGCGCTTCAGGGTCGCCTGGGCCTTGGCGATGGTCTCGTCGTCGAGGCGCGAGATCAGGTTCTCGGCAGCGGCCCAGGCCTCCCCTTCCGTCTCGCGCACGATGACGTGCAGGCGGATGCCGTAGGAGAAGGTCTTGCCCCTGCGGTCGGCGGCCTCCCGCGCCTTGGCGATCTTCTCGGCCACACCCGCCGGGGGCTCGCCCCAGGTCAGGTAGACCTCGCAATGCTCGGCCGCGACCTCGATGCCGGCCGGCGAGGAGCCGCCGAAGTACAGCGGCGGATAGGGCGTCTGCACGGGCGGGAAGATCACCCGGCCCTCCTGCACCTTGAGGTGCTTGCCTTCGTAGGACACCGTCTCGCCGGACATCAGCCCGCGCCAGATGTGCAGGAACTCGTCCGTCACGACGTAGCGCTCGTCGTGGTCGAGGAAGACGCCGTCGCCGCGCAGCTCGACGGGGTCGCCGCCCGTGACGACGTTGATGAGCAGGCGCCCGTCCGAGATCCGGTCGAGGGTCGCGGCCATGCGGGCGGCCATGGACGGCTCCTGCAGGCCGGGGCGGACGGCGACGAGGAAGCGCAGGCGCTTCGTGAGCGGCGCCAGGGCCGAGGCCACCACCCAGGAATCCTCGCAGGAGCGGCCGGTGGGCAGGAGCACGCCGTAATAGCCGAGCTCGTCGGCCGCCTGGGCGATCTGGCGGAGATACGAGATCGAGACGTCGCGGGCGCCTTCCTGGGCGCCGAGATAGCGGCCGTCGCCGTGGGTCGGGAGGAACCAGAGTACGTCGGTCTGTCCGGTCATGGGAAAACTCTCTTGCGGTTAGAGGCGGCGCTCAGGACGGCGCGCGCTCGGACAACAGGTGGTCGAGGATGCGGCCTTCCAGGGCCGCGAGGTCGGCATCGCCCCGCCGGCGGGGGCGCGGCACGTCCACGGCGACGTCGAGGGCGATGCGGCCGGCCTCCACCACGAGGATGCGGTCGGCCATCGCCACGGCTTCGGCGACGTCGTGGGTGACGAGGATCGCGGTGAAGCCCTGCGCCTGCCAGATGCGCTCGATCATCGCCTGCATGTCGATGCGGGTCAGGGCGTCCAGCGCGCCGAGGGGTTCGTCGAGGGCGAGGAGCCCCGGGTGGCTGACGAGGGCGCGGGCCAGCGCCACCCGCTGGCGCTGGCCGCCCGACAGGGTCGCGGGCCAGTTGCCGGCCTTCTCGGTGAGGCCGACCTCGGCCAGCGCCGCCTCGGCCCGGGCGCGGCGCTCCGCCCTGGGGCCGCCCTCGCCGAGGCCCACCGCCACGTTGTCGACGACCCGGGCCCAGGGCAGCAGGCGCGGCTCCTGGAACATGATCCGCTTCGGCGGCGTGCGCACCGCGCGCGATTCGAGGGCGATGCGGCCGGCGCTCGGCTGCTCCAGGCCGAGGATCAGGCGCAGCAGGGTGCTCTTGCCGCAGCCCGAGCGCCCGACCACGGCCACGAACTGCCCGGCCGGGATGTGCAGGTCGAGTCCCTCGATCACCGTGTGGCCGTCGAAGGCCTTCCTGAGGTCCCGGATGGTGACGCCGATGCCGGTCGAGGACGGCGCGGGCGGCGCCGCGGCGCGGGTCGCCTTCGGCGCGGCGACGGCGCGGGCGTCCGGCTCACGGGTCCGGGTGTCCTCGAGGACGCGATGGGCGGTGGCGAGCATGGAGGGGACCGTCGGATCTGGAGATGGGATCTGGGAGAGGGGGGTGCGGGCTCCCGGCGCGGCGCCGCCGGCGCCTCACGCGTTCCGGTAGGCCGGGTTCCAGGCCAGGAACCGCCGCTCCAGCAGCCGGGTCACGGCGTCGGCGGCCTTGCCGAGGCCGGCATAGATCACGATGGCCAGCACCACGACGTCCACCAGCATGAACTCGCGGGCCTGCATGGCCATGTAGCCGAGGCCGGAGGAGGCCGAGATCGTCTCGGCGACGATCAGCGTCAGCCACATGATGCCGAGCGCGTAGCGCAGGCCCACGAAGATCGACGGCAGCGCGCCGGGCAGGACCACGCGCCGGAACAGGGTGGTGGGCGACATGCCGTAGACCCGGCCCATCTCGACGAGCTGCGGGTCCACCGAGCGGATGCCGTGCAGGGTGTTGGCGTAGACGGGGAAGAACACCCCGATGGCCACGAGGAAGAGCTTGGCCTCCTCGTCGATGCCGAACCACAGGATCACGAGCGGGATCAGCGACAGGTGCGGGATGTTGCGGATCATCTGCAGCGTCGTGTCGGTGAGGCGCTCGGAGAGCCGCGACAGCCCGTTGGCGAGGCCGAGCGCGAAGCCGATGCCGCCGCCGATGAGGAAGCCGACGGCCGCCCGGGCGAAGCTGATCGAGAGGTTGGTCCAGAGCTCGCCGCTGCGCGCGGCCTGCCAGCCCGCCGCAAGGACGCCGGAGGGCGCCGGCATGAACCGGGTGGAGACGAGGCCGGTGGAGGCGGCGACCTGCCAGCCGAGCAGGATCGCGGCCGGCACCAGCCAGGGCGTCAGGCGCTCGAGGGTGCGGATGCCGAGGGATGGGGTCATGGCAGGGTCAGCCCTTGCTCGCCGGGGGAGCCGGCGGGGTCCACACGGCATCGCGGACGCGGATGGGATTGGCGATCAGGCCCAGGGCCTGGAAGCGGTCGGCCACGCGCTGCTGGCCGGCGATGACCGGCTCGGAGAGCGGCGCGATCACGTAGACGCTGCGGTCGACGGCCCGCCGGGTCGCGTCGAGGGGCACGCCGGTGCCCTTCGAGAGCAGGGCGGCGACCTCCGGGCGATGCGCCTCGCACCAGGCCGCGACCTCGGCCAGGGCGGAGACCGCCGCCTGGACCACGGGGGCGTTCGCCTGCGTGAAGTCCCGGTTGCCGAGGAAGAAGTTGGTGGGCTTCTCGATCTCGGCGGCGCTGGCCAGGATGCGGGTGCCGGGCTGGCGCTCGGCGATGGCGAAGTAGGGGTCCCAGATCGCCCAGGCGTCGACGGCGCCGCGCGCGAAGGCGGCCGCCGCATCGGCGGGCGCCAGGGTCACGGGCTCGATGTCCGCGTAGGTCAGCCCGGCCTTCTCGAGCGCGCGGACGACGAGGTAATGCGCGCTCGACCCCTTGGCGAAGGCGACGCGCTTCCCCTTGAGATCGGCGAGCGCCGTCAGGGACGAGCCCTGCGGCACCAGGATGGCCTCGCCGGAGCCGCCGGCATCCTGGGCCGCCACGTAGAGCAGGGTGTTGCCCGCGGCCTGGGCGAAGACCGGGGGCGGCGCGCCGGTCTGGCCGAAATCGATGGCGCCCATGCCCAGAGCCTCGAGGACGGGAGGTCCGAACGAGAACTCGGTCCAGCGCACGGACACGCCGAGCGGCTTGAGCGCCTGCTCGATGGTGCCCTGCTGCTTGGCGACGACGAGGATGCCGTTCTTCTGGTAGCCGATCCGGAAGGTGCCGCCCTCGGCGGCCCGGGCCGCCCGGATCGCCGGTCCGGGCAGGGCGGCCGCCGCGAGGGCGCCGGCGACGAGGTGGCGTCGGGAGAGCATCGCCGGACCGCCTTCAGCCGGCGCTGGCGAAGGCGGCGACGGGGGCCGCGGCCTCCGGCGTCCCGGCGCGGGCGGCCCGCGCCTGGAGCAGGTCCGCGAGTTGGCCCGCCGCGTCGCCGATGCGGGCCTTCACGCCCGGGTCGACGAGGACGCCGTCGCGAAAATCCGCGTCCGAGCCGTAGACCGCGCTCGGGATGGTGTGGGCGCTGAAGAACCCGAAGAGCGGGCGCAGGGAATGCTCGACCACGAGGGCGTGGCGCGGACCGCCGCCGGTGGCCGACAGGATCACGGGCTTGCCCACCAGGGCCGCCGGGTCGACGAAGTCGAACAGGTGCTTGAACAGGCCCGTATAGGCGCCCTTGTAGACCGGCGAACCCACGATGAGCGCGTCGGCGCCCTCGATGGCCTCGACGATGCGGCGGGCCGGGAGCGGCAGCAGGTCCCGCGACCAGGCCGCGCCGAGCCCGGTGCCGGCATCCAGCATGTCGAACAGGCGGATGTCGGCCCGCAGATGCGCGCCGACCGCCTTGGCCAGGGATTCGGCGAGCGCACGGGTCTTGGAGGGGCGCTGGAGATTGGCGGTGAAGCCGACGATGCGGGGCAGCGACATGGGACGACTCTCGTAAGCGCCAAGACATCCGGACGTGCCTGCACCACCGCTCAAGACGAGCGTCGGTCGGCACTGGACATTCCGAAGATCTTCGCTCTGGAAAAACAGGTTGGGCCACGGATTTCCCGTGGCTCCGATCTGTCGAAAACGTGCCCGTTGCACGCCCGAGAATCAATGAAACGTTCTTTTGAATGCGCGGCACCCGGGAGAGGATCTCTCCGGTCTGCACCGCATCGGGAGATGATCCCGTTCGACAGGCATTATGATGCCAGGATTTTCACCGCCCGGCTCGATCCGGACCGCGGACCGGTCCCGGGGCGCGGGCCTCAGGCGACGGCGTCGTCGAGCACGCCCTGGAGCACCATGCGCCGGAACGCCCCCAGGAGGTCGGCGTCGAGCTTGGGCAGCATGCCCTGCATCAGGGCATAGGCCTCCGCGTGGGGCAGCGGATCGCGGTAGGGGCGCCGCTCGGTCAGGGCCGAGTGGATGTCGCAGATCGTGACGAGGCGCACGAGGTCGGGGATCGCCGCCCCCTTCAGACCGTCGGGATAGCCGCTGCCGTCGAGCATCTCGTGGTGGTAGCGCACCACCCCGAGGGTCGCCTCGTCGAAGCCGCCCTGGGCCGCGAGGAGGTCGGCGCCGATCACTGGATGCGTGCGCATCACCGTCATCTCTTCGTCCGTGAGGCGGCCGGGCTTGTTCAGGATCGCCAGGGGGATCTTCGCCTTGCCGACGTCGTGCAGCAGGGCGGCGCGCGCCAGGCGCTTCTGGTCGGCGCGGGCGAGGCGCAGGCCGGCCCCGAAGGCGGCGGCATAGCCGGCGACGCTGAGGGAGTGCTGGTAGAGATGCTGGTCGTGGCTCTGGATGACGTCGAGCCAGGTGCGGATGCCGGAATCCGAGACGGCCTCCAGGATCAGCTCCGTCCCGGTATCGATCTCCTCGGGGCTGAGGGGGCGTCCGGTTCCGGCGGCCTGGAACGCGCCCGCCACCAGGCCAACGGCGGCCCGCGCCCGTTCGGCGATGTCGCGGACCTTCCGGACCGGGGCGGCGACGGCGTTCCGGCGAGCCGCCTGCCAGGTGTCCACGAGGGCGAACAGGGTGGCGAGGACCGTCGTGCGGGGCGCGTCCGCCGGCAGGGTGCGCGTGGCCGCGGCGGCCCGGCCGCGGGTGGCGGGCGCCTGGTTGGTCAGTTGCAGGCTGGCGATTCGGAAGCCGTGGAAGCGGGCGATCCAGGTGGCGGCGAGGCGCGGGTCACCGTTGACGTCGACCACCGCGACGAGGGGCAGCGTCGCCGGCAGGGCCTCGCGCGGCTCGATGCAGCGGCAGGCGATCACGTTCTCGACGGCGCGGCAGAGCAGGGCCGCGAGCTGGGGCCTGTCCGAGACGATGAGAACGGAATTGTCCTGGGTCACGTGAGGGTCCGTCAACGTGGTGTGCGGTCCGGCTCCCGAGCCCGACCCTCAACATTTGACACCAATTCATTATCGAACAATTCACGACAAATCATCAGCCAGTCGGAATGCACTATCTACGTGGTCTCTGCGGAGGGGCGAAGACCGCGGCCCTCTCGAAAACCCTTTTTGGCACAGACCAGTCCGCCGGGGCGGCGAGAAACATTGTAAACAGCCTCGAATCGCGCGCCGGCTCGGGTTCGGAGGCGAGCCCGCCTGCCGACCGGGCGGCGCCGCGCGGGTCCGATCGGCGGGCGTGGACTTTTCCGGCGTCGTCGCGCACCCCGTGGCCGAGCGGTGCGGGCGGAGGATGGCGCGGATGAGAGACGGGCGATGAACCGGCGGGAAGCCGTGACGGCGGTCCTGGCGCGGCTCGCCCCGCGCCTGCCCGAATTCGAGACGGAGGCCGTGGTCGACCGCGCCCTGGCGAGTCCCGGCCTGCGCAACGCGCGTCCGGACAACGCGGCCTGGCTCGCCCTCGTGGCCTATGCGCGCCACGTCTTCACCGAATACGACACCCTGCTGGACGAGGGCTACGACCGCGACAGCGCCCGCCACTTCGTGCTCGACGACCTCAATGCGGTCCTCGCCGAATGGGGTTCGCGCCGCCGGGTCTCGGAGGAGGAGAGCGCGCCGGAGGCGGACGAGGCTCCGTGAGCCGATCACGGTCGCGTGGGCTCCGGTGCTGGGTTGCATCCGGACGGCTTGCACCGCGCCGGCCCGGACGGCATCGTCCCGCCGCGCCGGCCCCATTCGTCCGGGCCGGGACCAAGAACAGGGAATCCGTCGCCATGAAGATCAGCGCACGCAACGTCCTCAAGGGCAAGGTCGTCTCGGTCGAGAAGGGCGCCACCACGGCCCACGTGAAGATCGAGATCGCCGGCGGCCAGCTGGTCACCGCCTCGATCACCAACGAATCCGTCGACAGCCTGAAGCTGAGCGTCGGCGGCGAGGCCTATGCCGTGGTGAAGTCCTCCGACGTGCTGGTCGCGGTGGATTGAGGACGATGCGCCGTCTCACCGCGATCGCGCTCCTCACCCTGTCCGCCCCCGTGGCCTGGGCGCAGGAGCCGCCATCCCGCGAGCCCGGCGCCCTGCCGGCCGCGGACCCGACGGCCTGCACCCGGTTCGACTGGTCGCTCCTGCGTGAACAGGCCTGGTTCTCGGCCGCGAGCCTGCCGCGGGTCGAGGCCGGCGGCACCTTGCCGGCCGCGATGCCGGCCGCGATCCTCGTCCTGAAGCCGCAGGGCGAGGTCGCCCCGCCCTTCGCGCCCTCGCGGGAGCCGATGCCCGGCTCCTACGGCGGCGCGCTGCACCTCGAGGCGCCGCTCGCCCCCGGCGCGTATCAGATCACCCTGTCGGACCGGGCCTGGATCGATGTCAGCCAGGACGGCCAGACCACGCGCCCCGCGACTGCCAGCACGATGCGCCCCGGCTGCCCGATGCTCGCCAAGAGCGTGCGGTTCCAGCTCGGCACCGCGCCGATCACCCTCCTGGTCAGCGGCGCGCCCGCCGACACGATCCGGATCGCCGTGGCGCCGGTGGAGTAGGGCGGCGCCGCGGACCCTCGACGGGGCGATCCCCGATGGACTAGCGTGGGCGCGAGACTTCGACTCCTCGCCTGTCCTCGATCCCTCGCCTGTCAAAGATCCCTCGCCTGTCAAAGATCCTCGCCTGTCAAAGATCCTCGGCGCCCCGCCCGGCGGGGACGCGATCCCGGGAGCCCTCCGCTGACCCTTCGCCTTCGCCTCGCGACGTTCCTGCTTCTCGGCCTCTGCCTGCCCGCCCAGGCCCAGGACCGGGGCAGCGTCAACCCGAAGCCCCTGCCGCCGCTCGCCAACCCGGACGCGCCGGACACGCCGGCGAAAGCCCTGTTCGGCCGCGCCTCCACCCCGGCGCCGGGCCCCGCCCACGCCTACGGTTCCTATGCCAAGGGCTGCTTCTCCGGCGGCGAGGCGCTGGCCGTCGACGGGCCGAACTGGCAGGTGATGCGCCTGTCGCGCAACCGGATGTGGGGCACCCCGCCCCTCGTGGAGTTCCTGGAACGCCTGGCCGCCAAGGCGCCCCGCATCGGCTGGAACGGCCTCCTCGTCGGCGACATGTCGCAGCCCCGCGGCGGCCCGATGCTCACCGGCCACGCCTCCCACCAGCTCGGCCTCGACGCCGACATCTGGCTGACCCCGATGCCCGACCACCGCATGAGCCGGGCCGAGCGCGAGGAGACCTCCGCCACCAACGTGGTCCGTCCCGACCGCCTCGACATCGACCCGCAGGTCTGGACCCCCGAGCACCTCAAGCTGATCCGGATGACGGCGCAGGAGCGCGAGGTGGCGCGCATCTTCGTCAACCCGGCGATCAAGAAGGCCCTGTGCCGCGAGGCCGGCGGCGACCGCGCCTGGCTCTCGAAGGTCCGGCCGATGTACGGGCACAACTACCACTATCACATCCGCCTCGCCTGCCCGGCGGGCCAGGACCAGTGCGGCGACCAGGCGCCGCCGCCCTCCGGCGACGGTTGCGGCGAGGAGCTGGCCTACTGGTTCAGCGACGCGATCATGAACCCGAAGCCCGCGACGAAGCCGCCGCGCCCGAGGCCGCCGATGACGATGGCGGCGCTTCCCGCCGCCTGCCGGGCGGTACTGAAGGCACGCTGAGGACCTCATCCCGCCGCCCTCGCGCTGGGGGCGGCCAGCCGGACGACAGGACGCAGATGGGCGAACGGATCACGATCACGGCCGGCGACGGCACGCGGGCGGTCATCGACGCCGACGGGGCCGAGCCCGTCTCCTGGCAGGTCGGAGGCCGCGAGTATCTCTGGAGCGGCGACCCCGCGCACTGGAACCGGCACGCGCCCTGGCTCTTCCCGGTGGTCGGCGCCTCGACCGACGGCGCGGTCCATGTGGGCGACGCGGCCTACCCGATGCCCCAGCACGGTTTCGCCCGCGACCTGCCCTTCACGGTGATCGAGCGCTCCGAGGATGGCGTGAGCCTGCGCCTCACTGACAGCGAAGAGACCCGGGTGCACTACCCTTACGCCTTCCGCCTCGACATCACCGCGCGGGTCGGCCCCGGGCTCCTCGATTTCGAGATCTGGATCGAGAACACCGACACGGTGCCCCTGCCCTACGGGCTCGGGTTCCACCCGGCCTTCCCCTGGCCCTTCGCCGGCGGCACCCGCGCGGCCGGAGGCGGCTACGCGGTCCGCTTCGAGCACCCGGAGCGCCCCTTCGCACCGGAGGTCGGGCCGGGCGGCCTGCTCCTGCGCGACGAGCGGCCGATTCCCCTCGAGGGCGACACCCTGCCCCTCGATCCGGCGCTCTTCAGCGAGGCCCTGGTCCTCCGGGATGCGGCCAGCGCCTGGATGCGCTTCACCGGACCCGACGGCACGGCGATCCGCCTCGCGGTGTCGGACTTCCCCCACCTCGCGATCTGGACCAAGCCGACGGCCCCGTTCCTCTCGCTGGAATGCTGGACCGGGCACGCCGACTGGGCGGGCTTTGCCGGCGACCTCAAGGATCGGGATTCGCAGCGCCTGCTGGCGCCGGGAGCCCGCGTCCGCCACGGCGTCGCCCTGTCCTTCGAGCGGGAGAGCCGGACATGACGACGTTCTCGTCCGAAGCCTGGACGCGCAACGCGGAGGCCTACGAGGCGATCCGCACCATGCCCTTCAACGCCGAGCTCGCCGCCGGCACCCTGACCCGGGCGCGCTTCATCCACTACATCGTGCAGGACGCGCACTACCTCGTGGGCTTCGGCCGCGCCCTGGCGCTGGCCGCCGCGAAGGCGCCGAACCCGGACCGGATGGTGCAGTTCGCCCGGGCGGCCGAGACCGCCATCGTGGTGGAGCGCTCGCTCCACGGCGGCTTCTTCCGCGATTACGGCATCGACGCCGAGACCTTCGCCAAGACCCCGCTCTCGCCGCCCTGCGACCACTACGTCTCCTACCTCGTCGCCACCGCCTATGCGGAGCCCTACGAAGTGGTGCTCGGCGCGCTGCTACCGTGCTTCTGGATCTATGCCGAGATCGGCCGGGACATCGTCTCCCGGGCGCGGGCCGACAACCCGTACCGCGCCTGGATCGACACCTATGCGGGCGAGGACTTCGCCCAGGCGGTGGCCGCCATGATCGCGGCCACCGACGAAGCGGCCCGGGGCGCCTCGTCGGAGGTCCGGGCGCGCATGCACCACGCCTACGCCCAGGCCACCCGCCTCGAATACCTGTTCTGGGACGGGGCCTACCGCGACGCGGCCTGGCCGGTCTAAGGCGGGCGGCCCGACCCCGTCAGACCGCCTGGAACCGGGGCGCCCGCCCGCCGGCGGCGGGACGGGTCCGGCTGCGGAACCGGTCCCGGGCGGCGCGGGCCGCCTGCTCGACGCTGCGGAAGACCGTGCCGTCGAGGGGGGCGAAGTCGCGGCTCGACGAGAAGAAGCGCACGCCGCCGGGTTCCGGGACGGCGATCCCGGCGGTGACCTCGCCGACCTCGATGATCCGGGCCGGGGCGGGCTCGGCATGGAGGCGGTTGCGGGCGCGCTCCGCCCGGTGATCCACGAAGCTGGGGACCGCGTGCAGGCGATTCAGCGCCCGCTCGGCCTCGATCTGAAGATGGGGCATGACAAGGACTCCGGTGGCCGGCGCGGAGCCGGCGAAAGACGAACGGTGGGACGCGACGGGGCGGTCAGCCTCGACAGCAGCCGCGTTGGGACCGGAGATCCGAGGTTCGGAGGAGCACGACATCGCTCCACAGCAAGGGTGCGTTGCAGACAGTCACGGCAAGTCATCCTTTCCAAGAAGGACCACGAGGCGCGAGCGCATCGCGGTGCTTTAGCGTTTGATGACGCGGCGCAAGCTACACAGTTCAAATCACCGCGGCCCGGCGACGCGAACTGGCGTCACCGAACGTCTCAAAGATGCTCATCCCGCTGCGTTTCGTCAACGGATCGATCTTCCGAATGCAGCACAGTCCGTGGCAGAAACGGCCCCGCTCGGTTCCCGGCGCGCGCGCTTCCTTCGCAACCCTCTTCAGGCAGCCGCGATGACGGCGGCGAGGTCCCGGTAATCGCGAAAGATCCGGGCCGCGCCGGCCCGGGTCAGGTCCGCGGCGGCCGGGTCGTGCGTCCAGTGGCCGCCGCCGCTGAAGCCGACGACGCGCATGCCGGCGGCGCGGGCCGCCGTGACTCCGGGCACGCTGTCCTCGATGACGAGGCAGGCCTCGGGCGCCATGCCCATCGTGGCGGCGGCGTGCAGGAACAGGTCCGGCGCCGGCTTGCCCCGCGCCACCATGGTCGAGGAGAAGATCCGTCCCTCGAACAGGGGCAGCAGCCCGGTGAGCCCGAGGGAATGGCGCAGGCGCACGGGGTCGCTGCTGGAGGCGACGCAGGTGGGCAGGCGGAGGGCGGACACCGCCGCGGCGACGCCCGCGACGGCGCGCAGTTCCGTGTCGAAGGCGCGCAGGGTGTCCGCCTTCACCGCCTCGACGAAGCCTTCCGGCGCCGTGATCCCGTAATCCTGCGCGATGTGCCCCATGATCGAGGCCATCGAGGTGCCGGCGAAGCGCGCCCGCACGGTCTCGACGTCGATGGGGACGCCGATGCGGTTGAGACCGGCCGTCAGGCGCGCCAGGCTGATCGGCTCGCTGTCGACGAGCACCCCGTCGCAATCGAAGATCACCAGACCGAGGGGCGGTGCGGTCTCGCCGGGTGCCGGCAAGGGATCGACGGAACTGGGGTCGAAGGAATCGGGGTCGAAGGAATTGGGGAGCGTGGAGGCGTCGCGCATGGGCTCGGGTCGGGTCTCGGGTTGCGGCCGGACCCCGCCTGCCGCGCGGCCCCCTGCCCGCATATGGCGCGATCGCGAGCCGGCGCAAACCGCGCGGCCGGCAGGCCCGGCCAGCGGGGCACCCGCGGCCTGGAGATCGGTGGCTTGCGCCCGTCGGCGCGCCCTCCTACTCAGCCCTTCAGCCGGCGCGGATGCCGGCGGGTGCGATCGGGTGCGATGGTCCGTTTCCTCAGCCGCTTCCTCGGCCTCGTCTTCCTCGCGGCGGGCTTCGTCTGCCTCGTCTACGACGGAGCCCGCTCCATCGCGAACAACAGCCTGCGGGTCACCAGCGTCAGCGACCTCGCCTTCACCCTGTTCAAGGACCGGGCGAACGCGCTCCAGGGCACGGTGGAAAGCGTCGCCCCCTGGCTGTGGAAGATCCTGGTCCTGCCCCTGACCCTGGCGCCGGCCGCCCTGATCGCCCTCGTGATCGGCGCCGCCCTGCTCTGGCTCGGCCAGCCGGCGCGGGAGCGGATCGGCTTCCTCAGCGGACCGTGATCACGGTCCGATCCGATGTCGCCCGGGGCGGGTGCCATTTCGCACGCGCTGCCCGGCCCGTCCTTCGCGCCGTGCGGCCGAGATGCCATAATCCTGAGCGGTCCCCGTCGTAGACGCATGGGATCAGCGGGTCGCGGGACTCGTCACGTTCGGTCGTCCCGGCACCGCGTCACCTGTCAGGGATTCCCCGCCATCATGTCCCGCATCGTCGCCGCCTCCGTCCTGGCCCTCGTCCTCGGCGCCGCACCGGTCCTGGCTCAGCCGTCCTCGGGCACGCCCCAGCGCAACGTCGCCCCGACCGGCGTGACCAAGCCGCCGGGCCGCGCGGATTCGGGCAAGGCCCCCTATACCCGCGCCTCCACCGAGGGCGACATGGCCAAGGCGCAGCGCGCCTCCGCCGCCCGCGACAAGGCCTGGGACACCAAGATGCGCACCACCATGGGCTCGATCTGCAAGGGCTGCTGAGTGCAAGGGCTGCTGAGGGGCCGGCCGCCGGACCGCGCGCCGGCCAGGGCCCCGTGATCCGCCTGGAAGGTGTCAGCAAGCGGTTTCCCGGCGCCGAGCGCCCCGCGGTCGACGCCCTCGATCTCGCCGTCGCCGAGGGCAGCGTCTGCGCCCTGATCGGCCCGTCCGGCTGCGGCAAGTCCACGACGCTCCGCATGGTCAACCGGCTGGTCGAGCCGGATGCCGGCCGCGTCCTGGTCGCCGGCCAGGACGTGATGCAGGGCGATCCCGTCGCCCTGCGCCGGCGCATCGGCTACGTGCTCCAGGGCGTCGGCCTGTTTCCCCACCGCAGCGTCGCCGACAACGTCGGCACCGTGCCGGGCCTGCTCGGCTGGACCCGCACCCGGATCGCCGAGCGGGTCGACGCGATGCTCGACCTCGTCGGTCTCGATCCGGCGCAGTACCGGGGGCGCCGCCCGCACGAACTGTCCGGCGGCCAGCGCCAGCGCGTCGGCGTCGCGCGGGCCTTGGCGGCCGACCCGCCGGTCCTTCTCATGGACGAGCCCTTCGGTGCGGTGGACCCCGTCGCCCGCGATCGCCTGCAGGCCGAGATCGGGGCCATCCTGCGCCGCCTCGGCAAGACCGTGCTGATCGTCACCCACGACATCGACGAAGCGATGCGGATGGGCGACCGCGTCGTGCTCATGCGCGCGGGCCGCATCGTCCAGGCCGACCGCCCCGAACGCCTCCTCGCCGCCCCGGCCGACGCCTTCGCCGCCGGCTTCGTCGGGCAGGACCGGGCGCTGCGCCGCCTCGCCCTCCTCGCCGCCGGGAGCCTGGCGAGCCCCGGCGCCCTGGCGGACGCCCCCGCGATCGCGTCCGGGGCCTCGCTGCGGGAAGCGCTGTCGCTCCTCCTCGCCACCGGGGCCGACGGGCTGAACCTCGCCGGCGACGGCCCGCCGGCCCATCTCACCCTCGCGGCGATCCGGGCCGAGGCGGCCCGGGCGGTGACGTAGTCCCCTTTACTTGCACTCCTCGCGGGCGCGCTTCATCGCGTCGCCGAACCCCGCCAGGGCGTAGTCGTCCTGGGTGGGATTGCCGCGCAGCGAGGTGGCCTTGATCTGGAGCTTCGGCGTGCGCGTCATCTCGGTGACCACGCGGGTCTCCTCCGCCGGGTTCTGGAGCCAGGCGTTGTTGTCCTTGGTGACGAGGCCGTAGCGGGTGGCGCCGAGGTTCAGGGTCGGGTCGGTGGGCGCCGGGCCCGCATTGGCCTTGGCCTGGCTGCCGGCGGGCTTGGCGGGGAAGCCCAGCATCACCGCGACCTCGTTGGCGACGTTCTCGGCCTTGCGCACGGTGACGAAGAGGTAGGCCGTGTCGCGCTTCAGGGTCTTGGGCGAGCGCGTCTGCGGCTGGGCGATGGCGTAGCAGACGCGGGTCTTGCCCTGGCCGTTGGCGAAGACGTTCCAGTCGCCGAAGATCGCCACCGGCGTCGCCTGCTGCATGCCGGGCGCCGTCACGGCAGCCTTCGACGCCCGCTCGCGCCCCCGGCGCGATTTCTTGCGTCCCGGAGCCTCCGCCTCCTCGGGGGCGGCCTCCTGGGCCTGTGCCTGGGTCTGTGCCCGGGCCTGGCCGAGCGCGAGGGGATGGGGGGCGCCGACGAGGGCGGCGGAACCGGACAGGACGAGGAGGGCGGCCCCGAGCCGGAGGCCGTGTCGCAGAACAGGAATCATGGAAGACCCTTCGGGACATCGCCGGGCCGGGAGACCCGGCCGGCCGTCCGGATGTGCGGCGCCGCGGGGCGCCGGTTTCAGGATTGCGCGTCCCGCAGCCCTCAGGCGGCGTGGGGCTCGGCGGAGAAGACGCCCGGCAGCGCCGCCATCACGCTCGCGAGGGCGGGGGCGGCCAGCGTCGACAGGGAAGGACCCACCGTGGGGGCTGGACCCGCCGCCTCGGTCGCTTCGGACACCTGCAGGCGCGGCAGCGCGCGGGGCTTCGGGTCGTTGTAGGGCGTGTTGTAGCACTTGCGCACCGAGGCCCAGAACGCGGCCCGGTCGGCTTCGGGCAGGCGGCTCAGGGCCGCGTCGATCAGGGCCGTGGCCTCGGCCGCGAGGGCGGGCACGTCATCCGGCGCAATCCAGCATTCAGACGGCATGGGAAGATCTCCGAGGGGCTCGGGTCAGGGTCCTACACAGCATCACATAGCTGAGCCGTGAACGCACCTGCCCCGAGCCCGGTTCTTTTCGCCTCAGGCCTGCCCGAGCGCCGCGATCCAGCTTCTCGCCTGCGAGCGCACGTTGTCCGGCGCGGTGCCGCCGTAGCTGGTGCGGCTCGAGACCGAGTTCTCGACGCCGAGCACGGCGTAGACCGCCTGCGTGATCCGCGGCTCGGCCGCCTGCATCTCGGGCAGCGAGAGCTCCTCCAGCCCGACATTGCGGGCGGAGGCCGCGCCGACGAGGCGGCCGGTGACGTGGTGCGCCTCGCGGAACGGCAGGCCGAGCTCGCGCACCAGCCAGTCGGCCAGATCCGTCGCCGTGGCGTAACCGGAGCCGGCGGCGCGGGCGAGCACGGGAGCGTTGGGCTCGAGGTCGCGCACCATGCCGGTCATGGCGGCCAGACACAGGGAGAGCGCCTGGAGGGCGTCGAAGGTGCCCTCCTTGTCCTCCTGCATGTCCTTCGAATAGGCGAGCGGCAGGCCCTTCATCACGATGAGCAGGCCCGTGAGCGCGCCGATGACCCGGCCGGATTTCGCCCGCACCAGCTCCGCCGCGTCCGGGTTGCGCTTCTGGGGCATGATCGACGAGCCGGTGGTGTAGCCGTCGGAGAGCTTCACGAAGTTGAACTGGGCCGAGGTCCAGACCACGAGCTCCTCGGCGAAGCGCGAGAGATGGACGGCACAGATCGAGGCGGCGGCGAGCGATTCCAGGGCGAAGTCGCGGTCGGCCACGGAATCGAGGGAGTTCGCGGTCGGCCGGTCGAAGCCCAAGGCCGCGGCCGTGGCGTGCCGGTCGATGGGGAAGGAGGTGCCGGCGAGCGCCGCGGCGCCGAGCGGGCACTCGTTCAGACGGGCGCGGGCATCGCGGAACCGGCCGCGGTCGCGGGCCAGCATCTCCACGTAGGCGAGACAATGGTGCCCGAAGGTGACGGGCTGGGCCGATTGCAGGTGGGTGAAGCCCGGCATCACCGTGCCGGCATGGGCCAGGGCCTTCTCGGCGAGCGCCCGCTGCAGATCGGCCGCCTGCGCGTCGAGGCCGTCCAGGGTGTCGCGCACCCACAGCTTCATGTCGGTGGCGACCTGGTCGTTGCGCGAGCGCGCCGTGTGCAGGCGCCCGGCCGCCGGGCCGACGATCTCGGTGAGGCGGCTCTCGACGGACATGTGGATGTCCTCGAGTTCGCGCCTGAACACGAAGCCGCCCGACTCGATTTCCGCGCGCACGGCCTTGAGACCGTCCTGAATCGCGGCCACATCGGCGGTTGGCAGGATGCCGGCCTCGCCCAGCATCGCCACATGCGCCAGCGAGCCGCGGATGTCCTGGGGCGCGAGGCGCTTGTCGAACCCGATGGAGGCGTTGATCTCCTCCATGATCTCGGCGGGACCGCTCGCGAAGCGCCCGCCCCACATCCGGTTGCTCATGTTCTCAAACGTCCTTCCAGCCGCCCTGCCCGCCCGTCCCCGGACGCAACGATGATGCCCGGCCGCCGATCCGCGCTGATCGCCGGGGCCGTCCTCGTCGCCGCATCCGCGGCGGGGCTTGCCGTATACGGGACCGGCTCGACCGGCGGCAACTCCGCCGGCCCCTGCGCGGACTCGGCCGCCGCGGCGGCCCGGATCGCGCCCCTGGCGCGGGGGGAGGTCGCCGCCCTCCAGGTCGCGGCCCCGCCGGTGCCCGCGCCCGCCCTCGCCTTCCGGGGACCGGAGGGCGCCGAGGCCACCCTGGCGGGCGTGACCGGCCTGCGCCTCGTGAACCTGTGGGCGACCTGGTGCGCGCCCTGCAAGGCCGAGATGCCGGCCCTCGACCGGCTCCAGGCCCGCCTCGGCGGACCGGATTTCGCGGTGGTGGCGATCAACGTCGACACCCGCAACCTCGACGCGCCGCCCGCCTGGCTCAAGCAGAACGGCATCGCGCGGCTCGCCTACTACGCCGATCCGGGCGGGCGCGTCCTGCCGGCGGTCCAGAAGGCCACAGGGTCGCTGGGCCTGCCCACGACCCTGCTGGTCGACGGGCGGGGCTGCACCCTCGGGGTGATGAAGGGACCGGCCGAGTGGGACAGCGCCGACGGCGTCCGGCTGATCGAGGCCGCCCTCGGCCGATCCTGACCCACGGAACGGTCCGGCCGAATCCCGCAAAGATTGCCGCTAGGACAGAACACCCGCTGCGCGCTCATCGACAGTGTCGAGCAGGGAGATAAACCTGTTTTCGAGTACAGGATCCGAACTTTTCAGTTGTCATGTATTTCCATCGCGATCATGATCGCTCGACATCGAATCGATGCGAGTGTCTCTGCGCCTGTTCTCAGACGGAGGCTTGATCAACATGTCACGACATCGGGTCTTTTTGTCCGCGGCCGTGCTGGCCGCGCCCTTGCTGGCCGCGCCCTTCGCGCATGCCGCCGAATTGCCACGCAGTGGCACCGACAGCTACTCGACCACCTACGTCACCTCCTCCTTCGTCACGATGAAGCTCGGGGAGCGCACGGTGACGACCTACGACAGCTCCGGAATCACCCGGAACGACGCCGGTGGCCCGATGTTCGACAACATGGGCACCCGCTGCATCGGGATGCGCGAGGTCGTTGGCAGCGAGGCGCTCAACCGCGGCTCCTGCATCGACAGCGACGCCGACGGCGATCAGATCTTCTCCACCTACGAGGCCAAGGGCACCAAGGGCGCGCATGTCTTCATCGGCGGAACGGGCAAGTACGCCGGGATTTCAGGGACGGCGGATTATACGAGCCAGTCGGTGAAGAGCCCGGACGGCCGTGGAATGACGCTGGTCATCCATCAGTCGAACTGGAGACTATCACCCTGACTATTCAATCTAAAACGCCCGTGAAGGATGGTCACTCGCGGTGAACTTCGCTCTTGTCAGGCGGATTCGGGGAAATTTTTAACGCCTGTGCAGAATGATGCGAGGCCTTCCTCCAGTCGGGCTCCTCGCCGCATGTCCCTCCGCGCGCTCTCCATACGTACCAAGCTGTTCCTCAGCTTCGGCCTCGTCTTCGGTCTCGTGGCGGTGATCGGAGGATCGGCGCTGATGCAGCTGCGGGCCGTGAACGCGGTGGCGCGGGAGATGCGCGACGAACGCCTCCCGAACGTGCAGCTGCTGGGCAAGATGCAGGTGCTGGTGCTGCGCACCCGGACCAACGGCGCGCGGCTGATCACCGCCGATACGCCGGAGCTGCGCAACGAGGTCTCGGCGACCCTCGCCAAGCGCGAAGCCGAGATGAACGGCGTCCAGAGCGCGTTCGCCGCGCGGCCGAAATCGCCGGAGGCCGCCGCCCTCTATGACGGCTTCCGGACGAACTGGACCGCCTACAAGGCGCTGCAGGAATCGGTGATGGCGCTGGTGAAGGCCGGCGACGGCCCGGCGGGCCAGCGCATCTACAACATCGAGATGTCGACGGGCGTGAACGCGGTGCTCGGCCCGCTCCAGAAGCTCGTCGAATACGAGGAGCGCAAGGCCGCCGCCAGCGGCGCGCAGGCTCAGGACACCTACGACACGGCCCTCCTCACCACCGCGATCCTGGTCGGCGTCGCCCTGCTGATCGCGGCCGGCGCCGCCGTCGGCCTCGCCCTCGGCGTCAGCCGCCCCTTGCGCCGCATGACCGACGCCATGGGCCGCCTCGCCGACGGCGACGCGACGATCACCGTGCCGGGCACCGGAAGCCGCGATGAGATCGGCGCGATGGCGGGGGCCGTCCAGGTCTTCAAGGACAACATCATCCGCACCCGCGCGCTCGAAGCCGAGACCGAGGCGGCCCGGGCCGGGGCCGAGACCCTGCGCCGGCGGACCATGCACGACCTCGCCGACCGGTTCGAGGCGGCGGTGGGCGGTGTCGTGGCCCAGGTGGGCACGGCGGCGACGCAGCTGCAGGCCACCGCCGGCAGCATGTCGGCCAATGCCGGCGAGACCGCTCACCGCTCCGTCACGGTGGCGGCGGCGGCCGAGGAAGCCTCCTCCAACGTCACCACGGTGGCGGCGGCGGCCGAGGAGCTCGGCTCCTCGGTGGACGAGATCGGCCGCCAGGTCCAGGGCTCGGCCACCCTCGCCCGCGAGGCGGTGTCCGAGGCCGGCCAGACCGCGACCTTCGTGCGCGACCTCAGCGAGGCGGCCCAGCGCATCGGCGACGTCGTCGCGATGATCAGCACGATCGCCGGCCAGACCAACCTGCTCGCCCTCAACGCCACCATCGAGGCCGCGCGCGCCGGCGAGGCGGGCCGGGGCTTCGCCGTGGTGGCGGCGGAAGTGAAGGAACTCGCCAACCAGACGGCCCGGGCCACCGACGAGATCACGGGCCAGATCGCCCGCATCCAGGCCTCCACGGGCCAGGCGGTGGAGGCGATCGGCGGCATCACCGGACGCATCCGCGAGATCAGCGACGTGGCGACCTCGATCGCGGCGGCCGTCGAGGAGCAGGGCGCGGCCACACAGGAGATCGTGCGCAACGTCGCCCAGGCCTCGATCGGGACCGGCGAGGTCACCCAGAACGTCGCGGGCGTCGCCGGGGCCGCCGAGCAGACGGGGACGGCCGCCGCCCAGGTGCTGGCCTCGGCCTCCGCCCTCGCGCGCCAGTCCGACGCCCTCGGCGGGCAGGTTGCGCAGTTCCTCGCGACCATCCGGGCGGCCTGAACGCCGCGATCCGGGCGGCCCGAACGCCGCCCGCGGCACCTCCTCAGGGCAGGGCCGCGAGGTTTGCGACCACCCGCCCGGGTGGATGATCGGGGTACTCCTCGGGCAGGCCCTTGCGGTTGACCCAGACGGGCCGGAAGCCGAAGGCGGCCGCGCCGGCCACGTCCCAGCGGTTCGAGGAGCAGAACAGCACGGCGCCGGGCTCGACCCCGAACCGGTCCGTGGCGATGCGGTAGGCGGCCGGGGCGGTCTTGAAGGTGCGGGCCGTCTCCACCGAGAGCACCGCGTCGAGCCGGTCCGCCAGCCCCGCGGAGGCCACCGCCCGCTCGAGCATCGCTGCGTCGCCGTTGGAGAGGATCGCGGTCCGCCAGCCCGCCGCGCGCAGGGCCCGGAGCGTGCCGGGCACCTCCGGATAGGCGTCGAGATCGCGATAGGCGTCGAGGAGCCGGGGCCGCAGCGCCCGGTCGACGTCCGGATGGCGCGCCAGGGCGTAGTCCAGGGCCTGCTCGGTCAGGTCCCAGAACGGGGCATGCCGCCCCATCAGCCCCAGCACCCAGGAATATTCCAGCTGCTTGGACCGCCAGGTCTCGGACAGGGCCGCGGCGTCCGGCCCGATCGCGGCCGCATGGCGCGCCACCGCCGCATGGACGTCGAACAGGGTGCCGTAGGCGTCGAAGACGGCGATGCGGGGGGATTCGGCCATGCGGGCTCCTCAGGCGCGCCGCAGGCGGACCCCGAACAGGCGCAGCGTCGCCAACAACAGTCCCGCGTAGACCAGCGTTCCGGCGAGCCCGAGCAGGCCCAGCACCGCGATCTCGCGCAGGTGCGGCAGGGCCGGCACCACGGCCTCGGCCAGGGGCAGGCCGTAGCGGGCGGTGGCGGCGAGGGCCAGGCAGGCCACCACCACGCCGAGGGCGGTGACCCCGAGGGTGCGCCCCGGCGCCATCCAGCCCCGCCCCCAGGCCAGGGCCACGAGGATGCCGAGATTGACCCACTGGCCGATGGCGGTGGCCATCGCGAGGCCGGTGACGCCGTAGGGTCCGGTCAGCACCACCTTGAGGACGACGTTGATGGCGATGGCGGTGAGAGAGGCGACGAGCGGGGTCATCGTGTCCTGCCGGGCGTAGAAGCTCGGGAGCGCGCTGCGCAGGAGCACCACGGCGGGCAGCGCCAGACCGTAGGCGGTCAGGACCGAGGCCGCGCGCGCCGCATCCTCGGCCCCGAAGGCGCCGCGCTGGAACAGCGCCGTCATGACCAGGGCCGGCAGGGTGAGGAAGGCCACCGTGAAGGGCGCCGAGAGGGCGAGGGAGAAGCCCGCCGCCCGGTTCTGGGCCGCGTGCGCCCCGGCGACGTCGCCCCCGGCGATGCGCCGGCTCATCTCCGGCAGGAGCACCGTGCCGGCCGCGATGGCGATGACGCCGAAGGGCAGCTGGTAGAGCCGGTCGGCGTAGTACAGGGCCGAGACCGCGCCGATGGGCAGGAAGCTCGCGATGATGGTGTCGGCGAAGGAGGCGATCTGGAAGCCGGCCGAGCCGATCACCGCCGGCCCGAGCACCGTGAAGAAGCGCCGCATCGCCGGGTCGCGAAGGGTCGGGGACGTCAGGGTCGGGGCGATGCCCGCCCGCCGGCAATCCCACCAGACCAGGGCGAACTGCAGCACGCCCGAGACGGTGACGCCCCAGGCGGCGGCGTAGGCGGCGTTGGGAAAGAGCGCGGCGAGCCCCAGGGCGACCAGCATCGACAGGTTCAGCAGCACCGGCGCGCCGGCCGCCACCGCGAAGCGCCGGTGGGCGTTGAGCATGCCGGAGAACAGGGTCACCAGCGTCATGAACAGGAGGTAGGGGAAGGTGATCCGGGTCAGCGACACGGCGAGCGCGAAGCGTTCCGGGTCCTCGGAGAAGCCGGGGGCCAGGACCCGCACCACCCAGGGCATCGCCGGCATGGCGAGCGCCAGGAAGGCGATCTGGACGAGGAGCATCAGGGTGAAGATGCGGTCCGCGAAGCGCCGGGCCACACCGGCCTCGGCCGCTTCCCGCTCCGAGAGGCTCGCATAGCTCGGCACGAAGGCGGTGTTGAAGGCGCCCTCGCCGAAGATCGCCCGGAAGTGGTTCGGAAGGCGGAACGCCACCACGAAGGCGTCCGCGAGCGGCCCCGCCCCCAGGATCGCGGCCATGACCACGTCCCGGGCAAAGCCGGTGACGCGGGAGACCAGCGTCCAGCCGCCGACGGAGAGGATGCTGCGGATCATGAAATTCGGATGATCATGGGGTTGGGATCAGGCGCTCGCTCGACGGGCATCGCGCCCCCTTCCCCCCTCCGCGGGGGAGAGTGGCCCTCGCGTGAGCGGGGGTCGGGCGAGGGGAGCGCGCGATCCGAAGAGGTCGGCCCCGCTCCCGGTCGCTCCGCGCCCCCCTCCCCCGCAGAGGGGGGAGGGTCACGCGCGGGCCGCGATGACGACTTGAGAGGAAACTGCCCGGATCCTCGCATCGGATCCGGTCGGCCCGGCATGGCGACGCCGCGAGCCGGACGACCCGCGGCGCGAACGTCTGCGTCTTCGATCTTACTTGGTGGCTTCGCCGTACATCGTCTCGACGTGCTCCCAGTTCACCAGGTTCTCGATGAACGCCTTGAGGTAGTCGGGCCGGCGATTGCGGTAGTCGATGTAGTAGGAGTGCTCCCAGACGTCGACGCCGAGGATCGGCTTGGCGCCGTGCACGAGGGGGTTCTCGCCGTTCGGGGTCTTCATGATGGCGAGCTTGCCGTCCTTGACCGCGAGCCAGGCCCAGCCCGAGCCGAACTGGCCGATACCGGCCTGAATGAAGTCGGCCTTGAACTTCTCGAAGCCGCCGAGGTCCTCGTCGATCTTCTTGGCCAGCGCGCCGGGGGCGGCGCCGCCGCCATTGGGCTTCATCCACTGCCAGAAGTGGATGTGGTTGTAGTGCTGGCCGGCATTGTTGAAGAGCGGCTGGTTGTTGCCGTAGGCCGAGGTCAGGACCTCCTCGACGCTCTTGCCCTCGAGACCCGTGCCCTCGAGCAGCTTGTTGCCGGTGTCGACATAGGCCTTGTGGTGCTTGTCGTGGTGAAACTCGAGGGTTTCCTTCGACATGTAGGGGCCGAGCGCGTCGTAGGCGTAGGGCAGTTCGGGCAGGGTGAAGGTCATGGGCAACTCTCCGGCTCGTGAGACATTGGACGGGGGACGCCGCGCGACCTGCGCGCGACCCTCGCACCAACGCGCCGTTACGTAAGTCGATGCCGGGGCGAAGTCGACCACCATCGACGGAACCGCGGCCCGCGCGGCCGCCCCGGGCGGCCGGTCGCGCATTTTGCAAATGCCTCCCAGGCCTTTAGTGTGCGCACCGCACCTGAAGGTGCAGGCGTTTGTCGAGAAGTCCATGAGCATCGCGCTGTTCGCGCTGGCCGCCGTCATGATCGTCGGCGGCATCGTATCGGTCATCCAGGGTTTCCCCTTCGTCCGGCTGGAGAGCGGCCTCGCCATGACCATCGCGGGCGCCACGACGGCCTCGGCCGGCGCCGTTGTGCTGGGCCTGGCGGTGATCGCGGGCCGCCTGCGCAGCCTCGCGCAGTCCCTCGGGGACGCGCGCGCCGCGCCGCCCCGGCTCGCTCAGGTCGAGCCAGGGTCCGCCGGACCCGCGGCGGAACCGGGCGCCCCCCACCGCGCCCGGCCGAGCCTGGCCGCCACCGCCGCGAGCCTGGGCGCCGGTGCGGGCCTGGGTGCGAGCCTGGGCGTCGCCTCCACCCGCCCCGGCCTGGAACCGACCTTCCTCGATCCGGCCCCGGAGCCGCCCGAGCCGTCCGCCGCCGAGCCGTTGCTGCCGAACCTGCTGCCCGCGGAAGAGCCGCAGGTTCATCCGCACCCTGCCGATTCCACGACGGAACCGGAGCTGCGCGCGACGGAAAGCGACCTGTTCGCGCGCCCGGCGCCCGGGCCGGCGGCCCCGCCGGCGGGCGCGCCCCTGTTCGTGGGGCCCGAGCCGGAGCCCGTCCACGAGCCGGCGCCCCATCCCGCGCCCGAACCCATCGCCCTGCGCCCCTCCCTCGTCGAGACCGGCGAGCCGGTGGAGGTGCCCGCCGACAAGCTGGAGCCGGCTCCGGAGCCGCCGGCGGCGGAGGCCGCGCCCGTCGTCGAGGAGGAGCCCCAGGTGGTGGGCACCTACGCCTCGGGCGGCAACACCTACGTCATGTATTCCACCGGCGTGATCGAGGCGGACACGCCGCGCGGCCGCTTCACCTTCGGCTCCCTCGACGAGCTGAAGGCGTTCGTCGAGGCGGGCGGGGAGAGCGACAGCCGCGGCGCGGCCTGACCGAAGGGGTCGGGCGCGTCGGCGCCCTCACGCGAGCGGGTTGAGCGCCGCGTTGCGGATCGGCAGGGGCGCGCGCATCGTCAGGGCAAATCCTTCCGGCGGGTAGTCCATCGTGACCTCCGCCCGCACCTGAGCCGTCAGCACGCGCTGGAGCAGCCGCGAGCCGAAGCCCTGGCGCTTGGGCGGGCTGACCGCCGGGCCGCCGCTCTCGACCCAGGTGAAGTGCAGGGTCCCGGCCGGGCCGCCGGGCTCCAGTGCCCAGGTGATCGCGACCCGGCCGTCGCGGGTCGACAGGGCCCCGTACTTGGCGGCGTTCGTGGTCAGCTCGTGGATCGCCATGCCGATCGGCACCGCGATCTCGGACGACATGTCGACGGGCGGCCCCGACAGCTGGATCCGGGCGTCGCGCTCCCCCGTGGCGTCCAGGGCGCCCTCCGCGTAGGGCTTGAGTTCGTTGGCGAGCAGGGTCCGCAGGGACGCCGTCTGCCAGGTGTCCTCGGTGAGGACCGAATGGGTGTGGGCCAGCGACATGATCCGGCCGACGAAGGCCTCGTAGAAGCTCTCGATGCTGGAGGCGGTGCGGGCCGTCGATCCGACGATGGCCTGCACCGTGGCCAGGGTGTTCTTCACCCGGTGGTGCAGCTCGCGGATCAGCAGGGTCTGCCGCTCCTCCGCGAGCCGGCGCTCCGTCACGTCGGCCACGACCCCGATCAGGCGGCGCGGCAGGCGGTCGGGGGCGTCGCGCTCGAAGCGCCCGGCGAAATCGAGGGTCCGCCAGGCGCCGTCGCTGCGGCGGATGCGGCCCGAGACGGACAGAATGGTGTCCTCGCGCAGGGCCCGCGTGATGGCGGCGCGGAAGCCGGCACGGTCCTCCGGGTGGAGCAGGGTCTCCAGGAATTCGCGCTTTCCCACGGCCCCGTCGGCGGGACTGCGCCCGAAGATCGCGAACATGCGATCGTTCTCCCAGACGGCATGGTCGTCCAGCATGTGCCACTCGAAGATCCCGAGGGCGGCGAGCGAGGTGGCGATGCGCAGGCGCTGCTCGCCGGCGCGCAGGGCCTCGCGGGCCTCGACGCGGGTGGTGACATCCTCCACGACGCCGACGAGCGTCGTCGGCCGCGCGGCCCCCTCGCTCGCCGGGGCGGCCTGTCCCCGGACCTCGACGTCGATCGCGGCGCCGTCGCGGGCGCGGCGCAGGCGGCACTCGAAGGCGAAGGGCCGGGCTTCGCGCAGGGCGGCACGAACCTGGGCGCGGATGCGGGCGACCTCGCCGCCCTCCAGGGCGGCCTGGAGGAGGCCCCAGGTGAGCGGGGCGTCGGCGGCGTGGCCGAGGAGATGGGCGGCCCGGCGCGACAGGACGACCCGGCCGTCGCTGAAATCGTAGCGCCACTCGCCGAGCCCCGCCGCCGTCAGGGCGGCGCGGTTCTCCTCGGCCCGCACGACCTCGTCGGGATCGACCGCCTCGACGACGAGGACCTGCAGGTCGTCGCGCCTCGGCGCGGGACGGATGCGCATGTCGAGGCCGGTCCCGTCCGCGCGCAGCCAGCGCCGGATGCAGACGCGCTGGGCCACCGCGCCGAGGACCGAGAGGGCGCGCCCGTCGAGCGCGCCGGGCGCGTAGCCGAGGAGGTCGCAGAGGTGGGGGTTGGCCTCGCGGATGAGCCCGGCCCCGTCGACCACGAGGAGACCGATCGGTGCCTGGACGAAGGCGGTGCCGTGCAGATCCCGACCCGGCCCGGCATCCGGTCCCGGATCGGGCTCCGAGGCCGGGTCCGCTCCGACGCCCGCGGTGGAAGATTGGTCCGAAGCGTCGTGCACGCCACATCCTCGCTCAGCGGGTCCGACGTCGTGTCATGGACTCGCGGCCGCGCTCCGCCGTCAGGCTCGGACGCGATCGGCGTCCATCTGACAACCGAAGACCGGGCGGGACAAGGCCGGGATCAGATGGGGAAGGCCTGTTTCCCGAACAACCCCATCAAAAGGATGACGGCGACCCGGGAGCCGCTGCCCTAGGGTGCGACGCGGCGGAATTCGAGGTAGCTCGGCGGACGCCCCGCGGCCAGGGCCTTGGCCTCGTAGCGGGTGCCGGGCCAATCGGGCCAGGGCCGCGTCCAATCGGGAGCCGCCTCGGCGGTCCAGGCGAGGCCGGGACAGCGCGCGGCGCGCACGAGGGTCCAGCCCGCGTAATCGTCGATGTCGCTGGCAAAGCGGAACACGCCGCCGGGCCGGAGCACGCGGGCGATCTCGGCCAGGGCGGTGTCGGAGACGAACCGGCGCTTGCGTTGCCGGCGCTTCGGCCAGGGATCGGGGTAGAGGAGGTAGACGCGGGCGAGGCTGGCGTCCGGCAGGGCGGCGAGCAGGGCCGTGGCGTCCTCGTCCCAGACCCGGACGTTGCGCAGGGCGGCCTCGTCCACCGCGCGCAGGAGCTTGACCACGCCGTTCACGAAGGGCTCGGCGCCGATGATGCCGGTGCGGGGATGGGCGGTCGCCTGGGCGGCGAGGTGCTCGCCGCCACCGAACCCGATCTCGAGCCAGACCTCGTCGACCGGCCCCGGAAACAGGCTCGGCGGGTCGAGGTGCCCGCCGGCCGGCGGCAGGCTGAGGCGGAGTTTCGGCAGCAGCTCGGCCAGGCGATGCTCCTGGCCTGCGCGCAGGCGCTTGCCCTTGCGGCGGCCGTAGAAGGCACGATCGGCGCCTTCCACACCCGGACCCTCCGCGATCCGGCCCTCGGAGCCGTGTCCGCCCGGATGGGGCGGGAGATGGTCCCGCCCCAGGCTCATGGGATCAGGACAGGGCCGACTTGAGGCTGTCGGCGAGGTCGGTGCGCTCCCACGAGAAGCCGCCATCGGCCTCCGGCGCGCGGCCGAAATGGCCGTAGGCGGAGGTGCGGGCGTAGATCGGCTTGTTGAGGCCGAGCTTCGTGCGGATGCCGCGGGGCGACAGGTCGAGGGCGTTCATCAGCACGTCCTCGAGCCGGGCCTCGTCGACCTGACCGGTGCCGTGCAGATCGACGTAGATCGACAGGGGCTTGGCCACGCCGATGGCGTAGGCGAGCTGGATCGTCGCCCGCGTCGCGAGTCCGGCCGCGACCACGTTCTTGGCGAGGTAGCGGGCCGCGTAGGCCGCCGAGCGGTCGACCTTCGTCGGATCCTTGCCCGAGAAGGCGCCGCCGCCGTGGGGCGCCGCGCCGCCGTAGGTGTCGACGATGATCTTGCGGCCGGTGAGGCCGGCATCGCCGTCGGGACCGCCGATGACGAACTTGCCCGTGGGGTTCACGTGCCAGACGGTCTCCTCGGAGACCCAATTCTGCGGCAGGGCGGCCAGGATGTAGGGCTCGACGATGGCGCGCACGTCGGCCGAGTCGAGGGACTCGTCGAGGTGCTGGGTCGAGAGCACGATCTGGGTCACGCCGACCGGGCGGCCGTTCTCGTAGCGGACGGTGACCTGGCTCTTGGCGTCGGGGCCGAGCTTGGCGGCGTCGCCCTGCTTCGCCTTGCGGGCGTCGGCGAGGTCCTTGAGGATCTTGTGGGCGTAGTAGATCGGCGCCGGCATCAGCTCGGGCGTCTCGTCGGAGGCGTAGCCGAACATGATGCCCTGGTCGCCCGCGCCCTCGTCCTTGTTGCCGGACGAATCCACGCCCTGCGCGATGTCGGCGGACTGGGCGTGCAGGTAGATCGCGATGTCGTTGTTCTTCCAGTGGAAGCCCGACTGCTCGTAGCCGATATCCTTGACCGCCGCGCGGGTCAGCTCGGTGAGATGGTCGAAGGTCACCGAATCCGGGCCGCGCACTTCGCCCGCGATGACGATGCGGTTGGTGGTGGCCAGGGTCTCGACGCCGAGGCGCGCCTCGGGCATCGCCGCGAGGTAGGCGTCCACGACGGTATCGGAGATCCGGTCGCAGACCTTGTCGGGATGGCCTTCGGAGACCGACTCACTCGTGAACAGGTAGTTCGAACGCGGCATTGAAGGCCCCCGATAGCTGTGAGCGCCCAGGCTGTCGCGGCGCCATCCTAGTCGTTCAGGGGCGAGTGTCTGGCAGGCAAGCTGCGGAGGGTCAAGGCGGAAGACCGGACAAATCCGTCAAAGCGAACGAACAGACCGATAAATCAGCCGCGGAGCTGGCCGCCGATCGCGTGCAGGATCGCGGCGAACTGATGCCGGTCCTGTTCGGGGAAATGGCTGTTCACGTGCTTGACCACGACGTCGGCCAACCCGAGCCAGGGATTGTCGCCGGCGTAGACCTGCTGCCGCGCTTCGGCGAAGCCTGGCGTTGCGGCGTCTGCGGGAATCGGCGCGTCGCCGCGATCCATTCCGTCGAAGAAGTAGGCGATCGGCACACCCGTCAACCGGCTGAAGGTGTCGAGATGGATCGCGCTGATGCGATTGGTCCCCTTCTCGTATTTCTGCAGCTGCGCGGCCGACATCCCGAAGCTCTGAGCGACGCGCTTCTGGGTGAGGGACGCCTTCTTGCGCTGCTCGGCGAGCCGCTGTCCCACGTGCACGTCCCGTGCGTCGGTTTTCTGCCCAGCCATCTCGCCCGTCCCACACTCTGCTTCGCGCCCTTGCGGCGCCCGGGCATGACGAGGGCTCGACCATTCGCCCCGGCGAAGGCTCCGCTGCGGAGACGACATCCCTTCCGTTTGCCCGGCGGGACGGTATGGCCCCCTCCCGCACGCGTCAAACCGAAGCCGGCAGCAGCCGAGCCGGACGCGGCCGATCGTGTGGACAATCGGATCCGATCTCACGCCGGCCACGGGGGCATTCCCGGTGGAACTCGCACGCCGGTGCCCGAGCCGGAACCGGACGCAGCGAAACCGGTCAGGTCAGGAAACGATCATGCCCGCTTTCGCGCCTGGAACGGTCAGAGCTATTGACCGATCCTGAAAGAATATGCGGCACGCCTATATTTCTCGCATCCTGATGATTTCGCGAGCCCTTCATGATGCAAAACGTATCTGGCGCGCCTATACTCATCGTCAACGGCGCCGCGAAGGCAGCGCATAAAAGGACCGTACGATCCATGACTATGGGACACCATCAGCAAACCGCCACCATCCTGCCTTTCCGCGCGCGGCAGGGATCGTCGCCCCTCGGATCGACGCTGCTCGGCAAGTCGAACGCCGAGACCAAGGCACAGAACCTGCCTCACGCGACCTACCAGGACAGCTGGTACCACCAGGCCGCCATCGAGGAAGCGTCCCGCACCCGCAAGCCGTAAAGAGCCGCTCCCTTCGAGGGCGCTGGCCACACCGGTATGGCGCGTCACACCGATGCCGCGGCCCGGCACCGCGCCGAAGATCCGGCGACGGCGCGTCGATGCAGGTCGAGAGCCGCGACCTTCGACGCCGCGCCTGTGAACGAGGACGCAGCGTTCGCCTCCGGGTCTCGCGAAAGACGGTACGCCTCGCGCGACGGGATACCGCGCGATCGCGCTGCTAGCCCCCGGCCCGCCGCTCGTGCCGCCAGAGCGCCACGGCCTGTCGGCGCGCCTCGTAGGCTTGGCGCATCGGCGAGCCTTCTTCGCCGCGTCCCTCGGGGCTGTAGCCGAAGTGCAGGACGCCATCGGGACCGTGCCGACGGGTCACCTCGAACCGCCAGGCTTGGTCGGCGCGCGCCAGACCCGCTTCAGTCTCGGCGAGTCGGTTCGTGTGCATGGTCGCGGCCTCGCAGGGGAGAGGTATGGGTAACGTCGGCCGGCGTCGTTTGCTCCCGCTTCCGAACCGGCCGCGCGTGGCCGGAGGACGTCCGCACCGGGCCGCTCAGCCACGCTCGACCAGCGGGATGGGCAGTGCGTTCGCGCGCTTGACCTGGCCCAGGGCGAAACTCGATTCGATCGCCGCGACACCGTCGAGGCGGGTGAGCTTCTCCTTGAGGAAGCGCTCGTAGGCCTCGAGGTCCTCGACCACGATCCGGAGCAGGTAGTCGCGCTGCCCGGTCATCAGGTGGCAATCCACCACCTCGGGCCAGCGGGCGACCGCTACGGCGAAGCGGTCGAGTTCCTCCTCGCGCTGGCGCTCGAGCCGAACCGAGGCGAAGACGCTGACCGGCAGGCCGACCGCGACCTGATCGACGACGGCCACGTAGCCCTTGATCACGCCCGCCGCCTCCAGCAGGCGCACCCGCCGGGCGCAGGGCGAAGCGGAGAGGCCGACCCGGTCGCCGATCTGCTGTACCGTCAGACGGGCATCCTCCTGCAGGCAGGCGAGAATGCGGCGATCGATGGCGTCGAGAACCGGTTTTGGCATGAACGGCGCCCCTGGAAGACTTTAGCGACCTATCTGAGCCAGGGAGCGGCGTTTCGACAAGCGGATTTGGCCAGTTTCACCACCGGAAGGCGCCTAGGATCGTGCGATGAGCGATCCGCGACTGCCCTACCTCGCCGCCCTGGCCGCCAAGAGCCTCTGGCTCGCGACCTGGACCATCCACAACGCCAACCACCTGCGCGCCTCCGCCGACGGGCTGAAGGTGGGCGGGCACCAGGCTTCCTCGGCCTCCCTCTGCGCGATCATGACGGCGCTCTACGGCGCCGTGCTGCGTCCCGAGGACCGGGTCGCGGTCAAGCCGCATGCGAGCCCGATCTTCCACGCCCTGCAATATCTGTTCGGCCACCAGACCCGGGAGAAGCTGGAGACCTTTCGCGGCTTCGGCGGCGCCCAATCCTATCCCTCGCGCACGAAGGACGTGGACGATGTCGACTTCTCCACCGGCTCGGTCGGACTCGGCGTGGCGCAGACGCTCTTCGCGTCGCTGACCCAGGACTACGTGCGGGCCAAGGGCTGGGGCGGCGACCGGCCCGAGGGCAAGATGGTGGCGCTGATCGGCGACGCCGAGATGGACGAGGGCAACATCTTCGAGGCCCTCCTGGAGGGCTGGAAGCACGGCCTGCGCAACACCTGGTGGATCGTCGACTACAACCGCCAGAGCCTCGACGCGGTGGTGCGCGAGGGGCTGTGGGCGAAGTTCGAGGCGATGTTCCGCAACTTCGGCTGGGACGTGGTGGTGCTGCGCCACGGCTCGCTTCAGCAGGCGGCCTTCGCGGAGCCGGGCGGGGGGGGCCTCAAGGCCTGGATCGAGGCCTGCCCGAACCCGATCTACTCGGCGCTGGCCTTCCAGGGCGGCGCGGCCTGGCGCCGGCGCCTGACGGAGGAACTCGGCGACCAGGGCGAGGTCTCGGCCCTGATCGACCGGCGCTCGGACGCCGAACTCGCCGCCCTGATGGGCAATCTCGGCGGCCACGACCTGCCGATGCTGCTGGAGGCCTTCGAGGCGGCCCGCGCCCATGACCGCCCGGTCTGCTTCATCGCCTACACCATCAAGGGCCACGGCCTGCCGCTGGCCGGCCACAAGGACAACCATGCGGGCCTGCTGACGCCGACCCAGATCGAGGCCTTCCGGGCCGAGATGGCGATCCGGCCCGGCCACGAATGGGAGCCCTTCGAGGGCCTCGCCGTCGCCCCCGACGCCATGCGCCGCTTCCTCGCCGAAGTGCCCTTCGTGCAGCGGGGCCGCCGCCGCTACGCGGTGCCGGCGATCCCCGTCCCCGAGCGCCTCGTGGCTCCGAAGCAGGCCGCGCTCTCGACGCAAGGAGGGTTCGGCCTGCTGATGCACGAGATCGCCAAGTCCGACTCGGCCTTCGCCGCCCGCATCGTCACCACCTCCCCCGACGTCACGGTCTCGACCAATCTCGGCGCCTGGGTGAACCGGCGCGGCCTCTTCGCCAAGGAGGCGATGGCCGACATCTTCCGCAAGGAACGCATCCCCTCGACCTTCAACTGGACCTTCGCGCCCTCCGGCCAGCACCTCGAGCTCGGCATCGCCGAGTCGAACCTCTTCACCGCCCTCTCGGCGCTGGGCCTGTCGCATTCGGTCTTCGGCGAGCGCCTGCTGCCGGTGGGCACCCTCTACGATCCCTTCATCGAGCGCGGCCTGGATGCCCTGAACTACGCCTGCTACCAGGATGCCCGCTTCCTCCTCGTGGCGACGCCGGCGGGCGTCACCCTCGCGCCCGAGGGCGGGGCGCACCAATCGATCAAGACGCCGCTGATCGGCCTGGGGCAGGACGGGCTCTCGGCCTTCGAGCCCGCCTTCGTGGACGAGCTCGCGGTACTGCTGCGCTTCGCCTTCGCCCACATGCAGCGCTCCGGCCCCGCCGAGCCGGATCCGGCGACCTGCCTGCCCGATGCGGCCGGCGGTTCGGCCTATTTCCGGCTCTCGACGCGGAGCCTGGAGCAGCCGGCCCGGGAGATCGGCCCGGACCTCGCCGCCGACATGGTGGCGGGCGCCTACTGGCTGCGCCGGCCCGGCCCGAACGCGGAGGTGGTCGTCGCCTATCAGGGAGCCATCGCCCCGGAGGCGATCGCCGCCACCGGCCTGATGGCCGAGGACCGGCGCGACGTCGGCCTCCTCGCCGTCACCTCCGCCGACCGGCTGCACGCCGGCTGGACGGCGGCCCAGGGCCTGCGCGAGCAGGGCCGTCCCGAGGCGTCGAGCCACATCGAGCGCCTGCTCGCCGAGGTGCCCGCCCATTGCGGCCTCGTCACCGTTCTCGACGGGCACCCGGCCACCCTCGGCTGGCTCGGCTCGGTGCAGGGCCACCGCACCCGGGCGCTCGGCGTCGCGCAGTTCGGCCAGACCGGCACGATCGCCGACCTCTACCGCCACTTCGGCATCGACGCGCACGGCATCGCCACGGCGGCCCAGGCGATCGCTCCCGGCCGTCGGATCCGCCACCTGCGCCTGGCCTGAGGCACGTCCGCCGCCGGGCTAGGCCGACGCCGCGCGCGCGCCGATGGCGACCAGCTCGCGCGCCCGTTCCGGACCCGAGCGCCGCAGCGGCGTGAAGCGCCGCCCGCTCAGGGCGTTGTAATGCGCGAAGAAGCCCTCGACCTCCTCGACGAAGCCGGACCGGAGCTGATCGATGTGCTCGAGATCCGCATGGGTACGGGCCTGGACGGCGACACCGAGGAGCCGATCGTTGCGCTCGACCTTGTCGTCCTGCTCCCGCTGCTCGGCCTCGATCACGCCGAGGAGGCGCACGGTGAGCAGGCACCCCATCGCGATCGGCGCATCGAGCAGGACGAGGATGTCGAGAGGATCGCCGTCCTCTCCGAGGGTGGAGGGGATGAACCCGAAATCGAACGGAAACAGGCTTCCCTCGGGCAGGACGGCCTTGAAGCGGAAGGTCCCGATCTCCGGATCGTAGGCATACTTGTTCCGGCTGCCCTTCGGCGTCTCGATGATGACGTTCACGTGGTCGTCGGCGTCGAAGGTCGGCAGGTTCGTCAACGGTTTCATCGCGGTCGCTCTGCTATCGGGGCGGCGGGAAACGCCGCCGGGAGGCCGTGCCCCCCGTCAGCGATGAACCGCACGCGCGCGACTTCGTTCGCTTCCGGGTTCGGGGCCGCCCGCGCCGCGGCCGCGGCCGCGGCCGCTCATGCCGCGCCCTCGGCGGCCTGCGCCGCGGAGGCCCGCGCCTTCGCGATCACCTGCTCGGGCGTGGGCGGGTTGGCGGGATGGTGGCTCAGGCAGAGCGGGGTCCGCAGCTTCGACGGCCGCCCCGACCCCTCGCTGGCGAAGTAGAACTCGCCCGCCTTGAGCTTGCCGATATCGCCGCCGCCGCCCCCGCTCGCGGCCAGGATCTCCTGGGCCGCCGCGATGGTGGCCGGCGCGCTCTGGCGCCCGAAGAACTGCGTGGTGCAGTTCGAGACCACCTGGTTGTGGATGCCCTTCGGAACCTGGGTCGCGACGATCATCCCGAGGCCGTACTTGCGGCCCTGCGCCACGAGCTTGATCCCGCTGCCGAGGCTCGGCGAAGTCCGCTGGGCCGGCAGGAAGCTCTGAGCCTCGTCCATCACGTAGAGCCTGCCGCGCGGCGACGGGTTCTTCTTGATCCAGCCGAACAGCGTCATCTGGAGGCGGTTCACGAAATCCTCGCGGGCCGCCTCCGAGCCGAGGCCGGACAGGTTGATCACCGAGATGCGCGTGCGCGCCGGATCGCGCCCGGTGAAGAGCCGGCGCGGGTCGAGCACCGTGCCGCCCACGCGCAGGAGGGGGTTCGTCGCGATCGCGGCATGGAGCTGGTCCGCCATGGCCTGGGCGTACCGGGAGGCGCTGCCGATCTGGCTGACCCCGTCCGGCAGGTCCGCGAGCAGGTCCATGAAGGCGGGCAGGTCGGCACCACCCCGCTCCGCAAAGCATCGCAGCGCGTCGGCGAGGACGCCGCGCTGGAGCGCGTTCTTCGCGCCGGCGAGCGGACCCAGGGTCTCGGCCGCCATCTCGATGGCCTGCTGGCGCTCGTCCCGGTCGGTCCCGACCTCGGCGAAGTCCGGAAGCACGGACAGGAACAGGGGATTGCCGGCATGCACGCCTGGCGTCCACACGACCACCTCGACCGTCGCGCGATAGCGGAGGGCCCTGGCCGCGTCGTCCGGGGAGAGGCCCTCCGGCGGCTCCGGCCAAGCGTCGCCGAGGCGCGCGAGGTCGTTGTTGGGGTCGATCACGATGGCGGGAATGCCCGCCAGCGCCGCCTCCTCCACGAGGCGGCGCAGCAGCACCGTCTTGCCCGACCCGGAGCCCGCGATGATCGCGGTGTGCCGCATCAGCAGGCGGGTCGCTAGAGAAACGGGCGGCGCCTCCGGCGTGAGGCGGTGCCCGACCGGGATCGCGTCCGGCACGCCCGCGGCCTCCGCCTGGGGTTCGTCCGGGACCCGGGGCGCCGACGGGGCGACCGGCGCGGCCGGGGTCGTCGGTGGTCCGGCCTGCGCGACGGTCAGGCCCTCTTGGATGGCAGCGGGATCGTCCCCCACGCCCACGCCCAGCCCCGCGCGAGGTGCGTGGGCGAGCCCCGCCTCCCGGAAGAAGGCACTCGTGAGGAGCGGCTGCTCGGCCCGGAGCCAGCGCTCGAAGCGATCGGACAGGCCCTCGGCCTCGGCCCGCGCCCGCAGGTCGCGCAGGGCCACGAAGATCCGCAGGTCGTCGTCCGAGGGGTCGATCAACCGGCCGCCGGCCGCCGTGAAGGCGTCGAAGAGCTGCTTCGTCTTGGCGCCGCCCGGCATGGGGCCGCGCCGCGCGAGGAGCAGGGCGCGATCGGGGATGCGCGCCGAGATGCCGGAGGCGGTCAGCGCCGCGCGCAGACGGGCCTGGAAGGCGATGGCGTTCTGGTGCTGGAGCGCCCGGTAGCAGAGATGGCGCTCGCGATCGTTCTCGTCGCGGTGGATGAAGGTCAGGCGGCCGTGCAGGGGCGGGATCTTCTGGTCGGGCTCGCCCTTGCTCGCGACGTCGAGGGTGTCGTCGGGATCGTCCTCCAGGGCGTAGATGTCGAAGGCGTCGCGCAGGAGCTGGCCGAGCCAGGCATCCTCGACGCTCCGGATGCCCGTGATGTCCGCCGCCCGGCAGGCCGCGGCGAGGTCGAACGCGCTGTCCGGCACGGCGACGCGCGGCTGTTCGGCCGGGTCGATGAGCGAGGTGCAGAGCCCGACCGCCTCCGTGGCGAGGCAGTGGCGCCGGAAGGCGTCGCAGCGCATCAGCAGCGTGCGCGGCATCATGCCGAAGGCGGCCGCCTCCGCGATCGCCCGCTCGCCGAACGGCCAGGTCTCGGTCGGGGCTTGGAAGCCGGTCTCCGCATAGGCCGTCGCCAGCCGTCCGGAAATGAGGGCGGTGGCGGCGGAACGCTCGTTCATGCCGACGAGGCCCCGGGGCTCGCCGAAGCGCTCGCGCATCGGCTGGAGCCCGCGCACCTTGATCCGCTCCCAGGATTCCTGAAGGCAGGTCACCACGGTCATGCTGCGGTCGCAGACGATGCTGAGCTCGAGGAGCCCGGCCGAGAGCACCTCCGTGAGGCTCGTCTCCGGCTCCAGGCCGTCGCCGCCCGCGAGACGGCTCGTGTCGATGATGCCGTCGATCTGGTCGACGGCGATGAGCGTCGGTCCGCTCAGTGCCATGATCCAGCACATGCCGCGCACGACCTCGACGGGGGCGGGCGGCGGCGTCTTGAAGCCGAGGGCGGTGCGCTCCGCCGGGTCGGCCTCGTAGCCCTGGAGCCAGGCATGCGCGAGGCCGACGGCGCTGAAATCCTGCGAGCGCAGGAGGCAGAGCGCGCGAAACACGTCGAGGTGCTTGAGGGCGCGTCCGGGATCGACGCTCATCAGGGCTCGCACGAGGACGTCGACGATGCGGCGGGTATCGATGCTCGGCGTGTTGAACGCGGCCTCCACCTGCTCCTCGACCTTGAAGCGGCGCGCGACCCCCGCCAGCACGGCGTCCGATTGCCGGCGGCCGTTCGGCATCGTCTGGAGGAGCGCGGTGACGAAGCTCAGGGCCGCGCTGCGCCAGAAATCCGTCAGTCCGAGCACGTCGAGGGGCACGAACCAGGCGCCGGTGGCCCAGGCCTCGCGCCGGAGCTGCCCGACGAGGTGGGTCTTGCCGACGCCGGACTGGCCGACGAGAACCTGCCCCGGGGCGCGATCGGCTGGCTGCCGGGCTTTCCGGTGCAGGTCGGCGACGATCTCGGGAACGAGCCGTTCGTTGGGTCCGCCGGTCGGCTCGGCGTCGATCCAGATGCTGTCGAGCGTGCGCACCCAGTCGAAATCGACCCGGCGCAGGGCGTCGAGGGCCTCATCCGGGCGGACGGCGTCGCTCATGGGGAGGGCATCTCTCACGATTGGATCCAGAGGATGTGGAAGGGCTCGCCGGCCGGGGCGTAGGCCGCCTCGCGCTCGGCGGCGTCCAGGGATTTCGGATCGCTGAACTGACTGAGGCGCGCGGTGGGGTCCCCGCGCAGGATCGCGGCGAGGCCCGCATCCAGCGTCGCGCGGTCGAGGTCGGCGAGATGCGCGCGCAGGGCACTCAGGCGCACGGCCGTGGCCCGCTCGCCGCCCGTCAACGCGAGATACGCCGCCTCGATGCGTGACCGCAGCCGGTCGGGCTCCGGCCCGGGCACGGGCTTCGGCTTCGGCTTTTGCGCGGCTTTCGATCCGGGTGCCGCCCTGGCCTTCGGACGGGGCGGCGACACCGCTTCCGGCTCGGCGGGCATCGGACCGACGAGATCGGCCAGGGTCGCACCGCTCGCCGCGAGATGCGCGTGCAGCCGCTCCAGCCAATCCTGCAGGACGCGGAAGCTCGGCGGCAGCGGGTCGCGCAGGTGGGTGCCGGCCCAGTCCCAGCCCTTGTCGGTGACGGTGAGCCGGAGGGAGCGGCCCTGCTTCCGGGCTTCGAGGAACCGGCCCGCGACGAGGGCCTCGCGGTCGCCCTTGTCGATCTTCGGCACGAGGGCGCTCTGGAGGGCGCTCCCGCAGCGGCCCAGCAGGCACCAGAGGATCAGCGCCTGCCTCGGGGTCGGCGTCTCGCTCATGGGTCATCCTCCTGCCTGCGCCGCCGCAGGTCGACGACGGCGCGGATCTTCTCGATCGCCAGGGCAAGGTCGGCCGCGACCTGTTCGTTCGTCAAGCGCAGGACGAGGTAGCCGGCCGTCAACAACTCGTAGTCGCGGTGGCGGTCGGCGCCGAACTTCGATTCCGCCCGATGCTCGGGGCCGTCGAGCTCCACCACGACGCGGTAGGCCGAGCACAGGAGATCGACCCGGTGCTGCACGCCCCAGGTGCCGACCGGCACCAGCGCGTTGCAGGCGAAGAGGCCGAGGAGGTCGGCGTCCTGCGCCAGCGCGGCGGCCACGCGCCGCTCGCTGGCGCTGGCGTGATGCGCACCGGGCAGGGGCGCGATGAAGCGTTCCCCGGCCGTCGCCTGCGGGCGGACGAGTTCGAAGGCCCCGTAGAGGAGGCGGTCATAGGGGGCGACCGCCGGCGGCGGCACGGCGAGCGCCGCGACGGCCGCCGCCCCATGCCGGGCGCCCCATTCCAGCGCCTCGATCACGGGGCGTGCCCGGTCCCCGGAGGCCGGATCGACCTCCCAGACCAGAAGGACGCCCGACGAGCCGATGGTCCGGAGCAGGTGGGCGAATTCGAGTTCCCGCGCCATGCGCGGAAATCGCGGCGCGAGGCCGAGCCGGGCGCGCTCCTCCGCCGCCTTTCGCCAGGGACCGGAGCCGGGTGCCGCGATGCATGCCGAACCGGACGCTGACGGCGTGAGGTCCGCCCCCGGAGATTGGGCTTCCCACGCCGGCGGGGCGGCGTCCGGCTCGGCCCAGCGGGGCCAGCGGGCCAGGGCGAGTTCGGCGAGGTCGTCGAGCAGGCGGTCGAGGATCGCCGGCGCCGACAGCAACCCGCGGCACGCGACGAGAAGTGCGCCGCGCATCGGGTCGGGCCTGTCCGCCAGGATCGCGCCGATTTCGTCGCGACCGATGCCCAGGATCGTCAGCCGCTCGCCGGCCGCCAGGCCGCCCACGCGCCGGGCGAGCGCGGCCGCCTCGATCTGCGGCCATGGCACTGTCATCGGCTCCGAACCAGGCATCAAGGCGGAGACTGCGAGATCGCCATGAGGTGGTTCCTGAACCGGGGACGCGGCGCGCTGGGAAGGCGTGAGCGCGGCGCGGAACGTCCGGTCGGCCCGTGAATTCGATCAACTCCGGCGGCGTGCGCAGGTTCAGGGTGGGCATGCGTCCCATGCGGGACGCGTGCCGCCGGACGGCCGGCGGCATCGCCGGGCGGGCGGCAGGGTTTCTTCGTCCACTTCTCGTGGAAGGATCCCACCGCCGGTGGACGGGCGGAGGGCACGGCGTGATCGCGATCGGAACGGCCGGCTGGAACGTGCCGAAGGGCTGTGCGGATGCGTTTCCCGCGGCCGGCAGCCATCTGGAGCGTTACGCCCGACGTCTCGACGTGGTGGAGATCAACACCTCCTTCTATCGTCCTCACCGGGTCGAGACCTACGCGCGCTGGGCGGCCTCGGTGCCCGAACAGTTTCGCTTCGCCGTGAAACTCCCGCGCACGATCACCCACGAGCAGCGCCTTCGGCACGTGGAGATGCCCCTGCGGCGCGTCCTGAGCGAGGTCGCCGGGCTCGGCCCGAAGCTCGGTCCGCTCCTGCTGCAGATGCCGCCGAGCCTTCCCTTCGACCCCCAGCTGAGCGCCGGGTTCCTCCGGAGCCTTCGGGACGCCCATGGCGGCAGCATCGTCTGCGAGCCACGGCATGCCAGCTGGTTCGCGCCGCAGGTCGAGGCGCTGCTGGCGGAACTGCGGATCGCGCGCGTGGCCGCCGATCCGGCGCCGGTGCCCGGCGCGGGGGAGCCCGGCGGCTGGCCCGGACTGCGCTACCATCGCCTCCACGGTTCGCCGACGATCTACGCCTCCCCCTATACGGCGCAGGCCCTCGACGCGCTCGCCGTCCGCCTGGCCGCGGAGGCCGCGCAGGGATGCGAGAGCTGGTGCATCTTCGACAACACCGCCGCCTTCGCGGCGACCGGCGACGCCCTCGCCCTCCGCGAGCGCCTCCACTCGCCGGAGGACCGGACGGCTCGCCTCCACCAGCGTGGCGCCCCCTGACGCGCCAGCCCGGGCAGCCTTCGAACCGGCACTCGCGCGACCGGATCCCCGCGCGGGCTCCGGCGCCGGCTCGAACCCGCGGACGCGGCACGATCCGAGAGGGAGCCGCACCTGCGAAGCGCCGCCTCCACGCCCCCGCGGCCCGCCACAGACCCGTTGCGCCGAGCCCCCGCATGGGCTACCAGAGCGACACGGTCAGCACCCGTAGCTCAGCTGGATAGAGCGTTGCCCTCCGAAGGCAAAGGTCACACGTTCGAATCGTGTCGGGTGCGCCAATCATTTCAAGCACTTAGCCCCCGCCGGGCAGCTTGTCTCACACAGTCATCTCACATAGCCGCCGAATTGGCGCCGCGTTTCGATCCGTGCCTAGCTGTGTTCGGCAGTCATGGATGAAACGGACCGGACATGGGTTGGCTCGGCGGGCATAGAAAATTCGCGATCGTGCTGGCGAGCACACCGCCCAAAACGGTCTTCGTCAGCGCCGACGATTATCGGGTGACCGACGCCGGCGCGCTGCTGTTGGAGAACCGTACCACCTACCTGCCGTTCTCGCCGCGCGTTCTTCGGGTCGCCTTCGCTTCCGGTCGGTGGCTCTCGATCTCGACTGACGTGCCCGTGCACGATTTGTGATGGATCTTCGTACCCGGCACCGGCTTTGTAGGTGGCTGCCGAAAAGGATCGAGAATGTCGAAGTGGTGGATCAACGGCGCTCCCTACACCTGTGAGAACAAGCGCTTCATGACCAACACGGCCAAGGGGCAGCCGCATGGTTCAGGGCAAGCCGGAGGGAGCGTCTTTCCGAACGCTCTGGTCAATAACGGCTACAGCCTCTGGCTGGAGCACGTCATCGACAAGAACAACAACTCCGAAGCCTTCTGGCTCATGTGGTACGACGACAAGGGACGCCCGACGATCCCGGCTAGCGGCGTCATGTGGCCCGACGAACTCCGGGGTATGATCGCGCAGCTCTCGGCTTTCATCGATCCGAAGTGACGCTCTAGGCGGATAGCAAGAGTTCACGCGTGCGCCGTCGGCAGCTCCGACACCTGCGTGGTATAGCGTGGGCTGCGCATCTCGAACTTCGTCGACCAGGTCCGCTTCTCGATCAGGCCTGCCCGGGCCGGGACGACGGCGCCCCGACCAAAGCGCGCGTTGCAGGCGTCCATAGCAGCCATCAGTGGCGCGCTGCGCTCCCGGTCGAGCTGACCGATCAGCGCTCGTGGTGCATCCTCCAGCAACTTCAGGTCGGTGGTGACCACGCCGGCCTTGCTGTAGCGCCAAGGCCGATCGCCCGGCGCTTCGCGCCAGGTCCGCGCCACGCCGGCCTGTGCCGCCTTGATCAGCGCCAGCGTGTCGTTCGTCGCCTCCGGCAGCGTCACCGTCGTAGAGACCGAGCGCATCGGGTCACCGCGGTCGTGCTCGCTCGTATGGTAGAAGACCGAGACGTGCGTGGTGCCGAGGCCGCCGCGCCGGAGCTTCTCGCCGAGCCGTGTCGCATGCGTGGCCACGGCCTGTTCCAGGGTCTCACGCTCGGTGATACGGCGAGAGAACGAGCGGGTCACCGCGCAGCCCTTGCGCTGGGCCGGCATGAGTTCGAGTGGCAGGCAGGCCAGCCCGCGCAGTTCGTAGATGATGCGTTCGCCCACCACCGTCATAGCCTTGCGAATCGGGCGCGGGTCGAGGTCGCGGAGGTCGGCCACCGTGTCGACCCCGAGGCCGATGAGCTTGGTGAGCGAGGCCCGGCCGATGCCCCAGACTTCGGCCACCGAGATCCGGCAGAGCCAGTGGTCGTAGGCGACCGGGTCGGTCAGGTCGCAGACGCCGTCGAGATCCGGAATTGTCTTGGCGATGTGGTTGGCGAGCTTTGCCAGCGTCTTCGTTGGGCCGATGCCGACGCAGGTCGGGATGCCGGTCCAGGCCCGCACCGTGGAACGGAGGTCTCGCGCGAGCGTCACCCGGTCCCGGTCGCGCACATCCGAGAGATCGAGGAAGCTCTCGTCGATGGAGTAGATCTCTACCGCGGGCGAGAAGTCTCGGTAGACCGCGTTCGTGCGGGCGCTCATGTCGCCGTAGAGGGTGTAGTTCGAGGAGAAGACGCGCACGCCCTCGCGCTGGCACTGCTGGCGGATTTTGAACCAGGGATCGCCCATCTTGATCCCGAGTGCCTTAGCCTCGGCCGTACGCGCGATTGCGCAGCCGTCGTTGTTCGAGAGCACGATGACCGGCACTCGGGCGAGCTTCGGGTCGAAGACGCGCTCGCAGGAGCAATAGAAGCTGTTGCCGTCGATCAACGCGATGACCCGGGCCATCGCACCAGCCCGGCGCGCGCCACGTGCCAGCGGATGGAGAAGCGCACCACACCCCAGATCTCGCCTTCGATAAGATCCTCGACGGCGAAGGCCGGCAGGTCGGGGTTGTCGAAGGCGAGGCGCTTGACGTTGCCCTCGATGATGAGGCGCTTCAGGCTCATGGTGCCGTCGACGATCGCCACGACGACGCTGCCGTTTCCGGGCTTGAGGCTGCGGTCGGCGATTGCCAGATCCCGGTCGAAGATACCGGCGCCGCGCATGCTGTCGCCGGAGATGTTCCAGGCGAAGGTCGCGGGCGGGTTCGGAGCGAGCCAGCGGGGGAGCTCAAGCGAGCCTTCGAGAAAGTCGTCGGCTGGCGACGGGAAGCCCGCACAGAGCGCGGCCCCCTGAATTGGAACGCGCACCAAGCCGTCCCCAGCTCTCGCAAGATCGGCGACCCGATAGAGGCCCACAGCAGCATCCTTCCGTGATGGAACGGAAAGAGAACAGACAGCCGTATGGTCCTAGGTCAAGCTCGGCTATGCCGACTGTGGATAGTGGGGATAGGGGTTACCGCGAGCAGACCGCACCAAGGGTTCGAGCTTCGCTCGATTTGAAGGTGCTCTGACAGTCAGGGCAGGTGATATCGCCCTCCTCCACGATCCGCAGTTCGGCACAATGAGGACAAATAACCAGGAAGAAGTCTAGCGCTTCCTCCAAACTGGCATCTGCCGTAACCGCAACTGCGAGCCTCGGATCGACAACCCCATAAAGATATTGAGGACGATTTCCTGGGTTCGGAAGCTCTCCAATCTTAACGACAGCACCAGATCCCTGCCACTTCTGAACTTTTGATCGAGCCGCCTGCGTCGTCACCCTAAAGACGTCGTTGGCCAATTTATTTATTGTGAAGTTTAGCTCTCCCACTTTTTTCAAATCTGTGTAGATGCCTGGGTAGAGTTCTTTTGCCCTCTCTGTCGAAAACCCTATGAGAGCTGATTTTACAGTCTTGAAATCTATCCTTGGCCCATATCGACCAGTCCGTGTGTGTTCATCCACGATCTTTTTACAGATACGCACCATATCTCGCGGCGATCCGTGGGCAAAATATGATATCAGCCTATGAACATCGTACCCTGCGTCGCCCGTTAATATCTGGTCGAAGCGACGAATTGCGCCGCCTGAATAGGTCGTCAGGCGCTTACTAAGTACAGTCTCTAAATCTTCTACAGACCAATCTAATACGTACTCAATGAGCCGATCTGGGCGCCCACCTGCTTCCAGATAAGCTTCTTTCATTTGGTCCCACAGGAAAAATTTGAATGCTACTCCAGGGGTTTCGAGCAATGGCAGATCAATCAATAAAGGCTCCAGAAATTCAAAGGTTTTCTGAGCATCACTTGCAGTTATCGAAAGCTCGTCGACCCGGTCCACGAGGATGTAAGTTGACTTGAAACCAAATTTTTGGACAATCGGCAGCAGTGCTTCAAATTGAAAACGGATTGTTTCATCCATTCTCTTGGTAGAATTAACTGCTGCATCAAATTTGCCATAGCCAAATTTCGCAGTGACAACATTCAGCAATCCGACAACCACTCCACCATATTTTCTAAAGAGATCGCCAGCCTTATCGCCAATTGATTTTATGGAAGATATCGACTCTTTGAATTTTTCAGCCGAAATATTTCCAAGCAAATTCTTCGAAAGGCCAACAATTACGCGGCGATCAACCTCATCAAAACCTTCGGGCAGATAGCCGCGATCCTCCACTTCAATTAGAACGGCAAGCAGAAGTACTCTAGTTATATTTTCCAGATGATATTCCGCGCTCGCTTCTTTGGGCTGCTTTATGTTCTCGGTTGGAAACCTATCGTATGTCACACATAAAAATTGATTTGACTCCAAACTGCGCTTTTCAATCATAATTTTCTGGGCTGTTTTGCCACCACCTCGTGGAGCGAAAACAACATTACTCTTAGGACTTGCGGGATCCCCAACAACTGCGGGGAAAAAGGGCGGATCGACAAAATATCTATCAATTAGAGGCTCATTCGCCGCGTTAGTTGAAGCAAAGGGGTCTTCTGAAAAGCCGAAGGATGCTAGGAATTCGCTCGACACGCCAAACCCTCGGTGCGATCTACCTGCCACAATGCGGCTTCCCGTGTAGCATGAGTTTTCGCCCTGAGTCCCCATGTACTACCTCCATTCCTGTCGAAAGAAGCCCGAGTAGCTAGTGGCACATCCTTGAACCTTACGCGGTTGTCTTCACTGCGTTGGCCGTCGAGCCGAACAGGCTAGCGTTTGCCATAGGCTTGCCGGTTAGCAGCGCTTGTGCACGGTTGTTCTGCGCGTTGACGGCCAGGGCTCCCAGAACCCCATTGAATGCGTCGCCGATCGGGCTGTAGCCCTGCGGGGCCGAGAGTGCGCCGGCGCGCGCCGCGGCAGACTGCGCCGCCTGCGTGGCGTCGCCGGTGGCGTTCAAGGTCGAGATCAGGTTGCCGCGGGCGTCCTCGACGCTCGACCGCGCCTGATTCGCGTAGCTCTGACCCTGGTCGGCGATGGCAAGTCGTTGCGTGTCATAGGTCTTCTGCAGCTCGGCGTTCTGCTGAGCCTGCGCCGATGAGTTCAGATTTCCGTCGCGGGCGAGCGCGAAGGTGAGGGTCTTCTGCGCCTTCCCATATTGGTCGTCGAGCTGCGGTAGGGCGAAGCCCGTGTAGCTGTCGCGCTGTTTGGTGAAGAAGGGCTCGTCGAACTGGCTGAAGGTGTCGTTGACCTGCTGCGTGCCCGCGCGGATCGTCGCCTGCCGGGCGGCTTCGTCTGCCTGCGCCTGCTTGGCCGCCTTGCCAGCGCCGCCGTCCTTCTTGCTCATGTCGGTCGCCTCTTAGTGGGCCGTGGCGGATAGCGCCATCTCGGCCAGGGGGATCGCGGAGGCGGGCAAGGAGGGCGGAAGGAGCCGCGCCATCTCCATGCTCGCGCAAAGGGTGTCGAGGTTGTTCGCGATCATGCGGGCGATCAGCGGGAGCCCGGCCGGTGCCGCCTCCCGTCGCTCGGGTGACCCGACCGGCTCGGCCCAAGCGTTCACGAGCCCGAAGACGGCGAGGCACCCCTGATGCAGGCTCGTCTCGGAGAAGTGGGCCGGCAGGGCGTCGCGCGCGGTATCCTCAGCGCGGAACAACGCGGCGACAAGCGCCTCACGCTGCCAGCGCGGAATCTGCCCGGCCCCTTGACCGCGGACGACCGCGGCGAACGCCTTCGAGAGGTTCACGACAATCTGTTCGTCGTCCAGCGACGTCGCGGCCTTCTGCAGACAGGCCAGGATCTCGGGTGCGGCGTTCGTCTCGGGCTTCATCGGGCGCGTTCCTGGCAGGGCTTGGGGAAGGGGATGATCTCGCAGCCGTTGCGCTTGATCGCGGTCGGGATCACGGCGGCCGTGGGTAGGGAACCCACCCGCCGCAGCGATCTCAGAACGCCATGGAAGCGGAGAATGCCGGCATAGGGCTCGTGCTCGATGGTGTGGCCGGAACGATTGCTCGGCGGGCGAAGCCAGAGGGCCAGAAGTCGGTCGGCCGCGGAGAACCCTGCACGGACGTCCTCCACGCCGCAGTAGGGCGGGAGGTACCGTTCGCAACGCTGGCGGCAGACAGGGAACAGCCGCCGCAGCTCGGACACCTGTTCGACCGTGAGATGAGTGCGAGCCGCGCGATTGATGAGCACGCTGAACACGAGCTCAAGGTCGAAGACGAGGCCAGCGGCGTTGTCGCGCGTGACGGCGTGATCCAACCAGAGCCACACGGAAGTGTAGTCGTCGTCTCTGGACAGGGCGGCTTCGATTGCGTTCACGGGATGCTGTAACTCTGAAGAAGCTCAGACAATGTAGCACTCTAAGCTGCTGAAAGTAAAAGAATATCTGCTTCGTCGAACTTGTGACAAATCCTTATAGAAGAGACGCTAGACAACGTGTCGGCTCGATTTTGCGGCCAGAATTTTTCTACGCGGGGGTGTCGGCGATTTCTCGCGCAAAGTGAGGGTATACCGGCAGGGTGCACCCCACCCCCTACCGGCAGGCGTCAAGCGGTCTGCGACGTTTTGGCAGGCTGGCTCGAAGATCAGACAAGCATCAGACACGCCCGATAGGGGTTCGTGTCGCCCTAGGCACTTAGCGGACGCCTTGTCTTACAATTGTCTGCTGTGTCTGGTGATGTATGTGATGAATACATTTTCGCGGATCCGAGCCTTGAATACTTTCATTGACAGCGCGCATTGCAAGACGCCACCTTTAGCTCTTGGAGCCATACACACGAGGTTGTTACATGCTTGAGATCTACTCGCAGCCCGACGTCCGGGCCTATGCCATCGCAAGCGCGCTCGGCGCTGCAATCGAGACCGTCCTGACCTGTGATGACATCTCGAAGGAAGTCGGCGAGCGCTTAACGGGGCTACTTTCTCTGGCCCGAGCCGAAGCCCTGCGCCTCTCCGACGACCTTGATCCTATGGCCGTGGACATCGCCCCGCGCGGATCGTCGTCAGCGGCCCCCGGCGTCAGGAGCTGAACGCACATAGGCCCCTCGATACGCCCTTGCACATTTGCCAAACGTCGGTATGGTGATTGTGCAAACGAGGTTCCGAGCCATGAACGGCCGCATCGCTGTCGCCTACTTCCGGGTCTCCACGAAGCGCCAGGGCCGCAGCGGTCTCGGCATGGAAGCTCAACGCGAGGCGGTCGAGCGCTTCGCCGAGACGCAAGGCATCTTCCTCGTGAGCACGTTCACAGAGGTCGAGACGGGCAAGGGTTCCGACGCCCTGGAGACCCGCCCGCAGCTCGCCGCGGCCATCCGCGACGCCAACCTGCGCCAGTGCCCCGTGCTCGTCGCCAAGCTCGACCGACTGAGCCGCGACGTGCACTTCATCTCGGGCCTGATGCGGACCCGCGTTCCCTTCGTCGTGACGGAGCTCGGTCCCGACGCGGACCCCTTCATGCTCCACGTCTACGCAGCCTTGGCCGAGAAGGAGCGGGCGATGATCTCGACCCGCACCAAGGCCGCCCTGGCCGCTGCGAAGGCACGGGGCACCAAGCTCGGTAACCCGAACGGAGCGGCCCACCTGAAGGGTCGTGACAACGGCAGCGCGGTCGAGGCGCTCAAGGCCGGCGCAAATGAGCGAGCCGCTGGTCTCGCCGGCTTGATCGCCAGCATACAGGCCGAGGGAACCACGTCGGCCAACGGGATCGCTCAGGCGCTGAACGCCCGGCACATCGCGACGGCGCGCGGCGGCAAGTGGACGGCGCGCAGCGTCCTCAACGTCCTGGAGCGCCTGGCCGCCTAGGTCAGACCGCAGACCACAAGCACCCCGGAGGATCCACGGCCATGCTCATTCTCATTGGCTTCGTCGCGTTCTGTCTCGCCTTCGCGGCCCTGCCTGCCCTCGCCGGACAAGCTGCAGGCGCTGCGCTGAAGCAGAAGCCGGAGACGCCCCGGCGCTGACGACCCTTTCAGTCGAAAACACCGCCGGCCGATGCGTCCTCGTGCTCGATGATAGGCGCGTCCAACTCGGCCAGCACTCGACGCGCCTGTTCTGCCCGAACGACGAGCTCGGCGCGAGACATGGTGTGAAGGGCCTTCTCCTCGCTGGCATCTGTCGTCCCGACGCCTGAGAGCTGCACGAGGGCCTTGGCGGCCATGACGCGGCTCGCGGCCGGGTGCTTCTTGTCCTCGGCGACTTCGATCAGAACGCCGACGCCGACCTTGGCCCCCTCCGTCTTAAGCCGGTAGGCGATGGCGGCCTGAACTTCGACGAGGACATCTTGTCGGCGCATGAGCACGCCGCCGCGGGAGGCAGGCTGCACATACCCGGCCGCCTGGGCTGCCACGGTGGGGTCGTTGCTATGGCTCATGTGACGGACGAATGCCTTTTCCTGGGGTGTGAACAACCCTGACTTCCTTGGCATGCCGATATTCCTATTTAGGATTTCAATGAAATTATATAGCAGATGCTATACATGCCGCAATCCGACCTCTTGGTTCAGGCTTGTCGCCCGGCTGATCGAGCGAGGCATCGGGCGCCGGCGGCCTGCAGCGCCTCCGCTCCGAATTTCATCTTGAGCTTCAAAGCGAGCGCCTTTTCCTGACCGAAATCGCGTTCGAGCCGCTTGTAGACGGGCCCGACCATGAGCGACCGAGGACGGGCCCCGAGCTCCAGTGCGATCTCGAAGGCCGTCGTCGTCGGCTCGCGCATCTTGGCCTTCTCCACGAGGATCGGCGTTGCCGAGGTCCGCTGCGGCGGCCAAGTCGCCCCGGGCTTCCGATAGAGCCGCAGGTCCGCACCGTGGTCGCCTCGGTGGAACAGGTGGACGGACAGGCGGTGGGCGCCGACCGTGTAGATCTCGTCGGCCAAAGGCAGCATCGCGTTCGCGGCGTGCACCTTCGTCGCCAACAGGATCTCGAACGGCGACGGCGCCTGCGGCAGGTCGAGAGCGACCGAAGCGGAGGTCCCGGCAGGCTGGCGCGAGACGTCTCGATACGACGCCTGGATCGCAGCCAGCCATGCGGGAGGCTCCACCGGGACGAAGCTGGCGAGCTGGCCCACGACGTCCTGAAGGGCCTCCTCGGGGTCGGGATGCCGCGCCGTATCGATTAGGACGAGCCCGGCATTCCGGCGGCCATGTGCCTTGTATCGAAAGCAGCGGAAGTCGAGGAAGGCGTCCGGCAATGCAGTGGCGCGCCGGCCTCGAACGGCGCCGGGCTCGAAGTCGTGACGTTTCCCTAAGAGGTTATAATAGGGAAATGTCACGAGTTCGCCGCCTGTCCCTGGCCGGTCGTCATCCGCCCGGGTGAATAGGGTCGAGAGGGCGACGCCCTGTGTCTCGCGGCCCGCCCGTTGCCGGAAGGCCGCCGCGCCGTCGGTGCTGTCCGCGAACAGATCTGGCAGCACCGCCGCGGCGTCGCGTGCGTCATTCGGGACGAGGCCTCGGGCCAGGAGGACCGCCACCATCGGCACTTGGTCGAGCACGTCGCCTTCCGTCACCGCAGCGTCGACTGCCAGGTCCGTCGGCGTGCTCGTCAGCATGATCGAGACGAGCGGATCCCGGGCGCCCCGCCGGACCGAGCGGGCACGGCCCTCGACCTGGACGAGTTCCGTCTGGACCTGACGCCGAAAGGCCTCGGCGAGCGGATGGGGGTGCGCGTACGTCGAGACCCTGCGACCGGCACCGTCCCGCATGAGATGCGAGCCCTCGGCGACCGGGTACCATCGGCCCCCGCATGGAGGGATCAGCTCGCCGGATGCGACCGACCCGTATTGCTCGACGGCCAGCGGCGAGGCCTCGGGCCTCCCGATCACGACAATTGCTCCGACGCCTCGCCACCCGTCGAACCCGCGCAGGGCGTTGAAGTGCCCGACCGCGACGTTGTTCGGGACGAGGCCGCGGATGTGCCGGTCGAGGGCATCGTAGCCGACGACCGCCACGTCGGGGCCGGGGGTATCGCCACGGACCCGCCTGCCCCTTCCTCGATGCAGGAACGCCTGCACCTCGATCAGCCGCAGGATGTGCCCCACCTTCGCGGCCTGTCGCTTCTCCTCGGCGTCCGTGCTGGCCGTGACGAGGCTCGACTTGCCGAGCGCCCGGTCGGTCAGCGCCGTCCGGTGGACGTTCGTCTCGGCAGCCTGGATCGTTGCCGTGACATCAAGGTCGGGGAGCCAACACCTTGCCACCTTGGGCACGAGCGTCGCGTCGAGGTAGAGGATCGGTCCGCCAATCCAGTGTCGGTGCATCTCGTCCTTCCAACGCAGGCGGATGGCGGGGTGCCCTTCGTCGTCCGAGATCGCCTGCAGGGTGTGCGGGGCGACCGTCGCGCCAGAGCGCAAGAAGGTCGCGACCTCGCTCCAGAACCGCCGCACCAGAGCTGCTACGCCACCGGCGCCCCCATGCTCGTCCAGGGCGATGGCAGCCGCCTCCGGCGGCAGGTCGCGGCGGATCGGTAGCGTCCCCCTCAGGTTCCAGGCAAGCGCCGCAGCGCGATCCGCTAGCGAGGCCGAGAGCCTGGCTTCGACGAGCGCCTCTCGCTTCAAAAAGCCGGCGTGCCCGTCCAGAGCCACGGCGAGACGTCGACCGATCTCCAGGTACTCAGTGCGCCAGGCGCCCCCGCCAGGCCAGCGCGCCAGGCGGACGAGATCCTCGACCTTCACCTGGACGGGCCGCGGACCGCAGCCCCCGAGGAAGGACAGCCAGGGCGCCTCGTCGAGCACAAGCAGGTCGAAGGGGTAGCCGAGGTGCCTGCGCTCGGTCGTCATGAAGACCGACGGTGCGGCGCTCGTCAGCATGGCGTGCGGGAAGATCCATACCTGCACGTCTGCGTCGAACTGTTGCCGGTAGGCGCAGGCGTGGCTTGGCATCTGCTCAGGCTTGCGCGGGTGATAATCGCACCAGATCTTCCTCCGCGGTGCACCACAAACCTGTGCTGCCTTTCCTCCAGCTGCACGGACCTGCTCGACAAGGGAGTTCATCGGACACATCAGGCGATGTGGTCGGGCTGGGTCCGGCTGTCCGGTTCCGCGCCACACCTTGGCGATGATGCGGCCAGCCTTCCGATTGAGGCGTCCGGCGATATCATCGGCCGTGACGTGGGTCGGGACTGAGATCGCCACCCGCAACGATCGATCGTCTCGCACGGCGCTGTGCACCTCGCTTAAGGCGGCCTCGGTCTTTCCGAGACCGACCCCGGCGCCGATTGCGATCTGCGGCATGGCGTGGCCGTCGAAGAAGTGTTCTGCAGCCTGCATGTCCCTGATCTCGTCCGACGTCATGGACAGAGCACGGGCGCGGCGCTCGCCTGCCGCCGGCAGGATCCTGGCGAAGGCTTCGTCGACGGCACTCCGGAGCGCTACGGAGGCGTCGGCAACGCTCATGGTCGGGAGGGAACGGCCAGGGTCGCAGCGTTGCCCGACGGCGGACAGCACGGACGCCTTGCGCCGCTCCTCCGCGCGGACCCATTCGACTAGAGCCGGCAGGCCCTTGATCTTCTCCTCGACGTACTCGGCCGTGTGTACCTGCGCGATGCGAACGGCCGAGCGCGCAGCGGCGGCAATGGCCTCGATCATGGGCGCCACGTCCGCGTCCGGCCCGTGCTGGCCTATCCACGATGCCACGGCCGCGGTCATAGGCGCGTAGAAGCCCTGCCCGCCCGGGCCGTCTCCGATGCTCTCGACGTGGTGGTCGAAGCCGGAGCTTTCGCCGCGATAGGGATCTGTTACGACTTCGGCGGTCACGTCCGAAGCGCCGCTTCCTGGTGCCTTCGCCCGCGGCGCATGCCCGGCCGTCCCCGACCATCGGGGCAGGATAGGAAGGGGGACGGACACGACCTCGCGCGTTCCGACAAGAAGGCCAGATCGACGCGGGACAGGATCGACCATGGCGTCCTCGAAGATCGGGCGGCCGATGTAGTTCACCTGGACGACGTTGTAGACGGCCGGGTCAACCGGCGAGACGCGACGCCAGCTACGCTTCGGGACACCCGGCGCCTGGATCTTCTCGGCCAAGTAGATCTTGAGCTCGTCGGCTGACAGGGGCACGTCATGCCAAAAGCCCAGCCGAAGCCGGAGGCCGGGCTTGATGCCCTGACCCGCCGAGAAGGCCCACCAGCACGTAGCGCCATGGAAGGGTTCGGGCATGAGGCCGACAGCGTAGCGTACGGCCGCCTCGGGCTCTGCGCGCCAGTCCAGGCCGGGCGGCAGGGGAATGCCGTCGAGGTCATGCAGCGACCAATGCCGACGAACGTCCTCGAAGTTGATCTTCTGTCGCCTGATCGCTGTCAGTTCTGGGTGCTTCGGCTCGCCGCGGATGACGCACGAGCCGGGCGACAGCGCCACCTGGTCGAGTACGCGAGCGAAGTCCCTGATCGAGGCGACGGGATGACAGACGGGCCGGAAGTTCATCGCGCCGCGCTCATAGTCGCCTGTCACGACTTCGCCGGTTGCGGCGGCACGCATGATGCGCTTCACCATCCGCTTGCCGTCGAGGTTCTGGAGTTCGGTCAGACTGTCCACGAGCGGCCCTCCGGGTTGGGCCAACGAGTACGGGACGCGACGTCGAGGGCGTGGCGGGCGAGCGTGCGGTCGAAGCGGCGGACGCACTCGATCCCCCGCATCACGCCGGCCCGGTTGTTCTTGCGCAGGTGCGGCGGGATGCGGACGTAATAGGCGATGTCCGGGCCGCCATCTTCGCCCTTGATCCAAAGGATGGCGTTGGCCTTTCGGCCGGCGCCGTTGGCGCCGAGATCCGCCTTGGTCATGGGCCGCACCTGGATGAGGCAGGCAGGATCGGCGTCGAGAAACTGTGCGTTGCCGGCGGCGAAGTTCGGGGCCGTCTGCCACTGGATCGATAGGTCGTCGCCCTGCGCGGCGCGGGCGATCGTCGGGATGAGGTCCGTCATCGTCTCGGCCCTTAACGCAGCGACGTGCGGGCGGCCTCGGCGCGCTTGGCGCGTGCGGCGGCTCCCCGGTTCGACTGAGCGGTCCAGGGCTGCGCCTGCTCCATGAGGGCGACGAGGCTCTCCGTGACGACGAGCGTCCGGCCTTCGGACTTGATGAAGGTCAGCCGGCCCTCGTGGGCGGCCTTGTAGAGCCCGGCCGGCGAGATGCCGCTGACCTCGGCGGCGAGCTTCATCACCAGGTGCGGACGGTCGCGCCAGGGCACGGATTGCGTTCCGGCTTCGCATTTCGAGGCTCTAGCCGAGGCTTCGGGCAAGCCTTTCCTGGTCGCGCCCGAGGTGATCGAGCGCGCCGTCTGTGTTCCGCGAAGCATGTGCTGTCCTCGACGCTGTTGCGTGTTGGACAGTCACATTAAGCATGAAGACCATGCTGTCGAATCATCGCGTTGGTGGAATCCTGCGCCTATTCAGAGTTGTTTGAAGGTAGAAAAATACTACCGTGGGAATGATTCGTGGCCTCGCGAATCGAGGATCTGACGTGCTCGATGCGCTCGGCGGTCGCGCCTTTGCCGAACATAAGGATCGCCACTTCGCGAGCCAATTTATTCACGATCACGTTACCGGTGCGTGGATTCCGGCATTGATCCTTCAGGATGACCGCCAGGATGAAGGCCCTGCGAGCCTCTCGCTTGGTTAGCGCCGAAGGACGGCCCGCCCCGTTCTCTGACGGCCTCCTGCCACCCACTACCTCACTCGGGGGGTCGCCCGGCTTCCAGTCCGGCGCGAAGAACTCCACGACGCCATGGCGACCGCGTCCGGAACGCCAGGGTGGGCCCGGGTCATCGTCCACGTCGCTCATGCTGTTGCCGCAACGACGTTCAGGCGAGCTACGGGTGCTGGAGCCAGGGCCGTCAGGGTACGCCGGATGAGGTCTTCCGTGGCGTCGACGATGTACGCCGAATAGTGCTGCTCGATCATCTCCACACTCGTGTCGTGGAGCGCAGCGACAAGCCGGACAGGTAGGCCGGCGGTTAGCTTCCGAACGATGGAGCTATGCCGGAGACACAGCATCACCGTGTCATCCGGCATCCCGGCCGTTTTCAGAACCTCTTCCCAAGCCTCGTAGCCTTCATAGGCGAACGCCCACGGCTGTCGGGCGTCCTTCTCCCATCCGCGGCCCCGCCCGACCCCCTTCCGCTTGAAGGCCCAACGCAGAAGCAGGGGTTCGTGACCGTGACGCCCGCGAGCGAGCGGTTCGAGGCGTTCGATCACATCGGGGGCGACTGGCACGGCGATGAACTGAACCTTCTTATCGCCGGTCCCCTTCTTCGTGGTCGGTACCATGAGGCGTTGCTGCGCGACCTGCAGGCCGGAGACCGTCACTCGCGCGAGCTGGCTGAACCGTGCGCCGGTAGCGGCCGCAGCGAGGACTAGAGCTCCGAAATCGCCCGTATCGTCCACGATGTACGCCGCGTCGACGATCCGCCGGATATCGGCATCGGAGAAGATCTGCTTGCGTGCCGTCGTGCTCACAGGGGTCCGCTTTGTGCCAGCCTTGATCTCGGCCGGGATGTTTCCCGGCAGCATCGCCCGGTGGACCTCGTAGGCTGCGTTGAGTGCTGCCCTCACGTCGTTGAGGATGCGGTTCACCGTCGTGGTGGCGAGCTTTTCCGGCAGACCATCCTTCCACGTCTTGATGACGGCTGCCGTGAGCTTGGCCAGAGGCACCGCCGAGAAAGTCTCGTCTGTGAGGACCCGCCGGTTGAGCGAGTATTCCGCTGCCCGGCCCGCCGTGGCATGTCGCTTCTTGCGAGCCTTTGTGTAGGCCTCAATCGCCGAGCGCACCGTAGGAGCTGCTTCCACGATCGCGGCAGCCTCCGCAGCGTCCCACTCTTTGACGCGCATCTCCGCCCAGGCGAGCGTAGCGGCCTTGGCCTTCGCGTAGGACAAGGCTCCGGCGCGGGCGCCGTCATCGTCGGCCTCGGCGATCTTGGCTTCGTCACGCTTCCCGTCGAGGACCACCTTGGCGACCCACGAGCCGCCCCCCTTCTTCCCAGGTGTCCGGTACCCAAGCGAGACACCGCCGCGTCCGCCGGCGATGCCGTTCCAGTAGGGATTGCGGTTGACGGCGAGCTTGCCGCGCTTGGCTGCCGTATCGAGTGCCGCGCTGGCCATCGTCTGTCTCACATTTTCTCTCACATGGAGGTGCTAGAAGTACATGAGAAAGCTGTGGACAGGAAGCCAATTTCCCAGTCGTGAGAAGTTGTCAGGACTATCAGGATTGTATATCCACTACCCTCCGAAGGCAAAGGTCACACGTTCGAATCGTGTCGGGTGCGCCAATTTATTCAATAACTTAGCTGATCTACCCGATCGGTCGCTCCGTACCGCGGGAGCACGCTGGATCAATCGGAATTTTTGCGGCCGAAGGCTCCGCGTCGTGACAGCGAAGTGCCTCAACTGACCTGAGGCGAATCACGCATAGGCCGTTGGCAGCCCTCCCCTGCTTCGTCCGACCCGCCGGGCCTGATGTCAGCCGCGGCGACGATGCTCCTCGTCGACCCATAGGTCGGCCGCAAGGGCTTCCTTCACCTCCAGCCCCGCGCATTCATGGCGAGCGTCAGACGCTGGGGATCGCCGGCTCCATCAGGACCTTGTCCCCAGCAGGCGCGCGGGGATGGGTGGCCACCCGGCCATCCGGAGGAAGCTGGACCCGGATGAAGGCGAGCAGACCCGCGAGCGCCAGGACGTGGACATTCCAATCCTGGAAGATCCCCGGCGTGGTCATGCCGTTGAGCACCAGCATCAGCACGCAGGAGGCCACGAAGCGCCGGCCGCCGAGGTCGAGCTTCATGCCCCAGGAGAGGGTGGTGAGCAGGACGACAAGCGCGAAACCGATCCCGATCATGCCGGTGCCGGCCCAGGCGCTCAGGAACATGTTGTGCGAGTTCGTGAGGAGGACATCCTCCCACCCGAGGGTCTCCGCCAAGGTCCCGGCCGGGACGAGGAGCTGGATGAAGCGGTCGCCGGCCGAGAAGCCGGAGCCCGCGAGCCGGTCGTGCGTGGCGGCGATGAAGGTCGGCCAGAAGGCCGAGCGCCCGGTTCCATTGGCGAGTTCGACGGCGGGCTTCTGAAGGATCGTGGCCAGAAGGTCCAGGAGTTCAGGGAAAGCCGCGAGGTCGAGCATCAGGAGGACGAAGGCGGCCACCGCCGTAAGGGCGCCAGCGATGCCGAAGCGGCGCAGCACGCGATCGCGCGACGACATCAGCAGGGCCGGGCCGACCGCCACCAGGGCGCCCGTGCTGGCCGCCGATCCGGCGATGACGAACCCGGCGAAAGCCACGGCGAAGTAGGTGCGCCTGCGTCGCTTCGGCGGCCGGAAGACGACGAGGAAGCCCAGCATCGCGCAGACGAAGGGCATCATGTTGTTCTTGGCGGCCGAGAACACGATGCCTCGCGCGAGGCTGTCGAGGATGATCGGCGTCACGGCGGCGAGCCAGGCCAGGATGATGATCGCCAGGATATCGGCGAAGCGCGATTCGATATCGGTTCTGTCGAAGATCACGATCGAGGCATGAAAGAAAATGAACAGTTCCGCACTACGATAAAGCGTAAAGGTCGGTACGATCGACCAAGCGGTACTCAGCATATTCATGCCGATCATCAGCGTGAAAGGCAGGTAGGGCATCGCGAAGGGCAGCAATGCGACGCGCCGGTCGAGCGCGATCTTGCTGAAGAGGTAGAGCCCCGTCAGCCCTGTCAGGATCAGGGTGACGATGTTCGAGGCGCTCAAGCCCTCTTCGAGCACCGCGTTTCCGTCCTGCCGCGGGACCGTGAACACCAGCGGCATGAACGCGAAGGTGCACACCAGCACCATCGGCAGCAGGAGCCGGGCGTCGAGCGGCCGAACGGCCGCGGCCAAGCGGTGCCGCGCGAAAGGATAGAGCATCACGAACCAGACCGGGATCGCCAGGGCGAGAAACAGGTTCAGCACACGTGTCCCTTCCTCGTGGCCCCGGGTTCGGCCGCCCCATGACGGGTCGCGGCTCGGCGATGACGCCAGTTCGACCGGGAAGCGTTTCACCGGCGTAAACTGCTCCCGAAACCCGGCCGGACTTCGGCGTTATCGTAGATATCGGTAAACACCTTCGATGGCACGGCGTCGCGAAGACGGACGACGGCCAAAGCTGATGCACGGACGGCGCGAAGCGATGGCTGCGAGGACGCCGTCGGCCCCTCGGGGATCAGGCCAGGCGCGCTGACCACCGCCGCAGGGTCAGGATGAGGCGCGCAACCGACACGGCCCGACGAAGCCTTCGCCTCAAGGTTTCGCCGATGCGGGTTGCGGTCCTTCGGCCTTCGTGGGGGAAAGCCCTGTATCCGACTGAGGAAAGTAACGGTCGCGCCACGCGATGATCGGACGTTCGAGCGCGAAGGTCAGAATGGCGCCCAGCCCGATGGCGCCCAGATACTCGCCAAACAAGATCGTCGTTTCGGAAAGATTCAATCCAAGCTTTGCACTACCGATGGCAATCAGCTTCGTCATGCTGATATGCCAGACGTAGATCGGGTATGAGATGAAGCCGATATACGCGAGAGGCCTGAAAAGGCCGGGCATGCGAGCGATGAAGGCGGCTTTATAGACTGCGAGCAGGAAACACACGCCCGTGAATGCGGCGAGGCTGTATCCCAGGATGGAGAAGGTGGCTGAGCGATGAGGCAGGAGCCAGAGACCGATTGTTCCGACCAGCAGACCACCGAACCACACGGGCCGGTAGGCGAGGAGGCGGCAGAACGCATCACCGTAGAAAGTCGACATGACGGCGAGGGCCACCCCGCAGGCCAGGGCATCGGCCCGATAGTGCGTCTGCCACTGGATCGCGACGGGATCGACGCCCAAGACGACGGCGGCAGCCCGCAGTACCGGACTGACGAATATGATCGAAGCCAATATTATCAGGATGAATTTCGGGTCGATGGGCCGGCGATGCGTCGCGAACGCCATCAGCGCAGCAAGCAACAAGTAGAAATGCTCTTCGACCGCTAGAGACCAAAGATGATTAAGGGAACTTCCGGTGTAATTTTGAACGTGAAACAGATTTTGGAAAAGATAAGTGTCCCATTGCTTGTCGCCCACGACCAGCTGAGCGGCCAGGTATAGATAGCAGACGGGCCACAACCGAAGCGCACGGCGCACCATGAAGCGGCCGAAATCGAATCTCTGATCTCTCAGATACTGCGAGAATACGACTTTCCCTATCAAGAAGCCGGACAGTACGAAGAATAGATCGACACCGGCCCATCCAAGCGTGCGCCCCGGCGCGAGGATGTAAGACGCGAAGCCGCCGCCGTCGTAGGCCGCGTTGAAGTGCCAGCCCATAGCGAGCAGTATCGCGATACCGCGCACGAGATCCAGGCTCAGGTCCCTCTGCTTTGTCGGACCTGTACTTGGCGCGCGGAAAGCGTTCGAATGATTCACGTCGGCGCCCCCTCCTCATTCGCTCGGCACTTGGCCGCAAATCTTCATGACGCGTGCACGCGTCTTCCGTGTGGACGCCGACCTTCCATGCCCCATGCGTACTATTTTATGAGAGCCAATAAATCGTTAGCTGCCTGAGGCATTGATAAGACGCGGACATTCTGTGGTTCTGTTGAGAGTTTATAAATCTCATACCAAGTCTCGCTGATCAGGACTCACGCGGGGTAGCGTCGGCATCTCGGTCGTGATTCTTTGCTTGGGTTTGGAGCCTGAAGAGGATGCGATGGCTGCTCCGGTGCCGCTGCGATCGGACTTCGATGCGCAAGCCCTGCGCGGTCTGGCCTCGGGGGCGCGTGACCCGGCCCAGACCCGCCGCCTGTTGGCGCTGTCGGTGATCGCGGCGGGCGGCTCGCGCTCGGAGGCGGCCGCGATCGGCGGGGTCGGGCTGCAAACGGTGCGCGACTGGGTCGTGGCCTTCAACACGGACGGCCCGGACGGGCTGATCGACGGCAAGGCTCCTGGGGCCCGTCCGCGCCTGAACGCCGACCAACGCGATGTCCTCAAGGTGCTGGTCGAACAGGGACCGACGCCGGCCGCACACGGTGTGGTGCGGTGGCGGTTGTGCGATCTGGCCCAAATCCTGTCCGAGGATCACGACGTGTCAATCTTCGAGCAGACCCTGAGCCGGGTCTTGCGGGCGATGGGCTACACCAAGCTCTCGGCCCGGCCGCGCCATCACGCCCAGGATCCGGGCGCCGCGGCTGTTTTTAAAAAGACTTCCCCGACCGTCTGGCGGACATCGCGCAGGCTGTCGGCGGCAAGCCGGTAGAAGTCTGGTTCTGCGACGAGGCCCGTGTCGGCCAGAAGAACACCCTGACCGACGCTGGGCCAAGCGCGGGACGCGACCCTCGGCCCCCAAGGACCAGCGCACGGCCTCGGCCTGCATCTTCGGGGCGATCTGCCCGGCCCGGGGCGTCGGGGCAGGCTTGGTCATGCCCCGCTGCACCACGTCAGCGATGGCCCATCACCTCGAAGAGATCTCCGCAACCGTGGCTCCTGGCGCCCACGCCGTCCTCCTGCTCAATCAGGCCGGCTGGCATACGACCAGGAAGCTGCCGGTTCCCGACGACATCACCCTGTTGCCCGTGCCGGCGCGCTCACCCGACCTCAACCCGGTCGAGAACCTCTGACTGTTCCTTCGCGACAACTGGCTCGGAAACCCGATCTTCCAATCCCATGCCGAGATCCTCGACCACTGCTGCGACGCCTGGAACAAGCTCATCGCCCAGCCCCGGCATCATCTCCATCGGACTGAGCCAATGGGCACATGGGTTCTGATCAGTGAAGGTTGGTACGACACGCTGTTTACCGAGGTTGTCCGCCGAGACGGATGGGTCAACATCAGACTTCCCTCCGGACAGACGGGATGGGTCAGCGCTCGATACGTCGGCTGCTGCCGCACAGTCGCGAGCAGCCCTGGCACGCCAAGCGGCGCGGCCGCCTCGTCGTGCGAGGAGCTGTGGACGGAACGGAACGCGATCTTCAAAGCGGCCGGCTACTGCTTTCGCACCCCACAGGCCATTCGAGCGTTCGGCAACGCCGGTTGCCAGCACGACAATGAGGCCGACGTGCCTCTTTCGGCTCGCGAACGTGAGCAGGTGGCGGGGATTCGTATCTCGGAGCGCAGCCTGGGCTGCACCCATAGGCGCCGGTCACGCTCGTCGCGCCCCGGTCAGGCCGGCGCGACCGGCGTGACGCGCGTTGCGTTCGATGCGCCCGCCCGGCAGACCTCGCCCGAGGCCACGGATCGGGCCGATGGTCAGGCGGTCAGCAGGCCGTCGGCCGGGATGTGCACGGTGAAGGCCTTGCCCTCGTCGATCCAGCCTGGCCCTTGCTGACCCTGATTGATGCTCGCGGCTTCCTCGGCATTTCCGGCGAAGTGATGCAGGCCCGTCTGCGTGTTGAAGAAGCGCTCCAACGTGATGTGCCCGGCGCCGTTCGCATCGTGGTAGGCCTCGAACGCCACACCCTCGTAGCTGTAGTTCGGGAGGTTCGCCCGGATGATGTCGCGCTCGTTCACGCTGTCGGTGAAGAAGTGGGTGCCCGTCTTCGTGTCGAGGAAACGGAAGACATCGTGGGTGCCGGCGCTCTCGTCCGGCGTCGACCAGGGCGAACCTTCGTAGGTGAAGTTCGGTATCGTTGCCTGGATCTGCGCTTTTTCCGCCGCGCTGGTCGTATAGAAGTGATCGCCGGTCTTGGTATCGAAGAAGCGAAAGACGGGGTCCGGCTGGTTCGCTCCGGCACCGGAGGCCCGGATCGCCGGATCGGTCACCGCGGAACTGGCGCTGCGCGCCGCATAGACGGACACGTCGTGCTCGGCGCCGTACCGCACGAAGGTGTCGATGAACCGGCCGCCGTCGAGAAATTGCGACGGCGTGAGGGTCGTTTCCGTGCCGTCGATGCCGGGAAGGTAGTCCAGCGCACCGCGGTTGACGTAGTTGGCCGTCAGACTCGGGATGGAGGCGGCGACATCCTGGGGCGTGACGCCATCGCCGATGGCCGTGGACAGCCCCACGGACACCGTGCCGGCATAGATCGGATCGGAGCTTGCGGTCTGCCCGATCTGCGCCCTGTAGAGCCCCAGGTAAGGCACCGGATCATCGGCGATCTCGTAGTTGATGATCCGGTCGTCGGGGGCTGCGGAGATCAGGGCCCCCGGTGAACCGAACGTGGCGCCCTGATAGAGGACGTCTCCGGTGTCCGGATGGTTCGCCATGAAGACCTGCGTGAGCGCGCCACCGAGGCTGTGCCCGGTGACGATCACCGTGGCGTCGTGCTGTGCCGCGTAGCCGTCGACGGCCGAGATCAGCGGAGCGAACTTTTCGTAGTCGGCATTGATGTTGCGCAGGTCATTGAGCCAATCCTGCCGGTCGTCACTGCCGCGAAAGCTCAGGACGACGACGGCCTGACTGCCGAAGGCTCCCGTCACGGCCGCGCCGTAAGCGTTCTGGTTGACGTAGGTGCCGTTGGTGAGCCCGGTGGCCGAGAGCGGCGCGAACCCGGCGGGAAGACCCGCGAGAGTGTCGGAATAGGTGGATGCGGCGATCGTCGCCAGCGTTGCCGCTACCGTTCCCATCTTCGAATTCTCCTCGCAGGTGCTGGCATCGGCGGCGATACGTGGGCGCGGCCTCGGCTCTCTCGACCGACGGTAACGCAAGCTCGGCCGAAAGCGATCCGGAGGTTCGGTCCAGGAGGCCCCGGTCGATCGTGCGCGGGCGGCGCGCGCCGAACGGCGTCGCCCTCCCCGAACATCGGTCGCTCCGTTCGTGCCCGAGTTCGCCGAATCGACCCGCTTCGGCCTGCAGCCTGGGACGAGGTCCGCGGCGCGCCCGAAATCGGTTGGTCATCATTGCGCGGCTAGGCTTGCGGACCTGAGCGAGACCACGATGCCTCGAATGGCGGCCCGAGAGCCACTCCAACGGTTCGACACGCTCGATGCATTGCGCGGGGTCGCCGCCCTGTGCGTCTTGATCCTGCATTGCAGCAGCTGGACCGGAAAGCAGAGCCAATTCGGCTATCTCGCGGTAGACTTTTTCTTCTGCTTGTCCGGCTTCATCCTCGCCCACACCTATGATCACCGCTTACGACAAGGCATGACCCCGGCCACGTTCCTGCGCGGCAGGATACGGCGATTATACCCCCTGTACCTGATGGGCGCCTTCCTGGGTCTCCTCGTGCGCTTCGGAGAATCCGGGGCGAGCCTTCTCCACAGTCCCGCCGCTCTCCTCGGGCTCACCATCCTCGTGAGCTTGACCTGCCTCATGATGCCGTTCCCGTTCGGCGTTCCGGAGCGCGCAGCCTGGCCGTTGAACAGCCCCTCCTGGTCCTTGTCGTTCGAATTGCTCGTGAACGTCGTCTACAGCGTCTGGCTCTGGCGCCTGACCAGGCCGTCTCTTCTCGCGGCGATCGTCGCCGGCTGGATTTGTCTCGTTTGGGCGACGGTCGCGCTCGGCAGCTTGGAAGGAGGAGACACCACCGCAACGCTGCCGATGGGGTTCGCGCGCGTCGCCTTCTCTTTCCCGCTCGGGGTCTTCATCGCGCGTCTTTACGGCGACGGGCGACTTGCCTCGATCCCCGCGCGACACCCCTTCCTACCAGCCATGGGTCTCCTGCTGATCCTGTTCTGCCCACCTTTTTGCGATCGCAAGATCATCGAGATATGCTCGGTGACGGTCGCTCTGCCCTTTGTCCTGGTGCTCGGAATACGCGCGCGTCGCGTGATCTCATGGCAAGCGGGCAGCCGTTTCCTAGGCCGCCTCTCCTATCCACTCTACATTTTACATTATCCGATCTTTCTGGCCGTCAAGGCTTTCGGCCCCATGCCAGTCGACAGCGACATCGAATCCTTTGCAGTCGCGGGCGCGGCATCCCTCCTCGCCTTGCTCGTCGCAAGTCTGGCTACACGGCCGGAAATCGAGATGCCTTTCCTCAGAGCCCGTCTCTAGCCGAGGTCATCCGGGTCCGGCGGCGCGGTTCCCGACGAGCAGGGCGGCCGTGATGCCCGGCGCCGAGCGCCGCGATGGCCGGCCCACCGCCTGGATTGGCGCCCGACCCTTCACGAGGCGGACCTGAGGCATCGGACACCGGCATGCACAGGGGACGCCCCCCCCTGAAACACCGACAGCCCTTGGCGCACACCGGGTGGCCTGCCTTCGCTAACTCCCCCTGCGCTACGAGAGCCCGCTGCGAGCGAGGGCCGGTCCGGCTGCCGCCACCGAGCCCGTTCGGCATTCTGGGCGCCGCTCCGGAATACCTGTCGAGCCAAAAAGACAGTTCGGCGCTCAGGACACGGAACTCTTCCCTGCGTTTTACGTAACCTTGATCTTCTTGAGAACGATGCCTTTTTGATTTCTGATATTCAGATCCCAAGCCGCCGCCGTCTCCGTCAAGCTGCCATCCGCATGCATTTCGTCGATCACGATGAGAGCCTGCTCTACCGCTTTATCGATGTCTTCGACCTCGATTCCCAAGTCGTCACGTAAGAACGACTGCCCGTCCGTGAGATCGAAGAAGAAATGCGGCAACAATGTAAGCCTCCCAGGATGGTTCATGTGAGCCGGTCAAACGCTGGGACTTAAGTAATTTCAAGTCTGCAGGGATTAAAAAATCACTTGATCGCTCGGCTTGGGCGCATCAAATAAGAAACTCGGCAGTGGGCGATTCCGTTGAATATTGTCCCATTGGCTGATAATTGATGCAACTGTGTTGGTCGACCAGGGACAAGGGCATAGTCGTGCACGCTGAAACAGATCCCGAAAAACCCTCACCTCCCCAGAACGAAGATCAGCACGCGGAAGTGATCCGCGCGCATATTCGAAACATCGTCAAAAAGATTATTGCGCACAATCCGAGCCGGATAGACTAAAAATCAGGCAAATGGTTGCAAAATAGTGGTATGCTTCGCGAACGCCTAGCCTACAGGACATAGAGCGACGCGTTCCTGCAGACTTCCTTGCTCTCTTTGGTCCGGAACCTGATCCATCGGGATCGTAGAGAGCGCGAGACGTTTGCAGGTTCCCGATTAAAACCTGGCCGCAGCGCCGCAGGGACATGGCCGCAGGGACATGGCCGCGGTGGCATCCGCCGATTTCGCCATGGGCTTGGCAGAAGAACTCATTGCCGCGCCACGGCAAGGTGTCGGTCCGGCCGGGAGCGGTGACGTGCCTGGCATGGCGGCGTCACCGTCCATCGTGACGGCCGCATCGACCTCGCCGGACGCCCGTGTGGCCGTCCCGATGATCCGTCGCATCGCCGGTCGGCTCGAAAACCGGCGGGCGGCGCGGCGCTGACGAATCCACCCGAGATCGACGAATCCCCTTGCGCGGCGCCGTTCGCAGATCACGGCACGTTCGCGACAGGCGCACGGCGTTTCGCAATTGTCCCTGGGGCTCCGCGAGCTGGATTCACAGTCAAGCGTCACCCCAAAACATCACCGGATGAAGCAGGCAGCAGATGCGCGACAGTTGATCTGTCCCGGAAGTCCATTACCATGCGGTCTCGCGGACTGAGCAGACTCCGCAGGAGCATGCAATCAATGTACGATTTTGATTGGCATCGAATGCACCGTGAGAAGACAGAGCAGTCCGCAAAACTCACGCTATCGGTCATACGAGACATCTTCGACGTCGACAGCATTCTGGATATCGGGTGCGGTGACGGCATTTGGCTGAAGACAAGCAGAAACCTGGGTTTCAATGTCTGCAAGGGTATCGACGGCCCTTGGACGAAGATGGAAAATCTACAGATCCCGAAAGAGGATATAAAGATCGGAAACCTTGAAAACACATTTGAAATGGGTCGTCGGTTCGATCTCGCGATCAGCCTCGAAGTTGCCGAGCATATCAAGAGCGACGCATCGAACGTGATGGTCGACAACCTTACGCGGCACAGCGATCTATTGCTGTTTGGCGCGGCCATACCCTATCAGGGCGGCTTCCGTCATATCAATGAGATGTGGCAATCTTGGTGGGCCGATCAGTTCGCTGAGCGCGGATACCGGTATTTTGACGTCATCAGGCCGCAGATCTGGCACAGGGATGACGTCCATTACTGGTACAAGCAAAATGCGCTGCTCTACGTCAATACAGAAAGAAAAGATCACATCGAAACGGTCGAGAAATATATCAAGAGCAATTCTCTGAGCACCTACCCCTTGAACTTGGTGCACCCCGAAAAGTACGAGGACATCGCGTCCTACAGTCAGATCGCCTTCAAGCCGCTCCTGCGCAAGCTGCCGTCGCGGCTCACCACGAAGGTGAAGGACGTTCTCCTGAGACGAATATAGATCCTGTCTCAATGACCGAGGCCGGAATGCGCGATCCGAGTGCGTCTCCGACCCGACGCCGATCGAAGGCCGCCGCGGATCGTGCGGCGCGGTCGACGTGCGAAGGTGCCTCGCTCCGCCACTCCACTTGGCCACCCGGCTTGGCCACCCGGCTTGGCGGCCGCGTCACCGACCGGGCATGCGCCGGATCTGACTGATGTTTTCCGTTGAGAGATCCGCGTAGAGGCTGCGCCCCGGCGCCTGCGGAGAGGGCTGCTCGGGAGCCGGCCGCGCGACCTTTGCGGGCGCACTCCTTGCCGACTCGCCCTTGGACTTGAGATCCACGACCCGCTTCCGATTGGCGAAGTCGTCGTCGATCGTCGTCTTGTAGGACGGCGTGGTTCCGCATCCCTCGCAGATCGACACGGTCCAGGACTGCCATAGGCCGTTCGTCTTCTCCTCGACCGAGGCGGCCCGTTCGCGCTGGGCCGACGCCAGTTGCAGGGTATCCAGGTCCTTCGCCTGGCTGGGCACGGGCGCAGCACGAAGCTCGCCCAGTTCAGCGTCGATCTTGCCCCCTCCGCCCGGCACGGGCGCCGAAGATTGCGCCAATGCAGGTGCACCAAGGCCGATGACGGCCAGAAGAGCGATTCGGAAGCGCATGGGCAACTCCATTTCGCGATCAACTCTGTAGGAAGACATCGGTTCAAGCCGATTTGTAGAAAATTCAACGGAAATTGCTTCAGATCTCCGAAATCGGACGATGTCTCAAGGGTTGCGAGCCTCGACGGAGAACTCGTTCGCCCATGGTCGTCCTCTGGACTTGAGCAGATCGAACGGTGTCTTCTCCACCGGGGATCTGATGAGCGCCGCGTCCTGCGAGATCCATGGCGCACGGCCCGAACAACGGTCCCCCGGACCCGATATGCTGAGAATCCGTCGGTCCGCGATCCCGATGCTAGGTGGAGCGGCCGTCCGTCCAACGCAGGGCGTCGATCAGCGCGCGCAGGGCGGGCGTCACCTGTCGGTCGGGGTAGTAGAGGTGGCACCCCGGAAAGAGCGGGCACCAATCCGTCAGCACCTGCACCAGCCGACCGGCGGCGAGGTCGGCCGCGACCTCGCTCTCCAGCATGTAGCCGAGACCCGCCCCAGTCTTCACCGCGGCGGCGGCGAGCCCGCCATCGGTCACCACCAGTTGCCCGGCGGCACGCACCCGCACCTCGCGCCCGTCGCGGGCGAACTCCCAGGGGAGGAGGCCGCCTCCGCCGACCAGGCGGTAGTTGACGCAGTTGTGGCGCTCCAGATCGGCCGGCGCCTTCGGCTCGGGATGGTCCGCGAAGTACGCGGGCGTTCCCACCACGACGGTGCGCAGGTCGGGGCCGACGCGCACCGCCACCATGTCGCGCTCCACCGTCTCGCCGAAGCGGATACCGGCGTCGAAGCCCGCCGTGACGATGTCGGTCAGGCGGTCGTCGACGACGACCTCGACCGAGACCGAAGGGTGGTCGAGGAGAAACCGGGGCAGAGACGGCTCGAGAATGGCGCGGGCCGCGTAGGAGAACGTCGTCAACCGGAGGGTCCCCGAGGGTGCGCCCCGCCACTCCGCGAGGGCGGCCAGCCCGCGCGCGACCTCCGCGAGCGCGGGATCGAGGGAGCGCAGCAGACGCTCGCCGGCGGGCGTCGGGGCGACGCTGCGCGTCGTGCGGGCGAGGAGGCGCACGCCGAGGCGCGTCTCCAGCCCGCGTATCGCGTGGCTGAGGGCAGAGGGCGACAGGCCGAGATCGGCCGCCGCCCGCGTGAAGCTGCGGGTGCGTGCCACCGCCGCGAAGGCGGAGAGATCGTCGAGGTCGCCGCGCCGCATTGCTGCATTCCGCTCACAGGCCCTTGCGGTTCGGCCCGGCTAATCGTTCCGGCGACAGCGCCCCATCCTTGGTCCAGTCATCGACGGGGCGCAACAATGGATCTGACGCAGTACCGCACGCTGGGCCGCTCGGGGCTCGCGGTGAGCCCGCTCGCACTGGGCACCATGACCTTCGGCACGGCGCGCTGGGGGCTCGACGAGGCCGGCAGCCGCGCCGTGTTCGATGCCTATGTCGAGCGCGGCGGCAACTTCGTCGACACGGCCGACGTCTATGCCGGCGGGGCCAGCGAGACCATGGTCGGCCGCTTCGTCGCCGAGCGCGGCCTGCGCGACCGGATCGTCCTCGCCACCAAGTCGGGCTTCGCCACGGGCAACGGTCCGCATGCGGGCGGGTGCGGGGCCAAGCACGTTCACGCGGCGATCGAGGGCTCGCTGCGCCGCCTCGGGACGGATTGCATCGACCTGTACTGGCTGCACGTCTGGGACGGGGTGACGCCCGCGGAGGAACTGCTGGAAACGATGGCGTGCCTCGTCCGGGCCGGGAAGACCCGCTACTGGGGCCTGTCGAATATGCCGGCCTGGTACGCGGCCAAGCTCGCGACTCTGGCTTCCGTGCGCGGGCTGCCGGGCCCGATCGGGCTGCAGTACGTCTACTCCCTCGTGAATCGGGAGGTCGAGGACGAGCACGTCCCCCTCGCGGCCGCGTTCGGCCTGGGCCTGGTGCCCTGGTCTCCGCTCGCCTGCGGGCTGCTCACCGGGAAGTACGAGCGGGCGGCGGTGGAGGCGTCGCCTGCGCGCGGGTCAGGCCTGCCGAGGGAGGCCGCGGAGGTGGGCGCCGAGCGGCCGGCCGCGGACCGACGCCTCGATGGCGCCAATCCGTTCGGCGACAGCCTGTTCACGCCGCGCAACTGGGACATCGTGGATGCGGTGCGGCGAGTGGCGGATGCGGTCGGGCAGCCTGCGGCGCGCATCGCCCTGACATGGGTCGTGAGCCGCCCCGGCGTGGCCTCGACCCTGATGGGCGTCAGCCGGCCGGCACAGCTGGACGACAACTTGGCCGCCCTCGGTCTCGCGTTGTCGCCCGAGCACCGCGCGGCCTTGGATGCAGCGAGTGCGCATGCCGAACCGCGCTTGATCTATGGCCTCTCGCGACCGCCGCTGCGGCGGCAGGTGGTCTTCGGCGGCAGCGAGGTCCGGGGTTCGACGGACGCTTAGCCTCACGGTGGCCTTCACGCGGATCGCTAGCGCGTCGCGCTGTCGAGGGGCACGTCCCGATGGGGGTACGGGCAAGCTCGCGGCCGATCCCCGTGCGGCCTCAGCCCACGAGCCAATGGGCTGCGAGCATCACGATCGAGCCGGCGACCGCCATGCCGAGCAGGGTCACGCTGCTGACCTGATCCACCTTGTCCACCGTCAGCCCGAGGCGGTGCTCGCGGTTCATGGTGGTGCCCGCCGCGCCCGCCCGGTTCGCGTCGGGAACGTCGGCCGCATCCTGGCGCGGATTGGCATCGAGGTGGGTCAGCGTGGTCATCGGCAGGTCCTGGTGAGCGGGGGAAGCAAGGTCGCGGTGGCGGTCGAGGCGTCGCCGGCCGCGATCAGGCGAAAGAGCCGAAGCCTTCGAAATTGGACGACGGGGAAACGCCCTGAACGGGCAGGCCGGAGGGATGTTCGGCGACCGCGAAGCGGCGCTCGTCCTGGCCCCGTTCCGGGCATCCGGTGCGTTCGGCGGCGGACACTTGGCGCACCGCCGCGGATGCGGTCACCGGGGGACGCGGGGCGGGCGTGATGGCGTTGCGCATTCGGGAAACCCTACTGGTATGCCACGGCTGTCGGGATGCGAGCAGGGAATGCCTCGCGGCGATCGACGTTCCTCCCGGGTGCGAAGCAAGGAGTCGCAGGGCGATCTCGACGCGCGGACCTTGAACCTGTGCTCTCGAAAGGAACGAGCCGGATCTCGGGTGGATGCAGGCCATGGGATCGACGGTCGCGCCGGACGGTTCCTGCCGGCCGGAGGGTCGGTCGCCCGGTCCGTTCTCCTGAGGCGCGACGCGTGCGGGCGAACGGTTCCGCCCGGGGAGCGGCGGAGGGGACCGGACCGGCGATACACCTTCCCGGCACCGGTTCCCCATACCCGTGCCGAAAGCAACGCGCGAAACGATCCGGCGTGGCGGGCCATGCCGAGACCGCTCCACCACGCGCAGGCGAAGTCCATCCCGTCATCGGCCATCAAGGCGCCACGAACTTGGCTGATGAACCCGGACCGTCATCTCAAGGATGAACCATGCAATCCGCCCTCGGCCGACTCGCGACGGTTCTGAAAGCCACGCTGGCGATCGGTCTTCTGGCTGCGCTGTCCTTGTATTCGGCCGATATCGCCGACCGGAAGGGCCTGAATCCCTTCGCCGCGGCCCTGGCGGAACCGGTCTCAACCGGATCGGTCCGGGCGATCCCGAACCGGTAAGGCGCACGCCCTTCGGCCGCAGATCTACAGGGTCTCGCCGGCATCCGGACTCGCGACGAGCTGCTCGGCCTCGAGGGTCGTGTAACCCGCCAGCCAGTCCGCGCTCTCCTGCGATCCTGCCGGATAGGGATTGGCGGAGACGGGCCGCTCCTCCGTCCGCGCAGCACTGCCCTCGATCCAGATTTCGTTCGAAGCGACGACGGTCATGGACGCACCTCCTGCCTCAGGGAAATGGTCCCTGGGGCGGATGGTTCGCCGGACCCGCTCCATCATCGGCGGCGGCCCCTCAGCCCGGCCGACCACGCCCCGCCGGAATCCCGATCCGCTCTGCCGCGAAGCGCTCGCGCAGCCAGGCCGAGGCGGGGCCGCAGGGGCGCTGCTTGTGCCAGACCAGCTCCAGGGCGATGGGACAGTCGCCCTGGTCGAACTGGAGGTCCGGCGTCACCAGGTGCGGCGCGGTCTGGGACGCGGCGATGACGTGGTCGGTGACGAAGGCCCAGCCGATCCCGTGCTTCACCATCTCGAGGATCACCCAGTGGCTCTCCACCCACCACACCTCGGCGGCCACCCGCAAGCGGCTCTTCTCCGGCCCGTCGCTGCGCGCGGCGACCAGGATCTGGCGGTGGCGCTTCAGCTCCTCCCATTCCACCCGCGCCTTGGCCAGCGGATGGTCGCGCCCGCACACGAGCTTGAGGGGCACCCAGCCGATGGTCTGGAACCCGAGTTCCGTGGGCAGCGCCTCCTGCCGCCACATCACGCCGAGGTCGGCCGCTCCGGACTGCACCATGCGGCTCACGTCCTCCATCAGCGGGAACAGCAATTCGAGCTCGACGAAGGGGAAGCGCCGGGCGAAATCGGCGAACAGCGCGCCGAGGGCGTGCTCGGGATAGAGTTCGTCGATGGCGACCACCAGCCGGTTCTCCACCCGCTGCTCCAGGCTGCGCGCCACGCCGACGAGGTGTTCCCGCCGGTCGAGCACCACCCGCGCCTCCAGCAGCAACCGGGCTCCCGCCGGGGTGAGCACGGGATTCCGGCCCGCCCGACTGAACAGGTCCACCCCGAGATCCGCCTCGAGGTTCGACACCTGCGTGCTGACCGCCGACTGCGCCTTGCGCAGCAGGCGGGCGGCGCCGGAGAAGGACCCGGCCTCGGCGGCTGCCACGAAGGCCTCGAGTTGATCGAGTGAGACGGCCATCTATCTGTTTTCGAGATACGTTCCAACTTGCTGGCCCTGGTATCGCAGATAGAAGGCAGCGGACCAACGCGATTTTCCGAGATCCGATCACACCGAGCCCCAACCATGCGAAGCACGCGCGACCGTATCCGCCATGCCCTCCTGTTCGAGATGTTCGGGCTCGCGCTCATCATTCCGCTCGGGACGGTGCTGTTCGGCCTGCACGCCAGCGCCATGGGCGTCATCGGCGTCGGCAGCGCCCTGATCGCGATGGCGTGGAACTACGTCTACAATCTCGGTTTCGACCGTGCGATGCAGCGGCTGACCGGGCATACGCGCAAGAGCCTCCCGCTGCGGGCGGCGCATGCGGTGCTGTTCGAGGCCGGCCTGCTCGTGATCCTGCTGCCGCCGATCGCCTGGTACCTCGGCATCGGCCTCGTCGAGGCTTTCTTCATGGATCTCGCGATCGCGGCCTTCTACGTGGCCTACGCCTTCGTCTTCAACCTGGCCTACGATCGGGCCTTCCCGCTGCCGAACTGGGGCGCGGTTGCGGCGGAGCCGTGTCGCTGAACGCGGGGATGGCCGGGGCTGCCGCTTAGAGAGGGTCGGGATGCCTCCGCCGGAACCATCGCCGCCCGGCCCGGCGATCGGCAGCCCTCGGCGGTGAAGCGGGTCCGATGCCCCGTCCCTCGCCGTCGCATGGATCCGCGAGGGACCGAGGGGACGAGGCGCGTCGGGTGCCGGGCTCCGGGTCGCGTTTGCCGGCACCGGATGTCTCACGCGCCGCCGGGCTCCGCGGGCGGCAGCGCCGCAATGAGTTGGCGCAGGAACGCCTGCACGGCGTGCGGCAGCTTGCGGTCGCGCATGACCTGGACCTGGATGCCCCGCATCAGGCTGGCCCGGGAGCGCACCGGGATGCACACGAGTTCGCCCAGGCGCACCGGCGTCTGCACGGACAGGGCGGACATCAGCGCCAATCCCCGGGTGCGGCGGACGAAGGGCAGCAGGGCCGAAAGGATGTTGGCCGTGAGCGTCGGCTCGATGGTGATCCCCTCCGCCAGGCAGGCCGCGTCGAAGACCCTGCGGGCCGTGGTGTCGAGGGTCGGCACCGCGATCGGGTAGGCGGTCAGGTCCGCGAGCTGGATCGAGGGCTGGCGCGCCAGGGGATGGTCGGGGGCGCTGAGCGCGACCATCTCCACCAGATTGTCGTAGGCCACCGCCACGAGGCTCGACGGAGCCATGGCGAAGGTGATGCCGATATCGGCATCGCCCGCCGCCACCACGTGCGTGACCTGGGCCGGCGGCAGCATCTGCACCTCGAAACGGATGCCCGGATGCGTCGAGTGGAACTCCGCGATGGCGTTCGGCAACAGGTCGAGGGCGAAGCCCTCCGAGGTGGCGATGCGGATGAAGCCCCGGGCGAGGCCCTGCAGCTCCTGAATCTCGGCCGCCACCTGCTCGGCCCGAACCAGCGTCTGGTGCGCGTGCGCGGCCAGCAGCTCGCCCGCCGGGCTCGGCACCATCCCGCGCGGGCGCCGCTCGAACAGGACGCAGTCGAGCTCGGCCTCGAGATTGGCGATCTGCCGGCTGATCGCCGAGGCGGCGACGTTCAGCTGCGCGGAGGCCGCCGCGATCGAGCCGGTACGGGCGACCGCCAGGAAGTACCGCAGGCTCGCGATCTGCATATCGATCCTCCGTTGCCGGATCGGCACGGCAGCAATCGCCAAATTCTACTTGTTGCGATGCGAAATGCACAACACCATGGCAGGGCTAAAAAAGCGGCACAGCGAGGCGTGAGGCGCTTCGCCGGCTGGCCCCGCGGCGAGAGGATCCGGGATCATGGCGAGACACATCTCCGCGGCACGCGCCGCGCTCACCCTGCTGATGCTGGCGACCAGCGTCCCCGCGCTGGCCGGAAAGGCCAACGACACCCTGGTCTACGCCTCCGACACCGAGCCGGAGAACGTCAGCCCGTATCACAACAGCGCCCGCGAAGGCGTCATCCTGGCCCGCAACGTCTGGGACACCCTGATCTACCGCGACCCGAAGACGGGCACCTACCAGCCGATGCTGGCCACCGCCTGGAAGTGGGTCGATCCCGTCACCCTCGAGCTGACTTTGCGCGAGGGCGTGACCTTCCACAACGGCGATCCCTTCGGCCCCGAGGACGTGGCCTTCACCTTCAACTACGTGCTGACGCCGGAAGCCCGCACGGTGACGAAGCAGAACGTCGACTGGATGAAATCGACCGAGGTCGTCGATGCCCGCACGGTTCGCATCCACCTGAAGACCGCCTTCCCGGCGGCACTCGAATACCTTGCCGGCCCGACCCCGATCTTCCCGGCAGCCTATTTCAAGAAGGTGGGCCTCGACGGCTTCGCCAAGGCGCCCGTCGGCACCGGCCCCTACCGGATCACGTCGGTCGAGAACGGGCGCGGCGTGAAGATGGAGCGGTTCGCCAAGTACTGGCCCGGCAGTCCGATCGGCCAGCCCAAGATCGGCAAGCTCGAATTCCGCGTCATCCCCGACGCCGACAGCCGCATGGCCGAACTCGTCACCGGCGGCATCGACTGGATCTGGCGCGTGCCGAGCGACCAGGCCGATCAACTGAAGGCCGCCCCGAACGTCACCGTGCTGAGCGCCGAGACCATGCGGGTCGGCTTCCTGCAATTCGACACCCTGGGACGCGCCACCGCCAACTCGCCGCTCAAGGACGTGCGCGTCCGCCAGGCGATTTCCTACGCCATCGACCGCAAGGCCATGGTGGACAACCTCGTGCGCGGCGGTAGCCGGGTGATGAACGCGGCCTGCTTCATCGACCAGTTCGGCTGCACCGACGAGGGCGTGCCCCGCTACGCCTACGACCCGGCCAAGGCCAGGGCGCTCCTGAAGGAGGCGGGTTATCCGGACGGCTTCGAGATCGATCTGGGCGCCTACCGCGAGCGCGACTATGCGGAGGCGGTGATCGGCTACCTGCGCGCGGTCGGCATCAAGGTGCGCCTGAACTACCTGCGCTACGCGGCCCTGCGCGACCTGATCCGCGGCGGCAAGGTCTCGATCGCCTTCCAGACCTGGGGCTCGTTCTCGGTGCTCGACGTGTCGGCCTTCACGGGCGTCTACTTCCGCGGTGGCGACGAGGACCTGACCAAGGACCCCGAGACCATCGCGGCGCTCCAGGCCGGGGACGGCGCCACCGACCCGGCCGTGCGGAAGGTCAAGTACGCCGAAGCCCTCAAGCGCATCGCGGCCCAAGCCTATGCCCTGCCGATGTTCTCCTACTCCACGAACTACGCCTTCACCTCGGACCTCGCCTTCACGGCGCAGCCCGACGAGCTGCCGCGCTTCTACGCGGCCCAGTGGAAGTGACGGTCGGTCCCTGACGCCGAATCGACCGCCGACATCGAACGAGGGAACCCGGCCGTGCTCAGGTTCATGATCCAACGAAGTCTCGTGGCCCTCGCGGTCGCCGTGACGGTGTCGGTGGCGAGTTTCATGCTGCTGCACCTCTCCGGCGACCTCGCCACCGCCATCGCCGGGCCGGAGGCGACCTCCGTGCAGGTGGAGGCGATCCGGGTCCAGTACGGCCTCGACCAGCCGCTCCTGGCGCAGTTCGTCGCCTGGGGGGCCAAGGCGATCCGGCTCGATTTCGGCAACTCGTTCTATTTCCGCGAGAGCGTGATCGACCTCCTGGCCGCCCGCCTGCCGATCACCCTGTTCCTCGGGGTCGTGGCCCTGGCCGTGGCGCTCTTCGTGGCGATCCCCCTCGGGGTGCTCGCCGCGGTCAAGCGCGACACCTGGATCGACCGCGCCGCCCTCTCGGTCTCGGTGCTGGGCCAGGCCATGCCGAGCTTCTGGTTCGGCCTGACCCTGATCATGATCTTCTCGGTGAACCTGCGCTGGCTTCCGGTTTCCGGCAACACGACCTGGAAGCACTTCGTGCTGCCGGCCGTCGCGCTGGGCTACTACGCCATGCCGGCGGTGATGCGCCTCACCCGCAACGGCATGCTCGAGGTCCTGGCCTCCGACTACGTCCGTACCGCCCGGGCCAAGGGCCTGCCCCCGCGGAAGATCCTGATCCGGCACGCGCTGCGCAACGCCGTCATCCCGGTGATCGCGCTCGCCGCCGTCCAGTTCGGCTTCATGCTCGGCGGCTCCATCGTCATCGAGGCGGTGTTCTCGCTCCAGGGGCTCGGCCAGCTCGCCTGGGAATCCATCGCCCGCAACGACTTTCCCGTGGTGCAGGCGATCGTGCTGGTCCTCGCGATGATCTACATCGCCCTGACGCTGGCCGCCGACCTCCTCAACGCCCTCCTCGATCCCCGGCTGCGCCAATGACCCTCCAGCCATCCGCCTCCCCGCTCAGTGCCGGCCTTCCGGAGACGCCGATGACCCTCCCGGTCGACAGCGCGGCACCGCCCTCCGCCGCCCGCTCACCCACCGCCCTGGCGCTTCGGCGCGGGCTGCATCACGGCGGCTTCCTGATCGGCGCCGGCATCCTCGGGATCATCCTGCTCTGCGCGCTCGCCGCTCCGCTGATCGCGCCCCACGATCCCTACGCCCAGGACGTCTCCCGGCGCCTGATCCCGCCGATCTGGCAACAGAAGGGCACTTGGGACCACGTGCTCGGCACCGACAAGCTCGGGCGCGACTATCTCAGCCGCCTGATCTACGGCAGCCAGATCTCGCTCCTCATCGGGATCGCGGCCGCCGCCATCTCGGGGGTGATCGGAACGACGCTCGGCCTCTGCGCCGGCTATTTCGGCGGCAAGGTCGACGCGGTGGTGAGCTACGTCGTGACCACGCGGCTGGCCATGCCGGTGGTGCTGGTGGCGCTCGCCATGGCCTCCCTGGTCGGCGGCTCGCTGAAGGTGGTGGTGCTGGTGCTCGGCTTCCTCCTCTGGGACCGCTTCGCCGTGGTCACCCGCGCGGCGACCCGGCAGATCCGCGACCAGGACTTCATCGCGGCGGCGCGCGCCACGGGGTTCTCCCCGGCCCGCATCCTGTTCCAGGAGGTGCTGCCGAACATCCTCAACGCGCTCATCGTGGTGGCGACCCTGGAGATGGCGCACGCGATCCTGCTCGAGGCCGCCCTGTCCTTCCTCGGCCTCGGCGTCCAGCCGCCCCTGCCCTCCTGGGGCCTGATGATCGCGGAGGGCAAGCCGTACATGTTCTTCCAGCCCTGGGTCATCACCATCCCGGGCGTCGCGCTCCTGGTCCTCGTCCTGGCGATCAACCTGCTCGGCGACGGCATCCGCGACGTGACCGCTCCCGAGGGGCGGCGCTGAGCCCCCGCACCGACCCGTCACCGAGATCGAGTGAGTCCATGTCCCGACACGATGCGATCGCGCGCGCCGCGCGCCACTACGACGAGGGCGCTTTCCTCGAGGTCCTTCAGGATGCCGTCGCCCGTCCCACCGAGAGCCAGACCTCCGGCCAAGTGCCGAAGCTGCGCGCCTATCTCGAAGACTTCCTCGTTCCGCTGATCGCGCCGCTCGGCTTCGAGAGCCGCATCCTCGACAATCCGGACGGCACCCACGGCCCCTTCCTCATCGCCGAGCGCCACGAGGGCGATGCGCTCCCCACCGTGCTGATCTACGGCCACGGCGACACCGTGCGGGGCTACCCCGAGCAGTGGCGCGACGGCCTCGACCCCTGGACCGTCACCATCGAGGGCGAGCGCTGGTACGGGCGCGGCACCGCCGACAACAAGGGCCAGCACATCCTCAACCTCGGCGCGCTGGCGGCGGTGCTGGCGGCGCGGGACGGGCGCCTCGGCTTCAACACCAAGCTGCTGATCGAGATGGGCGAGGAAGCCGGCTCGCCCGGCCTGCGCGAGCTCTGCCGCGCCGAGGCCGAGGCCCTGAAGGCCGACGTGCTCATCGCCTCGGACGGACCGCGGGTCAGCGCCGAGCGGCCGACCGTCTTCCTGGGTTCGCGCGGCGGCTACACCTTCGAGATGCTGCTCGATCTGCGCGACGGCAGCCACCATTCCGGCAATTGGGGCGGCCTGCTGCGCAATCCCGGCACGGTGCTGGCCAACGCCATCGCCACGCTCGTCGATGGCCGGGGCCGGATCCTCCTCGATGCCCTGCGCCCGCCCGCCATTCCCGACAGCGTCCGCGCGGCGCTGGCCGACATCACCGTCGGCACCGACCCGACCGCGCCGAAGATCGATCCGGATTGGGGCGAGCCCGGCCTCACCGCCGCCGAGCGCGTCTTCGCCTGGAACACCCTCGAAGTCCTGGCCTTCAAGACCGGCGACCCGGATGGCCCCCTGAACGCCGTGCCGCCCACCGCCAAGGCGACCCTGCAGCTGCGCTTCGTCGTCGGCACGGACTGGGAGGGCATCCTGCCGGCGCTGCGCACCCACCTCGATGCGCACGGCTTTCCGATGGTCGAGGTCCGCGCCGCCCGCACGGAGGTGTTCCGCGCCACCCGGCTCCCCGTCGAGGACCCGTGGGTCGACTGGGCGCTGGCGTCCATCGCCGAGAGCACCGGCAAGCGCCCGGCGCTGCTGCCGAACCTCGGCGGCTCCCTGCCCAACGACGCCTTCTCGGAAATCCTCGGCCTGCCCACCCTGTGGGTGCCCCATTCCTACCCGGCCTGCCTCCAGCACGGCCCCGACGAACACCTGCTCGGGCCGCCCTCGCGCGAGGCCCTGATGCTGATGGCGGGCCTGTACTGGGACCTCGCCGAAACCGGGCCGGCGGTGCTCGCCCGGCGCGAAGCCCTCGAGGGAGCCTGAGCATGAGCGAGCCCGTCGTCCGCATCCGGAACCTCACCCTGGCGCTGCCGAAGGGCTCGGACCGGCCCCATGCCGTCGAGGACCTCTCCCTCGACCTGATGCCGGGCAAGATCCTCTGCGTCGTCGGCGAATCGGGCTCGGGCAAGTCGATGAGCGCCTACGCGCTCACCGGCCTCCTGCCCCGCGCGCTGGAGCCGGTCGGCGGCGAGATCCTGTTCGAGGGCCGGAACCTCCTCACCCTGGACGAGCGCGGCTGGCGGTCCCTGCGCGGGCGCCGCATCGCCATGGTGTTCCAGGAGCCGATGACGGCCCTCAACCCGGTCATGCGCATCGGCGACCAGATCGCCGAGATGTTCGAGGCGCACGACCTCCTCACCCCGGCCGAGCGCAGGGCCCGGGCGGTGGCGCTCGCCACCGAGGTCGGCCTGCCCGACCCGGCGCAGATCGTGCGGGCCTACCCGCACCAGCTCTCCGGCGGCCAGCGCCAGCGCGCCATGATCGCCATGGCGCTCGCCCTCGAACCCTCGATCCTCGTCGCCGACGAGCCGACCACGGCGCTGGACGTCACCACCCAGGCCCAGATCCTCAAGCTCATCCGCGACCTGCAGCGGCGGCGCGGCATGAGCGTCCTGTTCATCACCCACGATTTCGGCGTGGTGGCCGACATCGCCGACCACGTCGCCGTGCTGCAGCGCGGGCGACTGGTGGAGCAGGGCAGCGCCGAAGCGGTCCTGCAGGACCCGCAGCACCCCTACACCCAGGCCCTGCTCGCGGCCGTGCCGAGCCTCGTGCCGCCGGCGCGCGCCTCCCGCGAGGCCGAGCCGCTCGCCCTCTCGGCCATCGGCCTGACCAAGACCTACACCACGCGAGCCGGCCTCTTCGGCAAGCCGCGCGTGGTCGCGGCGGTCAAGGAGGTGGCCTTCGACGTCCGGCGCGGGGAAACCCTCGGCCTCGTCGGCGAATCCGGCTCGGGCAAGTCCACCACCGCCCGGCTCGCGATCCGGCTGATCGAGCCCGACCAGGGCACGGTGCGCCTCGGCAGCCTGGACTACACGGCGCTGCCCCCCCGCGCCCTGCGCGACGAGCGCAAGCGCATCCAGATGATCTTCCAGGACCCCTTCGCCTCCCTGAACCCGCGCCGCACGGTCGAGCAGATCATCACCGCCGGTCCGATCGCCCACGGCACGCCGCGCCACGAGGCCCGCGCCCGCGCCCGCGAACTCCTCGATCTCGTCGGCCTCTCGGCGAGCGCGGCCGAGCGCTACCCCAACGCCTTCTCCGGCGGCCAGCGCCAGCGCATCGGCATCGCCCGGGCGCTCGCCATGGAACCCGACGTGCTCGTGGCCGACGAGGCGGTCTCGGCCCTCGACGTCTCGGTCCAGGCGCAGGTGCTCGACCTCCTGGAAGATCTCAAGCAGCGCCTGAACCTCGCGATGCTGTTCATCACCCACGACCTGCGCGTCGCCGCCAAGATCTGCGACCGCATCGCCGTGATGCATCGCGGCGCCATCGTGGAGATGCGTCCCACCGCCGACCTCTTCCGCGCGCCCGAACACGCCTATACGCGCGATCTTCTCGGTGCCGTGCCGGGGCTGCAGGCCATGCGAGCCGGATGAGGCGCTCAGCAATCCAGGCGTGAGCCCGGGGCCGGCGCGCCCTGCTCGACGCGAGTAGGCTTCGGGCAATCGACGCGCAGCACGCCGGAACATTTCCAAACCGCGTCGTCGAGAACTCTGATACGCTCCGCCCTTCGGCTCGTGAGACAGGGACGGACCCGTATCCCTCCGGTGAATTCGTCCTGTGAAGAGAGACACCGATGATCGATGAGAAGCCGAACATGGAATTCTCCGACCTGACCGGGCGGGCAACCCAGGACGGCGTCACGGTGACCGTGAACGTCTATCGCTTCGCGGGCACGCAGGATCCGTGGACGCTGGAGGTCATCGACCAGGCGGGTTGGTCGACGGTCTGGAGCGATACCTTCGAGTCCGACGAGGATGCGCTCGACGCCTTCACCGACGCCGTCGAGGAGGGTGGAGGCATGCACGCGTTCCTGGAGCCGCCGCCGACCCTGCACTGACCCGTCTCCGAGGCCGAGAGGCGCGCGCCCCTGAGCGCGCCGCGCGGGCGGGGACGTTCCTTCGGTCGAAGGCTCGTCAGGGCTGATCGCCGACGTCCGTGCGCGGCGGGCCTCCGGTCGGGCGCAAGTCCCGCAGGACGAGGCCGCTGCAGGGCCGGCCGGGGCGCGCCGAGGCTGCTTCAAGGACCGCCGCGTCCCCCGACGGCGCCAAAGACCTGTCCCGTGGAATAGCTCGCCTCGTCGGAGGCGAGCAGGACGTAGATGCCGGCGAGCTCGGCCGGCTGGCCCGGCCGCCCGAGCGGCGTGTCCTTGCCGAAGCTCGGCAGCTTTTCCGGCGGCTGGCCGCCGCAGACCTGCAGCGGGGTCCAGAACGGGCCGGGCGCCACCGCATTCACCCGGATGCCGCTCTGCGCCAGCTGCTTGGCGAGGCCTTTCGAAAAGTTCACGATCACCGCCTTGGTGGCGGCGTAGTCGAGCAGGTTCTCGGAAGGCTCGTAGGCGTTGACCGATGCGGTGTTGATGATCGCGGCGCCGAGGCCGAGATGGGCGAGCGCCGCCTTGGTGATCCAGAACATCGCGTAGACGTTGGTCCGGAAGGTCTGGTCGAACTGCTCGGTGGTGATGTCGAGGATCGAGAGCTGGGACTTCTGGTACACCGCGTTGTTGACGAGGATGTCGAGGCCGCCGAGCGCGCGGGCGGCCTCCGCCACCAGCCGCTGGCAGAAGGCCTCGTCGCGGATGTCGCCGGGCAGCGCCACCGCCTTGCGGCCGGCCTGCCGGATGAGCGCCACCACCTCGGCCGCATCCGGCTCCTCCGCCGGCAGATAGTTGATGGCGACATCCGCGCCCTCGCGGGCATAGGCGATCGCCGCGGCGCGGCCGATGCCCGAATCGCCGCCGGTGATCAGGGCCTTGCGGCCGGCGAGGCGCCCGGACCCCTTGTAGCTGGTCTCGCCGTGGTCGGGGCGCGGCACCATCCGGCTCGCCAGGCCCGGCCAGTCCTGCTGCTGCTTCTCGAACGGGGGTCTCGGGTAGCTGCGCGGCGGGTTCGGGGAGGTATCGGTCTGCGCCACCTGCTCCTGGGCGTCGGCCGCACCGCTCAGAGCCGCCACCATGCCGGCGGAGAGGCCGCCCACCAGGGCGCGCCGCGAGGGATCGATCTTGGTCTCGGTCATCGGGGCTTTCGCTGGTGGTCGGAACGGCGGTCCGGGCCGGTGCCCGCCGTCGCGGGCGGACCGGCACCGGCGGTCGGATCGGAGGCCGCTACTGGGTCCGGCTGGTGGCGCTCACCCGCCAGATGGTCTTGCCGACATCGTCCGAGACCAGCAGCGCGCCGGTCTTGTCGAGGATGACGCCGACCGGGCGCCCCTGGGCCTTCTCGTCGGCATTGAGGAAGCCGGTCAGCGCGTCGACCGGCTGCCCGGTGGGCTTGCCGTCCTTGAAGGGCACGTAGATCACCTTGTAGCCGCTCTTCGGCCGGCGGTTCCACGAGCCGTGCTGGGCGACGAACAGGCCGCTCTTCCAGGCCTCCGGGAGGCTGCTCGCCTGCGCGAACGCGATGCCGAGGGATGCGGTGTGGGTGCCCACGGCATAGTCCGGCGCGATCGCCCTGGCGACGAGGTCGGGCTTCTGCGGCTGCACGCGCGCGTCCACGTGGTTGCCCCAGTAGCTGTAGGGCCAGCCGTAGAAGCCGCCCTCCTGCACCGAGGTGATGTAGTCGGGCACGAGGTCGCTGCCGATCTCGTCGCGCTCGTTCACAGCGGTCCAGAGCTTGCCCGTCACCGGCTCGAACCCGAGGCCGTTCGGGTTGCGCAGGCCGGTGGCGTATTCGCGCATCTGCTTGGTCGCGAGGGTGTATTCCCAGATCGCCGCGCGGCCGGTCTCCTTGTCGAGGCCGTTCTCGCCGACATTGCTGTTCGAGCCGACGGTCACGTAGAGCTTCTGCCCGTCGGGGCTGGCGACGACGTTCTTGGTCCAGTGGTGATTGATGCCGGACGGCAGGTCGACGACCTTCTCCGGCGTCGCGGTGATCTCGGTCTGACCCGCCTGATAGGGCACCTTCACCAGCGAATCCGCGTTGGCGACGTAGAGATCCGAGCCGACCAGCGCCATGCCGAAGGGCGAGTGCAGGTCCTTGAGGAGCACGTGGCGCTCCTCGGCGACGCCGTCGCCGTTCGCGTCGCGCAGGAGGACGATGCGGTCGGGGCTCTTCACGCCGGCGCCGGCCAGGCTCTTGACCTTGTCGGCGACCCAGTCGGCGACGCCGGTCGAGGGATCGTCGGTTTGCGGCTTGTTGGCCTCGGCCACGAGCACGTCGCCGTTGGGCAGGAGGTACATCCAGCGCGGATGCTCGAAGTTCTCCGCGTAGGCCGCGACCTGCAGCCCGGCCGCGGCCTGGGGCTTGGCGCCGTTCTCCCAGCGGGCGACGCGGGCGATGTTCACGGTGGGCATCAGGGTCGGGTTGGGGGCCGGCAGGGTCGGGCTGGCGCCCTGCCCGGCCGAGGCCTCGAGGGTGGCCTTTTCCGGATAGACGATGAAGCGCACGAAGGCCGCGCCGCCGAGGAGGATGACGGCCAGAGCCGCGAGGCCGACTTTCGATCGAGTCCGCATGACGATTACTTCAACTTGCGCGTTGTGCGCGGCCGGCGCGGCCACGTCTCGCCGGATCAAGCCTCCGAGACCGGTTTTGGCTCCCTCGCGCCGTGTCGCAGCCCCTTGCGCGGGACCCGTCGCTTCCGCTTGAATACCGGCCGCGACCCTGCGGGCCGGGGCGGCGGTGCCAAGGCCCTGATAGACCGGGTGAACCCATGCGCAGGCGCTCATTTCTCGTCGGAGCCGCGGCGGCGACGCTGATCGTGCCCGGGCGGGCGCGATCGACCGGCGCGCCGGGCGGCCTCGTGCTGGCGACGGCGACGCCGGGCGGCTCGTTCCCGGCCTTCGGTCAGGCGCTGGTGGAGGCGCTGGGCGCCACCGATCCGACCCTGTCCATCACCCTGCGGCCGTCCAAGGGCTCGGCCGAGAATGTGGGCCTCCTGAAGGGCGGCACCGTCGATCTCGCCCTGGTCCAGGGCGATTACGCCACCGACGCCCTCAGGGCCGAGCCCGAGGCGGGTCCGCGCCTCACCGTGGTGGCGCCGGTGAACGCCTCGCCGGGCCTCTTCGTCGTCCCGGCTGCCAGCGCGATCCGCGGGGTCCCGGACCTTCGCGGCCGGCGCGTCGTCCTCGGCACCCACGCCTCCGGACTCACCGTCATGGGCCGGACCGTCCTGGCCGGCTCGGGGATCGATCCCGACCGCGACATCGCGCCGATCCTCCTCGACCGGGCCGCCGACGGAGCGGTCATGGTGCAGGACGGGCGCGCCGCGGCGCTCTGGGGGGCGGGCCTCGGCTGGCCCGGCTTCCGGACGCTGGCGGAGGCGCCGGGTGGCACCCGTTTCTTCGGACCCGCCCCGGACGCGATCGACCGCATCCTGGCGCTGGGAACCTCGCTGCGCCGCCGCACCGTACCGGCGAACGCCCTCGAGGGTCAGAAGGCGCCCATCGAAACGGTGGGCTCGTGGAGCTTCGTCCTCGCCCGGCCGGACATCGACAGAGCGACGGTGGCGCGCTTCGTCGCGGCTTTAGCCGGGAGTCAGGCGCGCCTCGCGCAGAGCTATCCGCAGGGCGGCGACAGCGACCCGCGCAACCTCGTCGACGCCGTGCCCCGCGGCTGGCTGCATCCGGCGAGCGCCGCCTACCTGCGCGGCATCGGCGCCCTTCCCTGAGGGGAAAAACGCAACTTTCGCCGCCGCCGCCCGGTTGCGCTGAGCGGAAGCGGGGAGAACGATCATGCGGCAGGCCATTTCAGGGATCGTCCTCACGGTCCTGGCCGGCCCGGCGAGTGCGATCGAGGTCTCCCGCAGCCGCGACATCCCGGCTCCGCCCGCCGCCGTGTGGGCGCTCATCGGCGGCTTCTGCGCCATCGCCCTGTGGCATCCGCAGGTCGCCGCCTGCGAATCCTCCGGAACCCGGAACGACGTGGACCGGGAGGACAACGAGCCGATGCGCCGGCTCGTCGTCGCCGGGGGCCTCGGCACCCTCGTGGAGGCCGAGACCCGGCGCGACGAGGCCGGGATGAGCTACAGCTACGCCTTCATCGAGGGTCCCCTGCCCGTGGCCGCCTACAACGCCACCCTTCAGGTCCGGCCGAACGGCACCGGCGCGACGGTGGTCTGGAGCGCGACCTTCGACCCGGCCGGCATGAGCGAGGCCGAGGCCCGGGCCGATATCGAGGGCGTCTACGACCAGGGCCTCGACGGCATCGCCCGGGAGTTCGGTGCCACGGGAGCCAGGCCGAAATAGGTCGCCTGCCACCGCCTCATGCGGGATCAGCCGGCCGCCAGGCGAAGGGCGGCCCTGTCCGGGCGCCGGACCTGCACCTGATTGCGCCCGTTCGCCTTGGCCGCGTAGAGCGCCTGGTCCGCCGCCTCGACCAGGGCGGCGGCGTCGACCGCCCGGATCCCGGGAATCTGCGCCAGGCCGATGCTGACCGTGAGCAATCCGAGGGGGCTGCCCGCATGGGGCAGCGTCCAGCCCGCCACGGCCTCGCGGATGCGCTGGGCGACGGTCTCCGCCCCCGCCGCATCGGTCTCGGGCAGGATCACGGCGAATTCCTCGCCGCCGATGCGGCAGGCCGTGTCGGAGGCGTTGGCGATGCTGACCTCGATGGAGCGCGCGATCAGCCGCAGGGCCTCGTCGCCCCGCTGATGCCCGTAGCGATCGTTGAAGCCCTTGAAGTAGTCCGCGTCGAGGACGAGGAGCGAGAGCGGCAGCTGGTTGCGGACGGCCCGGCGCCATTCGCGGCCGAGGACGTCGTCGAACCGCCGCCGGTTGGCGAGGCCCGTCAGGGCATCGGTGGTCGCCAGCTTCTCCAGCTGGACATTGAGGTCGAGGGCAGCCTGCTCCGCCGCCTTGCGCTGGTGCAGCTCACGCCGGAACAGCCAGGTCAGGACGATGGTGGTGGCGCACAGACTGAGCACCACCGCCCCGAGGACGAGGGCGCGGTGCCACCACTCGGCGTAGATCTCCTCGGGCGCCACGGCGATGCTGAGGTGGAGCGGAAGGTCGCCGACCTTGGTGAACACGAAGTCGCGGCTGCCCTCGCCCACCGTCGCGGGACCGCTGAAGCGGCCCTCCGGCGCATCGAGGAACCTCCGGTAGCTGTCCGTGGCCGAGACGCTGCGGCCGATCACGCCCTCGTCGTAGGGCTCGCGCATGATGATCGCGCCGCCCGGACCGTGGAGGGTGACGGTGCCGGCGTGATCCGCGCCGACGGCGGCGAAGAGCTGGCGGAAATAGTCGAGATAGATCGATCCGAGCACCACGCCGGCGAAGCTGCCGTCCGGGTCCGACAGGCGCCGGCTGATGATCAGCACCCGCTTGCCGGTGAGGCGTGAGATCAGCGGCTGACTGATGTGCAGCGCGTTTCCCGGATGGGTGACGTGATACTGGAAATACTCGCGGTCGGCGTAGTTCAGCGGCTCCGGCGTGAGCGATTTCGAGCTGATGATCAGCTTGCCGGTTCTGTCGAACACGAGGGTTTGGCCGAAATTCTCGGCCGTGGCGGCGCGGTCGAACAGGATCATCTGCCGGAGCTCCGGATCGGCCTGGGCGAGCTCGGGAAGCTTCAGGCCGTCGACGACGGCCCGCAGGGAGAGGTCGTAGACCTCGATGTTGCGGGCGATGTCCCGCCCGAGGACCTGCACGAGGCTGCGCGACGTCACCTCCGCGCGCCGGGCCGCATCGAGGCGCATCTGCCAGAGCATGAAGGCCGAGACGGCACAGAGACCGACCACCGAGAGCAGGGTGATGGCGCTCAGCCAACGGGCCGAGTGCGTCCACTGGAAGCGCTGCATCCAGAGGGTTCGCGTCGGCATCGTCAGGATCCTGACATCCATCGGTGATCCGGTGGCGAACGGGTGGGCGGGAGGAAGACGAGAGCCGTCAGGACCGAGTCATCGCCCGGCAGCGGTTAATTCTTCCTGCGTCCGGCGCATCCCGGGCGCTGGCGACCGTGCGGGACGATCCGACGGGTGGATCGAGCGGCCGTCCGGCCGCGTTGCCCGGTCGAAGCGAACCGAACAGGACGGAAGGACATTCCATGGCATCCCGGCACGGCCTCATTCCAATCATCGCCCTCGGACTGGCGACGCCGGCGGCGGCTCAGACGCCGCCGGCGTCCAGCGGGGAGGCGCGCGGCGCGGCGGTGTGCACGGCGCAGGCCGACCGGAACAACCTCACGGGGGCCGGCCGCGACACCTTCCTGCGAGAATGCCTGGCCGGCGAGAACCTGGATCGGCCGAAGGCGGACCCGTCGAAGCCGTGACCGGTTCGACGGTCGCGGTCGGGGCTCAGAGCACAGCCGTCAACTTGTCCGCCATGGACTGCTCCTTGTCGCGCCGGGACGAGAACGCCATCGTGAAGAAGACGCGCCGAACCCCGATCTCGCTGAGCTTGGCCTCGCAGGCCTCGATGAGCGCGCAGATGTCGCCGAGCTCGCCCTCGACGTTCGTCCCGTTGGCATGCATCTCGGCGTTGAGGGGGCTCGCGTCGATGATCGCTTTGATCGCCTTCACGTAGGGCGAGACCGATGGGCCGACGCCCATCGGGACGATGCACAGATCCGCCACGACCTTCATGATTCTTCTCCCTGCGCTCCACGGTCCCGCCAGAGGTCGCAGGCATGCGGCCCTGTCAATCACGTCCGGGGACCGCCCGCTCGTGCCAAATCTTCATCGGGGGAAAGATCTTCCTCGGAAAGGTGATCCCCGTCGGAGCAGGGACGGGGATCGCGGGGGCGGCCCTCCGGTTCCGAGCCGTCGGTATCCGTGACCGCCCGGCCATGCCGGATGCCGGATCGTCCCCTGCGGAACGGAATCACCGCCTTCGCCGTATCTGCTGACCACGGGGGACCTCTCCCCGGCCCGCGGCCCTGATCCATCCGGGACCGGATGCATGCTGGCTCCGAGTCCGTTCGGGGAGAGGACGCGAGAACGGGAGACGACAGCCTTGACCGACAGATTTCGCGCCCTTGCCGCTGCGATCGCCGTCCTGCTGATGCTGCTGACGTCGGTGGAGGCGCGGGCCCAGGCCGCCACCGAGGCGCCGGCCGTCGCGGTGGAGGAGGAAGCGCGGCCGGGTCCGCCGCCGCCGCTACCGGACCTGGCGGATTCCAACGGACGTGCGGGCGAGCCCCTGAACCAGCCCGGCCAAGCCTCCGGCATTCCCAGGGCGCTTCGCGGCTCGGCCGACCGGGCCGGCGGCCCGGCCAACGACCTGACGCAGGGCGACCGGCCCGACGAGCCGCCGCTGCCCAAGGCCGATCTCGCGCAGGTGCTGGAGGGCCGGGCCCTGTTCCACGGCAATTATTGCGGCGCCGGCCAGCGTGGCGAGGGCCTGCCGCCCACCGACGACCTGGACGCGGCCTGCATGCGCCACGACGCCTGCTTCGACGCCGCCGGGCACCGCTCCTGCGCCTGCAACGCCACCCTCGAACGGGAGGCGTCCGCCGTCTCGGAGCGGCCGGGCCTCTCGCGCCAGATTCGCGAGCGTGCCCTCAGCGTGGCCCAGGCGGCCGACGTGATGGGTTGCCAGGCGCCCTGATCGGGCCTCCTTGAACGGCAGGACCCGCCGGTTTCGCCCCCGCAAAATCCCCCGCGAGAAAGCGGCCGCCGCTCGGGGGAGCGACGGCTGCCTGGACGCGAGAGCGGGCGGGGATCAGATGTGGATCGCGCGCTTGCCGACGGCGAGGGCCGCTTCCTTGACCGCCTCCGTGAGGGTCGGGTGGGCGTGGCAGGTGCGGGCGACGTCCTCGGCCGAGGCACCGAATTCCATCGCCACCGCGACCTCCGCGATCAGGTTGCCGGCATCGGCTCCCACGATGTGGACGCCGAGGACGCGGTCGGTGGTCGCGTCGGCCAGGATCTTCACGAAGCCGTCCGTGGTGTGGTTCACCTTGGCGCGGCCGTTGGCGGTGAAGGGGAATTTTCCGCTGTTGTAGGCGATGCCGTCCTTCTTCAGCTCCTCTTCGGTCTTCCCGACGGAGGCGACCTCCGGATAGGTGTAGACCACGTTCGGGATCACGCCGTAGTTCACGTGGCCCGACTGGCCGGCCAGCAGTTCGGCCACGGCCACCCCCTCGTCCTCGGCCTTGTGAGCCAGCATCGGCCCGGCGATGACGTCGCCGATCGCGTAGATGCCCGTGACGTTGGTGGCGTAGTGGCTGTCGGTCTGGATGCGGCCCTTGTTGTCGAGGCCGACGCCCACCGTCTCCAGGCCGAGGCCCTCGGTGTAGGGCACCCGGCCGATGGCCACGAGCACCACGTCGGCCTGCAGCTTCTCGGCCTCGCCGCCGGCGGCGGGCTCCACCGTGACGGTGGCGGCGCCGTCGCTGACCTCGACGCCCGTGACCTTGGACGAGAGCTTGAACTGCACGCCCTGCTTGCCGAGGATGCGCTGGAACTGCTTGCCGACCTCGCCGTCCATGCCCGGAAGGATCCGGTCGAGATACTCGACCACGGTCACCTCCGATCCGAGGCGACGCCAGACCGAGCCGAGCTCGAGGCCGATGACGCCGGCGCCGATGATGAGGAGCTTGCCCGGGACCTTCTCCAGGGCGAGGGCGCCCGTGGAGGAGACGACGATCTTTTCGTCGATGGTCACGCCGGGGAGCTTCGTGACGTCCGAGCCCGTGGCGATGACGACGTTCTTCGTCTCCAGGAGCTGGTTGCCGCCGTCCTCGGACAGCACCTCGACGCGGCCCGCGCCGGCCAGCCGCGCGGTGCCCCGATAGGCGTCGATGCCGTTCCTCTTGAGCAGGAACTCGACGCCCTTGGTGTTGCCGTCGACGCCGTCCTGCTTGAAGGTCATCATCTTGGCGAGGTCGAGCTCGGGCGCGCTCACGATCACGCCCATGTCGGCGAAGTGCTTGCCCGCCTCCTCGAAGGCCTCCGAGGCGTGCAGCAGGGCCTTCGAGGGAATGCAGCCGACGTTGAGGCAGGTACCGCCATGGGCGGCCCGCTTCTCCACCACGGCCGTCTTGAGGCCGAGCTGGGCGGCCCGGATGGCGCAGACGTAACCGCCGGGGCCGGTGCCGATGACGACGAGATCGTAGGACATAGGAATCTGACTCGCTGGATTGGGCGGCGGGTCATGCCCCACCATCGATGGACGAAGCGCGCGGAAGCGTCCGGCCACGCGGGAGCGCGGCCGGCGGACGGCAGCTGCCGGGCCTTAGAGGTCGAGCACGAGGCGTGCCGGATCCTCCAGCGCCTCCTTGACGCGCACGAGGAAGGTCACGGCCTCCTTCCCGTCGACGATGCGGTGATCGTAGGACAGGGCGAGGTACATCATCGGCCGCGCCTCAATCTTGCCGGCGCGCACCACCGGGCGCTCCTCGATGCGGTGCATGCCGAGAATGCCGGATTGCGGCGCGTTGAGGATCGGGGTCGACATCAGGGAGCCGTAGATGCCGCCGTTGGTGATCGTGAAGGTGCCGCCCTGCATCTCGTCGATGGAGAGCTTGCCGTCGCGGGCCTTCTTGCCGAAGCCCGCGATGGTCTTCTCGATGCCGGCGATCGACAGATCGTCGGCGTTGCGCACCACCGGCACCACGAGGCCCTTGTCGGTCCCGACGGCGATGCCGATGTGGTAGTAGTTCTTGTAGACGAGGTCCTGCCCGTCGATCTCGGCGTTCACCGCCGGCACGTCCTTGAGGGCGCCGATCACCGCCTTGGTGAAGAAGCCCATGAAGCCGAGCTTGGTGCCGTGCTTCTTCTCGAAGATGTCCTTGTACTGGCTCCGCATCGCCATCACGGCCGACATGTCGACGTCGTTGAACGTCGTCAGCATCGCGGCGGTGTCCTGCGCGTCCTTGAGACGGCGGGCGATGGTCTGGCGCAGCTTGGTCATGCGCACGCGCTCCTCGCGCGCCGCATCGTCGGGCTTCGAGGGCGCGCGCGGGGCGGCGGGCTTCGCCTCCCGGGCGGGCGCCGGGGCGGACGGCCCCTTGGCGGTCGCCTCCAGCATGTCGCCCTTGGTCACCCGGCCGTCCTTGCCGCTGCCGTTCAGGGTCGCGGGGTCGATGCCGGACTCGCGCGCCATCTTGGCGACCGCGGGGCCGTGGTCGCCGGACTCGCGGGCGGCCGGGGGGGTGGCGTCGCCGTGGTTGCCGTAGGCGGCAGAGGAGCCCTGAGCCGGAGCCTCTGCGGGCTTGCCCTCGGACTTGGTCTCGGCCTTGGCTTCGGCCTTCTTCGGGGCCGCGGCCTTGCCGCCGCCGGCGGCCTCGACGATCGAGCCGAGGAGCGCGCCGGGCTCCACCGTCTCGCCGTCCTTGGCCAGGATCTCGCCGAGCTGGCCCGCCGCCGGCGCGTTCACCTCCAGGGTGACCTTGTCGGTCTCGAGTTCCACCAAGGGCTCGTCGGCGGCCACGATGTCGCCCGGCTTCTTGAACCAGCGGCCGATGGTGGCCTCGCTCACGGATTCGCCCAGGGTCGGGACGACGATATCGGTTGCCATGGTTCAGTGTCCGTCCGGAGGGTTCGGGACGCCGCTCTGCGGCGCCCTCGGATCGAGAAACGTGGGGGCGAGAAACGTGGGGAAAGGGCCGGCGGTCAGACCGCCAGCGCCTCGTTGAGGAAGGCCTGGAGCTGGGCCTGATGCTTCGAGAGCATGCCCACCGCCGTGGATGCGGAGGCCGGGCGGCCGACGTAGCGCGCGCGCTTGACCGGCGACTGGGCCTGGCCGAGCACCCATTCGAGGTAGGGCTCGACGAAGGCCCAGGAGCCCATGTTCTTCGGCTCCTCCTGGCACCACACCACCTCGGCGTTGCGGAAGCGCGCCATCTCGCCCGCCAGCGCCTTCAGGGGGAACGGGTAGAGCTGCTCGACGCGCATCAGGTAGACGTCGGTCACGCCGCGCTTCTCGCGCTCCTCGTAGAGGTCGTAATAGACCTTGCCCGAGCACAGCACGACGCGCCGGACCTTGTCGTCCTTGACGAGCTTGACGCCGTCCTCGTCGCGCTCGGCATCGTCCCAGAGCACCCGATGGAAGCTCGAGCCCTCCGCCATCGCCTCGATCGGCGAGACCGCCTTCTTGTGGCGCAGGAGCGACTTCGGCGTCATCAGGATCAGCGGCTTGCGGAACTCGCGGTGCAGCTGGCGGCGCAGGATGTGGAAGTAGTTCGACGGCGTCGTGCAGTTGGCGACCTGCATGTTGTCCTCGGCGCACATCTGCAGGAAGCGCTCCAGACGGGCGGAGGAGTGCTCCGGCCCCTGGCCCTCGTAGCCGTGCGGCAGCAGCAGGGTCAGGCCCGACATGCGCAGCCACTTGCGCTCGCCGCTGGAGATGAACTGGTCGATGACCACCTGGGCGCCGTTGGCGAAGTCGCCGAACTGCGCCTCCCACAGCACCAGGGCGTTGGGCTCGGCCGCCGAGTAGCCGTACTCGAAGCCGAGCACCGCCTCCTCGGAGAGCATCGAGTTGATGACCTCCAGGCTGGCCTGACCCTCGCGGATCGAGTTCAGCGAGGTGTAGCGCTGCTCGTTCTCCTGGTCGATCACCACGGCGTGGCGCTGGGAGAAGGTGCCGCGCTCGACATCCTGGCCCGACAGGCGGACGCGGTTGCCCTCGATGAGGAGCGAGCCGAAGGCCAGCGCCTCCGCGGTCGCCCAGTCGATGCCCTGCCCCGATTCCACCGCCTTGGCCCGGTTGTCGAAGAAGCGCTGGATCGTGCGGTGCAGGTGGAAGCCGGGGGGCGGCGTGGTGATGCGCTGGGCGATCTCGCGCAGGGTCTCGGCGGGCACGCCGGTCTTGCCGCGCCGGGGATCGTCCACGTCCTCGCGCACCGCCTTGAAGCCGGCCCAGCGCCCGTCGAGCCAATCGGCCTTGTTGGCCTTGTAGTTCGTGGCGACCTCCAGCTCGGCGTCGAGCATGGCGCGGAACTCGGCCTTGCGGGTGTCGAGCTGCTCCTGGCTCAGCACGCCCTCGGCGACGAGCTTCTTGCCGTAGGTCTCCAGCGCGGTCGGGTGCTTGCGGATGCGCTGGTACATCTTCGGCTGGGTGAAGGCCGGCTCGTCGCCCTCGTTGTGGCCGAAGCGGCGGTAGCACAGCATGTCGATGACGACGGGCTTGCCGAACTTCTGGCGGTACTCGATCGCGATCTTGGCCGCGAAGGTCACGACCTCCGGGTCGTCGCCGTTGCAGTGGAAGATCGGCGCCTCCACCATCTTCGCCACGTCGGACGGATAGGGCGACGAGCGCGAGAAGCGCGGATCGGTCGTGAAGCCGATCTGGTTGTTGATGATGAAGTGGATCGAGCCGCCGGTGCGGTGGCCCTTCAGGCCGGACAGGCCGAGGCACTCGGCCACCACGCCCTGGCCGGCGAAGGCCGCGTCGCCGTGGATGAGCAGCGGCACCACGCGGGTGCGCTCCACCGTGGGCTTGGCCCGCTGGTCCTGCTTGGCGCGCACCTTGCCGAGCACGACGGGATCGACGATCTCGAGGTGCGACGGGTTGGCGGTGAGCGAGAGGTGGACGTTGTTGCCGTCGAAGGCGCGGTCCGACGAGGCACCGAGATGGTACTTCACGTCGCCGGACCCCTCGACCTCGGCCGGGTTGGCCGAGCCGCCCTTGAACTCGTTGAACACCGCCCGGAAGGGCTTGGCCATCACGTTGGTGAGCACGTTGAGGCGGCCGCGATGGGCCATGCCCACGACGATCTCCTCCGCACCCAGCGCGCCGCCGCGCTTGATGATCTGTTCGAGCGCCGGGATCATCGCCTCGGAGCCGTCGAGGCCGAAGCGCTTGGTGCCGGTGTACTTGAGGTCGAGGAACTTCTCGAAGCCCTCGGCCTCGATCAGCTTGTTCAGGATCGCGCGGCGGCCCTCGGGCGTGAAGGTGATCTCCTTGCCCTTGCCCTCGATGCGCTCCTGGATCCAGGCCTTCTCCTCCGGATTGGAGATGTGCATGAACTCGACGCCGAGCGTCTGGCAGTAGGTGCGCTCCAGGATCTCGACGATCTCGCGGATGGTCGAGAATTCGAGGCCGAGCACGTTGTCGAGGAAGATCGGGCGGTCCCAGTCCTTCTCCTCGAAGCCGTAATGCTGCGGGTGCAGCTCCTCGTGGTCGCCGCGGGGGGCGAGGCCGAGGGGGTCGAGCTTGGCGTGCAGGTGGCCGCGCATGCGGTAGGCGCGGATCAGCATGATCGCGCGGACCGAATCCTTCGTCGCCTGCTCCACCGAGATGCCGGGGGCGGAGGCGATGACGACGCCCTTGGCCGGGGCCGACGCGGTGTCGGACTTGGCGCGGATCTTGTCGCCCATCGCCTTCTCGACGGTGGCCCAGTTGCCGTCCAGCGCCGAGACGATCTCGCCATTGGCGTGGATCGGCCAGTTCGGCCGCTCCCAGGAGGCGCCGGCCGCGTTCTTCTCGGGCGCGCCCTTGTCCTCGTTCAGGGACCGGAAGAACGTCTGCCACTCGGGGTCGACCGAGTTCGGATCACGGGCGTAAGCCGCCTGCAGCTCCTCGATGTAGGCGGCGTTGCCGCCGTAGAGGAACGAGGTTTCGAGCGCGTCCTGGCGTGCCATCGTTCGGGTCATCCTGCCGCTGTGCGGGGTCCTCCGCCGGGGAGGCTCCCTGCCCGACCCACCTCGGCGCGGATCGCGGAGGGGATCGGATGTATCGGGAAAGACGCGGGCACCGTCGGGCTCGCGTCGCTCGTTCGTAGATGGGGTCGCGGACCTGAACGCCGGAGCAATGCAGGCCTGCGATCCCCGCGCGTCAGCTGCGCAGGACTCAGCCGCGCAGGACTTCGACGAGGGTGCTGCCGAGGCGGGCCGGCGAGGGCGAGACCCGGATGCCGGCCGCTTCCATGGCGGCGATCTTGTCCTCGGCGCCGCCCTTGCCGCCCGAGATGATGGCGCCCGCATGGCCCATGCGGCGGCCCGGAGGCGCCGTGCGGCCGGCGATGAAGCCGACCATGGGCTTGCTTCGGCCGCGCTTGGCCTCGTCACGTAGGAACTGCGCCGCCTCCTCCTCGGCCGAGCCGCCGATCTCGCCGATCATCACGATCGATTCGGTCTTGTCGTCGGCGAGGAACAGCTCGAGCATCGAGATGAACTCGGTGCCCTTCACCGGATCGCCGCCGATGCCGACCGCCGTGGTCTGGCCGAGGCCGGCATTGGTGGTCTGGAACACGGCCTCGTAGGTCAGCGTGCCGGAGCGGGAGACGATGCCCACCGAGCCCGGCTTGAAGATGTTGGCCGGCATGATGCCGATCTTGCACTGGCCGGCGGTGACGATGCCGGGACAGTTCGGTCCCACCAGGCGGGACTTCGAGCCCTCCAGGGCGCGCTTGACCCGCACCATGTCGAGGACCGGGATGCCCTCGGTGATGCAGACGATGAGCGGGACTTCCGCCTGGATCGCCTCGCAGATCGCGTCGGCGGCGCCCGGCGGCGGCACGTAGACGACCGATGCCGTCGCGCCCGTGGCCTCGCGCGCCTCGGCCACCGTGTCGAAGACCGGCAGGTTGAGGTGCTTGGAACCGCCCTTACCGGGGGAGGTGCCGCCGACCATCTTGGTGCCGTAGGCGATGGCCTGCTCGGAGTGGAAGGTCCCGTTCTTGCCGGTGAAGCCCTGGCAGATGACCTTGGTGTTCGCGTCGATCAGGATGGACATGGGTACTCTCAGCCCTTCTTCACGGCGGCGACGATCTTCTGCGCGGCATCGTCGAGGTCGTCGGCGGAGATCACGTTCAGGCCGGAATTCCGGATGATCTCCTTGCCCTTCTCCACGTTGGTGCCTTCCAGGCGCACCACCAGGGGCACCTGCAGGCCGACCGCCTTCACCGCCGCGATCACGCCGTTGGCGATCACGTCGCACTTCATGATGCCGCCGAAGATGTTGACCAGGATGCCCTTCACCTGCGGGTCGGCGGTGATGATCTTGAAGGCCGCCGTGACTTTCTCTTCGGAAGCGCCGCCGCCGACATCGAGGAAGTTCGCCGGCTCCTCGCCGTAGAGCTTGATGATGTCGAGGGTCGCCATGGCGAGGCCGGCGCCGTTGACCATGCAGCCGATGGTGCCGTCCAGCGCGATGTAGGCCAGATCGTACTTCGAGGCCTCGATCTCCTTGGCGTCCTCCTCGGTCTCGTCGCGCAGGGCCACGATGTCGGGGTGCCGGTAGAGGGCGTTCGAGTCGAAGGAGATCTTGGCGTCGAGGCACTTGAGGTGGCCGTCGCCGGTGAGCACCAGCGGGTTGATCTCCAGCATGCTCATGTCCTTGGCGGTGAACGCCTCGTAGAGCTTGGTGGTCAGATCGCCGGCTTCCTTGGCCTGCGCGCCGGTGAGGCCGAGCGTCTTGGCGACGAGGCGGCCGTGATGGGGCATCACGCCGGTGGCGGGATCGACCGAGAAGGTCACGATCTTCTCCGGCGTCTCGTGCGCCACCGTCTCGATGTCCATGCCGCCTTCCGTCGAGACGACGTAGGCGACCTTGCCGGTCTCGCGGTCCACCAGCATCGAGAGGTAGAATTCCGCCTCGATCTGGGCGCCCTCCTCGATGTAGAGGCGGTTGACCTGCTTGCCGGCGTCGCCGGTCTGGATCGTGACCAGGGTCTGGCCCAGCATCTCGGCCGCGAACTGCTTGACCTCGTCGAGGGACTTGGTGACGCGCACGCCGCCCTTGGCGCCGGCCGGGGCGCCCTTGAAGGTGCCCTTGCCGCGGCCGCCCGCGTGGATCTGCGACTTCACCACCCAGACCGGGCCGCCGAGTTCCTTGGCGGCGGCCTCCGCCTCCTCCGGCTTGAAGATCGCCACGCCCTTGGAAACGGGCAGGCCGAACTCCTTCAGCACCGCCTTGGCCTGGTATTCGTGAATGTTCATGGAAAGACCCTCAACGTCATCCCGGGGCCGCGCAGCGGAGCCCGGGATCCAGACACACAGGTTGCGATCCAGCCTGCCGCATCGGCGGCTCTGGATTCCGGGCTCGCCTCGCGGCGCCCCGGAACGACGGTCAGGTTCAGGCGAGCGCGGGGTTCACGCCCTTGCAGGCCTCGATCAGGGTCTTCACGGCGCCGACCGACTTCTCGAACATCGCCTTCTCGTCGTCGTTGAACGCCACTTCGAGGACGCGCTCGACGCCATTGGCGCCGATCACGATCGGCACGCCCACATACATGTCGGAGATGCCGTACTCGCCGTTGAGGTAGGCGGCGCAGGGCAGCACGCGGCGCTTGTCGCGCAGGTAGCTCTCGGCCATGGCGATGGCGGAGGCGGCCGGCGCGTAGAAGGCCGAGCCGGTCTTGAGCAGGTTGACGATCTCGCCGCCGCCCTTGCGGGTGCGCTCGACCATGGCGTCGAGCTTCTCCTGGGTGGTCCAGCCGAGCTTGACCAGGTCGGGGAGCGGCACGCCGGCCACGGTCGAGTAGCGCACCAGCGGGACCATGTCGTCGCCGTGGCCGCCGAGCACGAAGGCGGTCACGTCCTCCACCGAGACCTTGAACTCGTCGGCGAGGAAGTGGCGGAAACGAGCGGAATCGAGGACGCCGGCCATGCCGACCACCTTGTGGGTGGGAAGCCCCGAGAACTTCTGCAGGGCCCAGACCATCGCGTCGAGGGGGTTGGTGATGCAGATGACGAAGGCGTCCGGGGCGTGCTGCTTGATGCCGGTGCCGACGGCCTCCATGACCTTCAGGTTGATCCCGATCAGGTCGTCGCGGCTCATGCCGGGCTTGCGCGGCACGCCCGCGGTGACGATCACCACGTCGGCGCCGGCGATCGCGGCGTAGTCGCTGGCACCCGTGTAGGTGGCGTCGAAGCCGTCGACCGGTGCGGATTCGGCGATGTCGAGGCCCTTGCCCTGCGGGACGCCGTCGGCGATGTCGAACAGCACGACGTCGCCGAGTTCCTTCAGGCCCGCCAAGTGCGCGAGGGTTCCACCGATCTGTCCAGCGCCGATGAGCGCGATCTTGCTGCGTGCCATGGGGGAAACGAACCTCCGGTCCTTGCGTAGCGGTCGCGGCGCTGGGAGGCTTGGAAAACCACCGGCGCGTTGCTGCGCGGTGTGTGGCCGAAAAGGCCCAGGGCTTCAACCGAGACACGAAGGCCAAAGCAGGGTTCGGGCCAAGCCGGCCCGCTGCCGCGTCCGGGACCCACCGCGAAAAGCCCAGCGATCGCCGTGCCTTAGAGAGGCGAGCCAGAATTCGCTGCGGCGATGGGGGCCAAGTGACAGCGGTAAAATTCTGTCACGGAGGCTCAGAGCGTGCCTGTCCGCAGCACCTTCTGGATGGCCAGAATCACCGCGCCGAGGCGGGCCTCCACGAGGTCGCGCGGCAAGTCGGCATCGTGCTGGATCGCCAGCGGATGGGTGAAGCGGTAGCTGGCATCGAAGATGTGCGCGATGGCCCGCTCGCGGTCCCGGGCGACGAAGGCGCCGGCGCCGATGCCCTCCTCGACCACGCGCTCGACGAGACTGCGCAGGCGCACTCGATGGCGCCGGGCGATCGGGCGGGCGCCCACCGTGGCATCGAGGTGGACGGCGAAGAGGTTGGGTTCGTGGACCAGGGTCTCGCGCTGGACGCTCGCCAGGGCGGTGAGCAGGCGCTCGATCTTGTCGTCGGCCGGGTCCGGCGCGTCGGCGATGCGGGCGAGTTCCGCCTCGACGTCGCGGAGCCAGCGCCCAGCCACAGCGTCGAGCAGCGCGTCCTTGGAGGGGAAGTAGCGGTAGACGTTGGCGTGCGTCATGCCCGCCTCGGCGGCGACGGCCACCACGGTGACCCGCTTGGGGCCGAGGCGGCGGAGGTGTTCCGTGGCGACGGCGAGCAGGCGCGCATCCACCGCCAGGGGGGCCGTGGTCCGCGGCGCCGGACGGGCGACGCGGGGCACCGTGATGCGGACGGCGCTCTCGGGGGCCGTCTGATCCTCCGAAGGTTCGCTTCCCCTGCTCTCGCTGAGGTCGATCTCGTGCCCGAAGGCGAAGGGCGGGCCGGGCGGCTGCATCAAATCGGACACCAGGGCTCGTGAAGGGACGGGACGACGCCTCCCGGACATGTCCACTTCGCGAGAAGCGGGTTTCTCGTCCGAAAGTCCAACGTGGCCAATATCAATGACAGCATCAGCCTCGCTGTAACGCCCCTTTAACGAGTCAGAACCGGTTCTTCCAGGCCCTCAATGCAGCAAAGACAACCGAGGGCTGGGTTCCGGGCGCCAGATCCACGCCTTGAGCGAGGCTCGGCTCGCCGGCCCGCAGGAACGGATTGGTCGCGCGCTCCGCGCCCATGGTGCTGGGAATCAGGAAGCGGCCCTCCGCCGCGGCGCGCTCGGCTTCGGCCGCCCGGGCGGCGAGGGCCGCGTTGCCGGGCTCGGCCGCCCGCGCGAAGCGGGCATTGGAGAGCACGTAGTCGTGGCCGCTATAGACCGCGGTCTCGTCGGGCAGCGGCCGGAAGCGTTCCAGGGAACGCCACAGGGTCGCGGGCTCGGCCTCCATCACCCGGCCGCAGCCGAGGGTGAACAGGGTGTCGCCGGCGAACACAACGCCGGCCCCCTCGAACCAGTAGGTGACGTGGTCGGCGCAGTGCCCCGGCGTCTCCCAGACCTGCGCCGCGAGGTCGCCGACCCGGACCGCGTCCCCTTCCGAGACGGTGGCGTCGACCTCCGGCACGGCCGCCCCCGCCTTCAGGGGCGCCGTCACCCGGGCGCCGGTGCGGCGCTTCACCTCCGGGATGCCCTCGACGTGGTCGCCGTGCCGATGCGTGACGAGGATGTCGGTGAGGGTCCAGCCGGCCGCGTCGAGGGCCGCCAGCACGGGGCCGGCCTCGGGCACGTCGATGGCGGCGCAGGCGCCGGTGGCGGGGTCGCGGATCAGGACGCCGATATTGTCGCTGCGGCACAGGAAGGTGCGGATCTCGGGCCTCTGGGCGGTCATGGGGCTTCCTTCCGGATCGGGGGGCGCGGGGGCGCCGGCGCGACGTGCGGCCGACCCTCGGCGCGGACAACTTCGGTAGGAGGCGAAATGGGTGCGGGACCGGGCAGGTCCAGGGGCCGTTTCCCCCGGTCCTTCGCGGGTCCCGCCGATCCAGGCTTGTCGTGACGGGGCGCGGCCCCCATTGATGCGGCCGGACCTTTCTCGCATCGTGGCCTCCCGGCCGGCTCCCCGCGCCGAGCGACCGTACCGAAACCCGATCCATGCGCCTCGACGTCACCGATCTGCGCGCCTTCTACGCGAGCCCCCTCGGGGGCGTGACGCACCGCATCGTGGCGCGCGCGATCCACAGCTTCCTCGGCTCGGTCTCCGGCCTGCGCGTGCTCGGGCTCGGCTACGCCACGCCCTATCTCGGCCCCGTCCACGTCATCGCCGAGCGGACCCTGGCCTTCATGCCGGCGACGCAGGGGGTGGTGAACTGGCCCGGCAGCGGCCGCTCCTGCTCGGCGCTGGCCGATCCGACCATGATGCCCCTGCCCGAGGCGGCGGTGGACCGGGTGATCCTCGTCCACGCGCTGGAATCCGTCGAGAGCCCGACGGAGCTCCTGCAGGACGTCTGGCGGGTGCTGACCCCGGGCGGGCGCATGATCCTGGTGGTGCCGAACCGGCGCGGCGTCTGGGCCCGGCGCGACGCGACGCCGTTCGGCCACGGCCAGCCCTACAGCCGCTCGCAGCTCGCCCGGCTGATGCGCACCACCCAGTTCTCCCCCGAGGGCTGGGCCGAGACGCTCTACATGCCGCCGGTGGAGAACCGGCTGCTGCTGCGGACCGCCGGGGCCTGGGAGCGGATGGGCACCAGCCTGTCGCTGCCCTTCGCCGGCCTGCACGTGGTCGATGCCACCAAGCAGCTCTACCATCCCGTCGCCGTGCGCCGGGTGCGCCGGGCGACCCGCCTCGCACCGGCCCGCGCGCTGGTGCCCGCCCCCTCGCCGGGCTGAGCCGATGTGGGATCTCATCGCGCCCGAGGCGGCGCTCCAGAGCTTCGTGCTCGCCTTCTCCTCGCTGTTCTCCATCGTGAACCCGGTGGGCTCGTCGCTGATCTTCGCGCAGGTGACGGCCCTGAACTCCCATGCCGAGCGCCTGGAGCTCGCCAGGCGCATCGGCTTCTACGCCGCCCTGATCATGCTCTCGACCCTCTGGGCGGGCGCGCCGATCCTGAACTTCTTCGGCGTCTCCCTGGCCGCGCTGCGCATCGCCGGGGGCCTCGTGGTGGCGGCCTCGGCCTGGACGCTGCTCACGGCGCCCGAGGCGCGCGAGGCGCGCAAGCAGGCGGAGGCGACCCGGGAACCCGCCGGCAACCTGGCGGAGATCGCCTTCTTCCCCCTGACGCTGCCCTTCACCACCGGTCCGGGCACCATCGCGGTGGCGATCGCGCTCGGCTCCAACCGGCCCGCGCCGGGACCGGACCGGATCGGCTTCTACGTCGGCATGTCCCTGGCCGCACTCGCCATCGCCGTGCTGGTGCGCTTCACCTACGGCTCGGCCGACCGGGTGGTGACCTGGATCGGCCCCGTGGGCGCGCGGGTGCTCGGGCGCCTCTTCGCCTTCCTGCTCCTCTGCGTCGGCACGCAGATCACCGTGAACGGCGTCTCCGACGTGCTCGGGCCGCTGCTGGCGCAGGCGGGGCGCTGATCCTTGTCCGGTCCGGCCGGAGGCTGTACCGCAACCCGGACGCGGAAGGCGGCAACAATCTCTGGAGGCTGAGGACGATGCGGCTCGTGGTGGTCGGCGCCGACGGGCGCATGGGGCGGATGCTGATCCGCGCGGTGGCGGAGACCGAGGGCTGCACCCTGTCGGGCGCCATCGAGCGCGAAGGCTCCCCCGCTCTGGGGCAGGATGCCGGCACGCTGGCGGGCGTGGGCGCGCTCGGCGTCGCGGTCACGGACGATCCCCTGCCCGTCTTCGCGGCGGCCGAGGGCGTCCTCGACTTCACGGCGCCCGCCGCCACCACCTTCTTCGCCGAACTCGCCGCCCAGGCCCGCATCGTCCACGTGGTCGGGACCACCGGCCTGCAGGAGGCCGATCTCGCCAGGCTCGGCGCGGCCGCCCACCACGCCCGCATCGTGCGCTCGGGCAACATGTCCCTCGGGGTCAACCTCGTCGCGGGCCTCGTGCGCCGCATGGCGGCGGCCCTCGGGGAGGATTTCGACATCGAGATCGTCGAGATGCACCACCGGATGAAGGTCGACGCCCCCTCCGGCACCGCCCTGCTGCTGGGCGAGGCGGCCGCGGAAGGGCGCGGCGTCGCCCTCGCCGACACCCGGGTCTCCACCCGCGACGGACATACCGGCGCGCGCCGGCCCGGCGACATCGGCTTCGCCACCCTGCGCGGCGGGACCGTGGTGGGCGATCACAGCGTGGTCTTCGCCGGCCCGGGCGAGCGGATCACCGTCAGCCACCACGCCGAGGACCGTGCGATCTTCGCCCGCGGCGCCGTGCGGGCGGCGCTCTGGGCCTTCGCCCGGCCGCCCGGCCTCTACGGGATGGATGACGTCCTGGGGCTTTAGTATGGAGCCCCCGTTCGGCAGGTACGTTTCGTCATCTGCCGTTCAGATTGACGCGCGCATGAGCCGGCGCAGGCGCCTTCGCTGCGCTGCAACATCGTCCGCCGCCCGGACCTTCGCCGCGGCCGTGCGGTCTCAATGACCAAGAGGATCATCCCCCGATGGATCGCCTTCTCGTCCTCGCTCGCCATGGCCAGAGCGACTGGAACCTCAAGAAGCTGTTCACGGGCTGGCGTGATCCCGAGCTGACGGATCTCGGCGTCGAGGAGGCCCGCACCGCCGGGCGCTGGCTCAAGGAGCAGGGCTACGGCTTCGACGTGGCCTTCACCTCCAACCTGAAGCGCGCCCAGCGCACCTGCGCGCTGATCCTGGAGGAGATGGACCTCGGCGGGCTCGAGACGATCCGCAACGAGGCCCTGAACGAGCGCGATTACGGCGACCTCTCCGGCCTCAACAAGGACGATGCCCGCGAGCGCTGGGGCGACGCCCAGGTGCACCAGTGGCGCCGGTCCTACGACGTGCCGCCCCCCGGCGGCGAGAGCCTGAAGGACACCGCCGCCCGCGTGCTGCCCTATTACATCCAGTTCATCCTGCCCCGCGTCATGGCGGGCGAGCGCGTCCTGGTGGCCGCCCACGGCAACTCCCTGCGCGCCCTCGTGATGGTGCTCGACGGCATGACCACCAAGACCATCGCCAGCCTCGAGATCGCCACCGGCATCCCCCTCGTCTATCAGCTCAAGGCCGACACCACGGTGGAGAGCAAGGCGGTGCTGGAGCGCGACATCGACCACAAGGTCTGACCGCCGCGTCCGTGGCGTCCCACGCGCCGGCCGGGATCGTCCTGGTTCCCGGCCTGATCCACGTCCCCGGCTACCTGGACGGCGCGGCGCAGGCGCGCCTCGCCGGCGAACTCGCGGTCGCGCTCGCGGCCGCGCCCCCCTACACGCCGCGGATGCCCCGCACCGACCGGCCCTTCTCGGTGCGGATGTCGAATTGCGGGCCGCTCGGCTGGGTCTCCGACCGGGCGGGCTACCGCTACCAGCCGCATCACCCCGTGACGGACGCGCCCTGGCCGGCCATCCCGCCCGTGGCCCTCTCCGCCTGGGAGGCCCTGTCGGGCTATCCCGCCCCGCCCGAGGCCTGCCTCGTCAACCTGTACGAGCCCGGCGCCCGCATGGGCCTGCATCAGGATCGGGACGAGGACGCCCGCGACGCGCCCGTCGTCTCGCTGTCCCTCGGCGCCACCGCCCTCTTCCGCTACGGCGGCCTGCAGCGCGCGGACCCGACCCGTTCGGTGCGCCTGCGGGCCGGTGACGCGCTCGTGATCGGCGGTCCCGCCCGGCTGATCCACCACGGAATCGACCGCCTCGTCGCGGAGGCGCCGGACCTGCTCCAGGGCGCCGCCCCCGGCCCGCGCCCGGATTTCCTTCCGCCGGGCGGGCGCTGCAACCTGACCCTGCGACGCGTGACGCGGCCCCCGGACGCTTGACAGCGGCGGGGCGTGGGTCGACCCATCGCGTCAGCCTCACCGCGGGCCTGCCCCGTGAGGAGCGGGCCGGCGGACCTGCCCGGGGCCTTGCGGAGAACCGATTCGATGCGTCTGCGTAACCTCGTCCGTCCGGTTTCCATCCTGGTCCTCGCCCTGGGACTGGCGAGCCCCGCGCTGGCGGCCGACCCGGTCTTCCCGCCGAGCTCGCGCTTCGGCTTCGATCCGCCCTCCGACATGGTCCCCTCGAAGCGCTTCTCCGGCCTGGAGCGGGTGGAAGGCGGCGCGACGGTCTCGGTGGTGGAACTGCCGGCCAACGCCTTCGCCGACCTCGAGACCAACTTCACCGACGAGAACCTGAAGGCCCAGGGCTTCGTCGTCGCCAGCCGGCAGGCCATCAAGGTCGCGGGCGACGTCGACGCGGTGCTGTTCACGGGCGATCAGCCGGCCGTGGAATCGGCCGGCACCCCGGCGATCAAGAAGTGGATGCTCCTCGTGGGCGACCCGACCGTGACCGGCATCATCATCGCGCAGGCGACGCCCGATGCCGAGACCGAGGAGACGATGAAGCGGCTGCTGACCGGCATCCACATCCGTCCGGCCCTCACCCTGGAGCAGCAGGTCGCCGCGCTGCCCTTCCGGATCGGCAACGAGGCGGGTTTCCGCCCGGTGCGGGTGCTGGCCGGCAATTCGGTGCTGCTGACGCAAGGGTCGAAGGACGAGATGCTCGGCCTGGAGCAGCCGATCCTGGTCCTGGCCCAGGCGGTGCAGCCTCCGCCGGCCACGGAGCAGCGCGACGCCTTCGCGCGCGCCGCGCTCTATTCCAACCAGACGATGAAGGACTTCGTGATCGAGCGCGCCCAGAGCTACCGCCAGAACGGCGTCGACTGGCACGAGATCGTGGCCCGCGCCGTGGATTCGGCCTCGGGCACGCCGGTGGTCATCTCGCAGACGATCCGCTTCGCTCCCGACGGCTACCTGCGGGCGGTCGGCGTCGTGAAGGCCGAGATGCGCGAGGGCGTGCTGGCGAAGTTCCGCGAGGTCGTCGACAGCGTGCAGCTGCGTTAGGGGCCAGCGAGGGTCGGGCCGGGACGAAGTCCCGCAAGAGGGGAGCGCCCTATCCGGAGAAGTCGCCTCCCCTCTCCCGCCTGCTCCGCGACGCCGACCCTCCCCCGCAGAGGGGGGAGGGTCGGCGTCGCGCTCAGGCCGCGTCGGCCGGGTTGGCGGCCGGCTTCGGTCCGCCCTTGGCCACGCCGACCAGGGCCGGGCGCAGGACCCGGTCGCCGATGATGTAGCCGGCCTGCATCACCTGCACGACGGTGCCGGTGGGGACCTCGGGATCGGGCACCTCGAACATCGCCTGGTGGCGGTTGGGGTCGAAGCGCTGGCCCTTCGGCTCGATCAGCTTGACGCCGTGCCGCTCCAGGGTCTTGGCGAGGTCGCGCTCGGTGAGCTCGATCCCGTCGATCAGGGCCTTGAAGGCGCCGTCCGCGCCGGTCCGGTCCGCTTCGGGGATGCTCTCCAGGGCGCGCCGGATGTTGTCGGCGGAATTCAGGAGGTCGCGGGCGAAGTTCGTCACCGCGTACGCGCGGGCATCGGCGACCTCGCGCTCGGTGCGCCGGCGCAGGTTCTCCATCTCGGCCAGGGTGCGCAGAATGCGGTCCTTCAGCTCGTCGCGCTCGGCCAGGAGGGGCGCCAGGGCGTCGGCCTGCGGCGCCTCGCCGGAGGCCGGACCTTCGGCCTGCGCGGCCCCAGCTTGCGCGGCTCCTTGGGTCTCCTCGACCGTCTGGGCCGGGTCGCGCCGCTCGTCGTGCATGTCGTTCGCCATCATGTGGTTTCGTCGGAGAGTGTCGGGGTTCGCGCTGATATCAGGCCGTGCCGCCGTGAAATCAAGCGCGGGGCGCCCGGGCGCGGAGAACCGCCCCCCCGCGTGGTCTTCGCCCGCTCAGGCCTCGCGCGGGGGCGGCGAATCGATCAGCGCGTCGAGCCCCTCCGCGCGCAGGGCCGCCACGTCGCCGGCGAAGACCTCCATCACGGCGGTCCGGATCGCCACCTGGCGGTCGGGCTGGGTGACCCGGGTGCCGGTGAGGTCGGTCACGTAGAACACGTCCACCGCCCGCTCGCCGAAGGTCGCCACGTGGGCCGAGGTGATGTTGAGGCTGAGCCGGCTGAGGGCCGTGGTCAGCTCGTAGAGGAGGCCGGGCCGGTCGAGGCCGGTGATCTCGATCACGGTCTCGCGGCTCGACAGGGCGTTGTCGATCGCCATGTCGGGCGGCACCAGGAAGGTCCGCGTCCGCTCGCTCGGCGGGTGCTTGTCCGCCACAAGGTCGGCGATGCGGATCTCGCCGCGCAGGGCCTTCTCGATGGCGGTGGTGATGCGGGCGGCCCGGCGCAGCTCGTCCTCGTCGCGCTCGAAGGCGCGCGAGATGAAGATGGAGTCGAGGGCGAAGCCGTCCGTGGTCGTGAAGATCTGCGCGTCCACGATGTTGCCGCCGGACGCCGCGCAGGCCCCCGTGACGATGGCGAGCAGGCGCGGATGGTCCGGCGAGTAGATCGTCAGCTCGGTGACGCCGCGGACCGGATCGGTCTCGGCGACGGTCGCCACGGTGCGTCCCTCCGCCGTCAGCGCCTTGACGAAGCCGGCATGCTTGAACTGGCGCGTGGTGTCGACCTTGAGCCAGTAGGCCTGGTTGTGGCGGGCCGCGTAGGCGTCGAAGGTCTGCGAGTCCCAGCCGTTCAGCTGCTCGCGCAGGGCCATCTGGATCAGGCGCACCCGGTCGGTGCGGGCGATCTCGGAATGGCCGCCCGACAGCACCACCTCGGTCTCGTCGTAGAGGGTGCGGATCAGGGTCCCCTTCCAGGCGGTCCAGACGCCGGGGCCGACCGCCTTGATGTCGGCCACCGTGAGGATGGTGAGGAGCTTCAGGCGCTCCAGGGTCTGCACGACCCCGGCGAACTTCTCGATGGTCTTGGGGTCCGAGAGGTCGCGGCTCTGGGCGGTCATCGACATCAGCAGGTGGTGCTCCACCAGCCAGGCCACCATCTCGGTCTCGGCCGGGGTGAGGCCGAAGCGGGGTCCGAGCTTCTCGGCGATCGCCGCCCCCGCGATGGAATGGTCCTCCGGCCGGCCCTTGGCGATGTCGTGCAGGAGCACCGTGACGTAGAGCGCCCGCCGGTGGCTGATCGTGTCGATGAGCCGGCTCGCGAGCGGATGCTCCTCCTCCGTGCGGCCCGATTCGATCGCCGAGAGCACGCCGATGGCGCGCAGCAGGTGCTCGTCCACCGTGAAGTGGTGGTACATGTTGAACTGCATCATCGCGACGATGCGGCCGAAATCCGGAATGAAGCGGCCGAGCACGCCGGCCTCGTTCATCAGCCGCAGGATGGTCTCGGGCGAGTTCTTCGAGGTCAGGATGTCGAGGAAGAGCCGGTTGGCCTCCTCGTCCGCCCTCAAGGAATGGCCGATGAGGCGCAGGGAGCGGTTGGCCGCGCGCGTCGCGTCGGGGTGGATCGGCAGGTTGTGGCGGTCGGCGAGCCAGAACAGCCGGATCAGGTTCACGGGGTCGCGGCTGAAGGCGTCGGCGTCGCGCAGGTTGATGCGGCCGTGGTCGTCGACGAAGTCCTCCGCCTCGATGGCGGTGGCGCGGAAGCGGTCCCGGAACCGGCCGATCCAGCGGTCCAGCACCGGCGTGCGCTTGGCGTGGCGCGCCTCCAGCGCCGCGCAGACGATGGCGGTGAGGTCGCCGACCTCCTTGGCGATGAGGAAGTAGGCCTTCATGAAGCGCTCGACGCCGGAGAGGCCGCCGCGCGGCTCGTAGCCGAAGCGCTCGGCGATCCGCGGCTGCAGCCCGAAGGACAGGCGCTCCTCGGCCCGGCCGGTGACGAAATGCATGTGGCAGCGCACCCGCCACAGGAGCTCGTCGCAGCGCTCGAACACCCGGTACTCCTCGGGCGTGAACAGGCCGGCGGCCACGAGCTCGCTCTGGTCGCGGACCCGGTAGGTGTACTTGGCGATCCAGAACAGGGTGTTGAGATCGCGCAGCCCCCCCTTGCCGTCCTTGACGTTGGGCTCGACGAGGTAGCGCGAGGCGCCCGCCTTCGAGACCCGGGTGTCGCGCTCGCGCAGCTTGGCCTCGACGAATTCGGGCGCGGTCCACATCACCAGCTCGGTGTCGAACCGGGTGACCAGCTCCTCGAACAGGACGCGGGTGCCGAACAGGTAGCGGGCCTCGAGGAGCGAGGTCCGGATGGTCATGTCGGCCCGGCCCTCGCGCAGGCACTCCTCCACCGAGCGGGTGGCGTGGCCGACCTTGAGCTTGAGGTCCCACAGCACGTAGAGCATCGCCTCGACGACGCTCTCGGACCAGGCGGTCTGCTTGTAGGGCAGCAGGAACAGGAGATCGATGTCCGAGCCCGGCGCCATGGTGCCCCGGCCGTAGCCGCCCGTGGCCACCACGGCGAGCTGCTCGCCGGTCGACGGGTTGTCGTTCGGATAGAGCCGCCAGACCACCGCGTCGTGGATGGTGCGGATCACCGCGTCGGTGAGCCGGCTCAGGCGCCGGGCGCAGGCGATGCCGTCGCGCTCCTCCAGGAGGCGTTCCTCGGCATCGGCGCGCCCGAGCTCGATCACCCGCCTGAGTTCCGGCACCAGCACCGCCCGCAGGCGCGTCGCCTCGCGGGCGTCGCGGTCGAGATTCTCGAGAACATCTTTGAGGGCGGCGACGGCGTCGAACATGGCCAACCCCGTTAGCATGTTGGCGGAATGACGCCAGCGGGTTCACCGCGCGGGCACCGCGCGGGTGCGGGATCGAACCGTGTTTTCACCGGCTTCCCCCGCCGCGGCGGCGCTCCGCGCTTTCGCGCGGCGATCCGGCGGGCCACGGTTGCGCCGCAAGGCCGCGCTAGCGCAGCACCGTCGTCCGTCCGAAACCCGCCGCCCCGCGCAACTCAGCATTCACGAAGGCCCCCGATGCGCTCGATTCCCATGCGTTCGCTCCCGCGTCCGCCGTCCGCCCGCCCGGCCCGGATCCTCGTCCTGGCGGCCGGCCTGCTCCCGGCGCTCGCCGCACCGGCCTGGGCCGCCTCCTTCGAGTTCGTGCCGGCGCCCCAGATCGACCTCAACCGCGTCTACCGGGTCGACAAGGTCACGGGGGAGGTGACGTCCTGCCAGTACGGCCTGCGCGAGGGCGCGGTGGGCAGCGTCGGCGTCACCGTCTGCTACGGCGCCGGCGAGGGGGCGAGCGCGCAGGCGCCCTCGGAATACGGCCTCGTGGCCTCCCGCCACACCCGCGAGGCGGGGGTTTTCCGGGTCAATTACCGCACCGGCGAGATGAGCATCTGCTACGTGCAGCTGCAGAAGGAGGCCGTGGTCTGCACCGCGCAGGCGAACCCTGCGGGACCGGGCGCCGACGAGGCGCCGGCCACCGGCGCCGCCCCGGGCCGGGCGGGCCCGAGCGCCACGCCGCCCCAGGGCACGCGTCCCTGACCGCCCCCTCCCCCGATCCCGGCGCGCGCCGCGTTGGACCGGCCCGCCCGGCGTGCTAGGGGCACCCGGTCGCGCCCGCCCAGCGGCGGCGCGCCGCCCGATCCGTTTCCCGCCGCCTCGTCCCACGCCTGAGCCGTCCCATGCCTCACGCCCCCCACTTCCCGGACACCGGAGTCTTCGCGTGAGCGGGCCGGATCTGCGCCGCGCGGCGGCCGAGGTCGCCGTCGATCTCGTCACCCCCGGGATGCGGCTCGGGATCGGGACCGGCTCCACCGCCAACGTCTTCGTCGAACTCCTGGGTGCCCGCGTGCGCGCCGGCCTCGACGTCGTCGGCGTGCCGACCTCGGAAGCGACCCGGGTCGCGGCGGAGGCGGCCGGCATCCGCCTCGCCACCCTGGAGGAGATGCCCGAACTCGACCTCACCATCGACGGGGCCGACGAGATCGACGGGGCGATGCGCCTCGTGAAGGGCGGCGGCGGCGCGCTGCTGCGCGAGAAGATCGTCGCCTTCGCCAGCCGGCGGATGGTGGTGATCGCGGATGCCGCCAAGCGCGTCGAGACCCTGGGCGCCTTTCCCCTGCCGATCGAGGTCAACGCCTTCGGGCTCGGCGCCACCCGGCGCGCGGTCGCCGCCGCCCTGCGGGCGAGCGGCTGCACCGGTGAACTCGTCCTGCGGTCCCGGGAGGGCGCGCCCTTCGTCACCGACGGCGGCCATCACATCCTCGACGCCCGTCTCGGGCGCATCCCCGACCCGGAAGCTCTCTCGGGTGCCCTCTGGGCGGTGCCGGGCGTGGTCGAACACGGCCTGTTCCTCGGCCTCGCCACCGGCGCCATCCTGGCCGAGGCGCGGGATGGGCAGGCGGTGGTGAGCCGGCTCGGCACCGTCTGAGCGCAGGTGGCCGTCCCTCTCCCCTCACCTCATCCCCTTCGCCGAATCCATCCCGGAGCGTCCGACATGTCCCGCCGCCTCGCCGCCCTGGCCGCCCTCGTCCTCGCCAGCACGCCCTTGAGTGCCCAAGCCCAAGCCCAAGCCCCGGCGCAGAAGCCGCCGGCGGCCAAGCCCGGCGCCAAGCCGCCGACCCCCGCCGCCGCACCGGCACCGAGCACCCCCGCCGCGCAGATTCCGGCCTACTCGGCGACCCACCTCGCCCTCGCCCGCGAGGTCATGCTGAATTCCGGCATCGCCCGGTCCTTCGACTCGATCATCCCGGCCTTCAGCGACCGCATCCGCCAGGGTTCCGTGACCCGGCCCGAGCTCACCAAGGACCTCGACGGGGTGCTGGCCTCCCTCGAACCCGAGATGGAGATGCAGAAGCAGTCGATGATCGACGTCGCCGCCCGGATCTACGCCTCGCGCCTGTCCGAGGCGGAGCTCAACGAGATCGCGACCTTCTTCCGCTCGCCCGCCGGCAAGCGCTACGTCGAGACCCAGCCGCAGGTGCTCGACGAGATGGTCCAGGCGATGCAGACCTGGACCCAGGACGTGTCGGAATACATCATGGTCCGCGTGCGCGCCGAGATGGCCAAGAAGGGCCACCAGCTGCAGTAGCGGCCCCCTTTCGGGAGGGGCGCCCCGCCGGGACGCCCCCTGCAAGGATTCGGGCCGGGCCTTCAGGCCGCGGCCGCCTCGACGCGGTTCCGGCCGGTGCTCTTGGCCCGGTACAGGGCGAGGTCGGCGCGCTTGAGCATGTCGGCCGGCCCGGCATCCTCGGCCCGGCGCCAGGCCACGCCGATGGAGACGGTCACCGCCACGGTGCGGGTGTCGCGGTGGATGGAGAACGGCACCGCCTCGATGCGCTCGCGGATGCGCTCGGCGATGGCGTAGGCGCCCTCGGCCTCGGCATCCGGCAGGATGATGACGATCTCCTCGCCGCCGTAGCGGGCCACGATGTCGATGCCGCGGGTATGCGTGCGGATGCGCTCGGCGAAGGCCTTCAGCACCTCGTCGCCGGCCTCGTGTCCGTAGGTGTCGTTGATCGTCTTGAAGCGGTCGATGTCGAGCATCAGGGCGGCCACGGGGCGGTTGCGCAGGGCCGCCTCGCCGAACAGCGCGCCGAGATGGCTGTCGAGGTAGCGCCGGTTGTGCAGGCCCGTGAGGCCGTCGGTGACGGCGAGCTCCATCGAGGCCTGGACGGCGCCGCGCAGGGCATCCGAGAAGCGGCGGCGGCGGACCTGGGTGCGCACCCGGGCCACCAGCTCGTTCCGGTCGACGGGCCGCATCAGGTAGTCGTGCACGCCGAATTCGAGGCCCCGGATCACCCGGGCGCGGTCGTGCTCCTCGGCGATCATCATCACGGGCATCAGGCGGGTGCGGTCGAGGGAGCGCAGCTGGCTGCACAGGCGCAGGCCGTCGAAGCCCTGGATGTCGAGGCTGACCAGGGCGAGGTCGAACGTGCCCTCCGCCGCCAGCACCAGGGCCTTGTGCGGGTCGGCCTCCACGGTGAGCGTGTGGTGCTGGCCCAGGGCCGCCGCGAGGCGGTCGGCCGAGCCGGGGCGGTCCTCCACGAGGAGGATCGAGGCGTCGAGGCCGGTCTCGGCGGCGGCGAGGGCCAGGGGGTCGCCGATCCCGAAATCCCGCGAGGCCATGGCGCGGGAGCGCAGCTCGTCCGTCACCGCCTTGAGGCGCACGAGGCTGCGCACGCGGGCGAACAGGGCCGTGTCGTCGATGGGCTTCGTCAGGAAGTCGTCGGCGCCCGCATCGAGTCCGCGCAGGCGGTCGGAGGGCTGGTCGAGGGCGGTGACCATCACCACGGGCAGGTGGGCCGTGTTGGGATTGCTCTTGAGCCGGCGGCAGACCTCGAAGCCGTCCATGCCCGGCATCATCACGTCGAGGAGGACGAGGTCGCAGAGGCCCTTCTCGCAGATGGTCAGCGCATCGGGGCCGTTCATCGCCGCCACGACGTCGAAGTATTCCAACGAGAGCTTCGTCTCCAGGAGCTTCACGTTCGGAAAGAGATCATCGACGATCAGAATTCGGGCCGACATCGTTCCTCGCGCAGGGTCGTTCTACGGGGCCGTCTGGGACGCACTGAGCGAGGCGGCGGGCTCAGGCGGTCCTGGCGTCGCCGAGGTATTGGCGGACGGTGGCGAGGAACTTCGCCACCGAGATCGGCTTCGACAGGTAGGCCTCGCAGCCGCCCTCGCGGATGCGCTCCTCGTCGCCCTTCATGGCGAAGGCCGTGATCGCGATCACCGGGATGGCCTTGAGGTCGTCGTCCTCCTTGAGCCACTTCGTGACTTCGAGGCCGGAGACCTCGGGCAGCTGGATGTCCATGAGGATGAGGTCGGGGCGGTGCGCCCGCGCGAGCTCGATCGCCTCGATGCCGTTGGCCGTCTTCAGCGTGGCGTAGCCATGTCCCTCCAACAGGTCGTTGAAGAGCTTCATATTGAGTTCGTTGTCCTCGACGATGAGCACGGTCTTCTTCATGGCCCGTTGTTCCCGGTGCGTGGACGGCCCAATGTCGTTCGACGCATGCCCCGCCCCAGGAGATTTAGCGGATACATGTTGACGAAACGCAAACCCAATAGCGCGGACGATTCCGCCGAAGGCCTGGCCCTGGCGGCCCTCGCCTGGATGGCGACCGACGACGAGCGCCTGTTCGCCTTCCTCAATGCCACCGGGGCGACGCCCGAGACCCTGCGGGCCAGCGCGCAGGACCCCGGATTCCTGGCGGGCATCCTCGACCATATCATGAGCGACGAGACGACGCTCCTCGCCTGCGCCGAGGCCCTCGACGTCAAGCCCGAGCGCATCGCCGCCGCCTGGCGCCGCCTCGGCCCGCCGGACTTCGACGACGGGATGTAGGCGGGGCGCGGGGCCGGATATCCCCGCGGGATTGTCCGCCGAGGCTCGCCCCGTCCCGTGCCGCGCGGTATGGCTCGACGGCTTCGCGCGGGCGCCGTCCGCCCGGCCGCGCCCATCGCCGGAGATTCCCCGTCCATGTCCCTCGCCAGCCTCTCGACGACCTGGGCCCCGCGCCTCCTCAGCGTCCTGCGCATCGTGGCCGGCCTGCTCTTCCTCGAGCACGGCACCCAGAAGCTGTTCGGCTTCCCCGTGCGGATGGGCGGCGGGGCCGGCCCCGCGATCCTGTCGCTGCTGTGGTTCGCCGCCGTCCTGGAGACCCTGGGCGGCGCGCTCGTCATCCTCGGCCTGTTCACCCGGCCGGTGGCGTTCCTGCTCTCCGGCCAGATGGCCTTCGCCTACTTCATCGCCCACCATCCCAAGAGCCCGTTCCCGGCGCTCAACGGCGGCGATGCCGCGATCCTGTTCTGTTTCGTCTTCCTCTACCTCGCCGCCGCCGGCGCCGGCCCCTGGAGCCTCGACGCGCGGCGCCGCGGCCGGTTCTGAGCCGGCCTCCGTCCGGGGTGGCTCAGGCGCTGAAGCGCCAGACGCTGCTGCGCTTGACCTCGGCATCCTCCAGGGAGCGGCTCACCGGCACCGTGTAGGTGGCGAGCTCCGTGAGCCGGTCGCGGGGAAGGTAGGAGCGGCCGGGATCGCCCACCAGCACGGTGGCGCCGCCCGCGTGCAGGCCCGAGAGCCAGCCGGTGACGCGGGCCGCGAGGTCCCGCTCGTAGAAGATGTCGGCGGCGAGCACCACGGCCGAGCCCGGATCGGAGCCGATGAGGTCCCGCGCCACCGCCTCGATCCGCTCCGCGACGCCGTTGGCCTCCGCGTTGAGGCCGATGGCCGGGATCGCGAAGGGGTCGAGGTCGCTGGCGGTGACGTGGACCGCGCCGGCCCGGGCCGCCGCGATGGCGACGAGGCCCGAGCCCGAGGCGAAGTCGAGCACCCGGCGTCCCGCCACGAGGCCGGGATTGTCCAGGACGTAGCGGGCCAGGGCCTGCCCGCCGGCCCAGGCGAAGGCCCAGAAGGGCGGCGGCAGGCCGATCGCCTCCAGCTCGTCCTCGGTCTTCTGCCACAAAGCGGTGGCCTCGTCGGCCACGTGCAGGACGATCTCGGGCGCGTGCGGCACCGGGCGCAGCGCCGTGTTGGCCCGGATGAAGGCGTGGGGATCGGCCGAGGGCGTCATGCGCGGGCGAACTCGCCGTAGAGGGGGCCGGCGGCGGCTCCGAGGCCGTCGGCGCCCACCAGCGCGAGGGCCGTATCGGCCGGGTCGAGGCCCAGGGCGGCGGCATCGGCCGGGGTCTCGCAGAGGTAGCGGGTGGTCCGGGTGGCGAGCGGGCCGCGCAAGGCCTGGCGCAGGCCGAAGCGCGTCAGGCGCCCGCCGGCATCGGTGCGGGCATTCAGGGCCGCGAGGTCGTCGGGCTGATAGATCCGCGCCGCGATGCCCGACATCGCCGCCGCCGTGCCGCCGACCACGATCGCCCGGAGGCCGAGGGCGTGCAGGAGGTCGGCCTCCAGGGCCTTGAGGATGCCGGCGAGCTGGCCCGCCGCGTAGCCCGCCGCCATCGGGTTGAGCCGCGAGGTCCCCAGCGCGAAGGGCACCACCCGGGCGCCCGCCGCCTCGATCGCCCCGCGATGGGCGTCCACCCGCGTCACCACCGTGGCGGCGAGCCCGGCGGACCGGGCCGCCGCGACCAGGGGCAGGAAGCGGGCCGCGAAGCCCGCATCGTCGGGGGCGAGGAGGACGAGGCGGCGGGGTGCGGCGCCGGAAGCGGGGGTATCCATCGGACGGGATGTAGCATGCCCCGTCCGGAACAGGGCATGGCGCGTACCCGTTGACGACGAACCAGACACCGCAGGGACGGGACCCGCATGGCCACGGCGCGCGACGAAGAGGGCACGGTCGCCGATCCGCGCGACGCCGCCGAGGAGGCGGGCCTGCGCTACGTCGACGACACCATGCCGGGCCTGACGCGCCGGAAGAGCGGGACGGGCTTCGGCTATCGCGACGCCCTGGGCCAGCCGGTGCGGGACGCCAAGACCCTGGCGCGCATCCGCTCCCTGGCGATCCCGCCGGCCTATACCGACGTCTGGATCTGCCGCCACGCCAACGGCCACATCCAGGCGACGGGCCGCGACGCCAAGGGGCGCAAGCAGTACCGCTACCACCCGGATTTCCGGGCCGCCCGCGACCTCACCAAGTTCGAGCACGTGATGGCCTTCGCCGACGCGCTCCCGGCGATCCGCGCGCGGGTCGATGCCGACATGGCGAAGCGCGACCTCCCCCGGGAGAAGGTGCTGGCCACCGTGGTCCACCTCCTGGAGACCACCCTGATCCGGGTCGGCAACGACGATTACGCCCGCACCAACAAGAGCTTCGGCCTGACGACGCTGCGCGACCGGCACGCCCGGATCGAGGGCTCGACACTGACCTTCCGGTTCAAGGGTAAGAGCGGCAAGAGCTGGGATCTCGGCCTCAAGGACCGGCGCGTCGCCCGCATCGTCAAGGCCTGCCAGGACCTGCCGGGCCAGGAGCTGTTCCAGTACCGCGACGCCGACGGCACGTTACGCGACGTGACCTCGGCCGACGTGAACGCCTATCTGCGCGAGATCACCGGCCAGGACATCACGGCAAAGGATTTCCGGACCTGGGCCGGGACGGTGCTGGCGGCCCTGGCGCTGCAGGAATTCGAGGCCTTCGACAGCGAGGCCAAGGCCAAGAAGAACCTGCGCGCCGCCATCGAGGGCGTCGCCGCCCGGCTCGGCAACACGCCGACCATCTGCCGCAAGTGCTACGTCCACCCCGAAGTGCTCGACTGCTACCTCGAAGGCGCCCTCCTCCTGCAGATCAAGGACGCGGTGGAGGACGAGCTGCGCGAGGACCTGACCGCGCTCAAGCCCGAGGAGGCCGCGGTGCTCGGCCTGCTCCAGGCGCGGCTGGCGCAGGTGAAGGACGGCAAGGGCCGCGACCTCTCGGATGCGGGGGCGGGCGAGCGCGTCGCGAAGGGAGCGGCGAAGGGAGCGGCGAAGCGCGCCGCTTCCCGGGCCCGCGGGTCGGCAACGGGTTCTCAACAGGACCGAGCCGCCTGATTCGAAGCTCCGGGACTTCTCGCGCAGGCGCGCGAACCGTCCCTCCTCCGCGGGGCGGGAGAGGGAGCGACCTCTCCGGGCAGCGCGCTTCCCCTCACCCGACCCGATGATGCGGGCCACCCTTTCCCTCAAGAGGGAAGAGGGATGCGCGGAGGGCGTCTGCTCGGATACCCCCGCGCCGCCCGTGTCGATTGGGCACGCGGGCCGCGCGGCAACAGCCGCTCCCCTGGGCCGTTGGCGCAGGCTGTCGTGGAACGGGAATGAAACCATCATGAAGGTCGCGGTCGTCACCGGGGGAACCGCCGGAATCGGGCTCGCCACCGCCCATCTCTTCGCCCGCCGGGGCTGGGCCGTGGCGGTCATCGCCCGCGACGTCGGCCGCCTGCGCGACGCGGAGGCCGATCTGACGGCCTATGGCCGTCCCGTCCTGGCGATCTCGGCCGACGTCACGGATGCGCAGGCCGTCGACGACGCCGCCGCGCGGATCGAGCGGGAATTCGGTCCGATCCGGGCCTGGGTCAACAACGCCATGGCGACCATCGTGAACCCGGCCGACCGGATCACGCCCGAGGAGTACCGGCGCGTCACCGAGACGACCTATCTCAGCCAGGTCTACGGCACGCTGGCGGCCCTGCGCCACATGAAGCCACGCAACCGCGGCGCCATCATCCAGGTCTCGTCGGGCCTCGGCATCCGGGCGGCCCCGCTCCAGGCACCGTACTGCGCGGCGAAGTTCGCGGTCTCGGGCTTCACCGACGCCCTGCGCTCCGAGCTGATCCACGATCGCGTGGAGGTCTCCCTCAGCGTGGTCTACCTGCCCGCCGTCAACACCCCGCAGTTCGACTGGGCCCGCAACCGTACCGGCCACGGCCAGTACGCCCCCGACCCGGTCTACGATCCGCGCCTCTGCGCCGAGGCCATCGTGGCCACGGCGGACAAGCCGAGCCGCGAGGTCTGGGTCGGCCACAGCACGGTCATGATGGCCGCGGCCCAGGCGCTGATGCCGGGCTACGCCGATTCCAAGGCCGCCACGATGTGGTCGGCCCAGCTCACCGACGAACCCGCCCCCGACAAGGCCGGCAACCTGTTCGCGCCGGTCCCGGGCCATGTGGGCATCGACGGGCGCTTCTCGGACCGGACCAGGTCCACGCGCAGCGCCTACTGGACGAGCCGCGACCGCGACCTGCTCGTCGCCGGGCTCACGGGCGTGGTGGCCCTCGGCCTGTTCGGGGTGGCGACCCTGGCCCGCGCCCCGCGCCGCCTGCTGCCGCGGCGCTGACCACCCGGGGGGATCGTGCGGCCTCAGGGCGGTGCGCGAACCGGATGCAGCGCCGGCCTCTTCACGCTATAGCTGTTCCAGGGTTCCCTGATTCAAGGCCCCGCTTCGGACGAGGTTCGCCATGGAAGTCGACGCGCTGCTGCTCTCACGCATCCAGTTCGGCTTCACCATGGCCTTCCACATCATCTTCCCGGCCTTCACCATCGGGCTGGCGAGCTTCCTCGCCCGGCTGGAAGCGCAGTGGCTCTGGACCGGCAACCCGATGTACCGGAACCTCTACCGGTTCTGGGTGAAGGTGTTCGCGGTCTCGTTCGGCCTCGGCGTCGTCTCCGGCATCGTGATGAGCTACCAGCTCGGCACCAACTGGTCGCGCTACTCCGACTTCACCGGCAACGTGCTGGGACCCCTGATCCAGTACGAGGTCATCACGGCCTTCTTCCTGGAGGCCGGCTTCCTCGGGATCATGCTGTTCGGCTGGGACCGGGTCGGCGACCGGCTGCACTTCGTCTCGACGTGCATGGTGGCGATCGGCACCCTGATCTCGGCCTTCTGGATCCTGTCCGCCAATTCCTGGATGCAGACGCCGGACGGCTTCACCGTCGAGAACGGCCGGGCCATCGCCACCGACTGGTGGAAGGTGATCTTCAACCCGTCCTTCCCGATCCGCTACGCCCACATGGTGCTGGGCTGCTTCCTCACCACCGCCTTCGCGGTGGCGGGCATGTCGGCCTGGATGATCCTGCGGGCGCGCAAGGAGCCGGCCGAGAAGGTGGCGGGCGCCCGGCTCTCGCTCTCCATGGCGCTCTGGTTCGCGGTGATCTTCACGCCGGTCCAGATCTTCGTCGGCGACACCCACGGCCTCGCCGTGCTCAAGCTGCAGCCGACCAAGCTCGCCGCGATCGAGGCGAACTGGGACCGGCAGGACAACATGCCCCTGCTGCTCTTCGCGATCCCCAACATGGAGGCGGAGAAGAACGACTTCGAGATCGGCATCCCGCGGCTCGGCAGCTTCATCCTCACCCACGACTTCTCGGGCGTGGTGCCGGGCCTGAAGGACGTGCCCCGCGACCAGCGTCCCCCGGTCTGGCCGGTGTTCTATTCCTTCCGCATCATGGTCGCGATCGGCATGGCCATGCTGGGCCTGAGCCTGTGGAGCCTCTACCTGCGCTGGCGCGGCACGCTCTACACGAACCGCTGGTTCCTCAACGCGGCGATGCTGATGACGCCGTCCGGCTTCGGCGCGGTGCTGTTCGGCTGGTTCACCGCCGAGATCGGGCGCCAGCCCTACATCGTCTACGGACAGCTGCGCACGGCCGACGCGCACTCGCCCCTGACGGTCAACGCCGTGACCACCTCGCTCATCGCCTTCCTGATCGCCTACACCTTCATCTTCGGGTTCGGCAGCTACTACCTCGCCAAGCTCCTGCGCAAAGGACCGGAGCCGCTGGAGGAAGCCATCCGCGGCGGCGACATGGCGCAGAAGCCCAAGCGTCCACTCTCCGCGGTCAACGAAAGCCTCACCCCCGCCTGAGGGGCCTCGCGGCCCGGCTCAGAGCCGGGCCGCGCACGCGCTCGTGAGCTGGCTCCGGGGGCGGTCGCCGCCGCTGCCGCGGACCGGACCGGCATCGACCACCGGGGCGAGACCGAGGTGGCGAGCCAGGGCGACGAGGTCCTTGAGGCGCCCGGTCTGGGTCTTGCGCCGCAGGTTCAGGCGGTGGGTCTCCACGGTGCGCACGCTGAGGTTCAGGCGGCGCGCCACCTCCTTGTTGCTGAAGCCGGCGCTGAGGAAGCGCAGGATCTCGGCCTCGCGCGGCGTCAGGCCGTCGACGGGCGCGGCGGCGGCCGGGGCGTCCTCGCCCGGAACCGGTCCGGCCGAGCCGGCGGCGAGGCTCAGGAGCGCGCCGCACATGTCGCGCGGCGTCGCCGAGCGGGCGATGAAGGCCTCGGCCCCGACCTCGATCAGCCGGGTCAGGAGGTCGGCCCGCAGGACATCGAAACCGACGAGGACGTGCAGGTCCGGCGCGCGCGCCTTGAGGGCCGCGATCCGCGCGACGAGACCCGGCTCGGGCTCCGATCCGACGAAGACCAGGGCGACCTTGCGCGCCGGTCCCTGCGAGAGTTCGGTCTCGCTCAAGGTGTGCAGGCGCGGCTCGTGCTCGATGACGGCACGAAAGGCCGGCTCGACTCCGAGGGGCTCGCCGACGATCAAAACTCCCACGGCGTCATTCATGCCGCTGTCCTCCCATTGTCTCACCACGACACACCGCAGCGATCCCTGGGAGGTTCAGATCAAGTTTCGTTCCAGCGATTTACTCGCCAAGACTCGGGGATGAATCCGACCGAATTGGTCGAAGACTGAAGAGGACTCACGGTTAATTCGGCAAGTCTTTGGTAAACACGACGGCCGCGCGTACCGCTACGGTACAACGGCCACGCTGCGGCCGTCCTCGATTCGGGACAGGCGCGGGCTCAGCCGGCCCGGGCGAGAACGAGGTCGGAGGCGGCACTCACGACGCGGTTGCGGCCCGTGGTCTTGGCCTCGTAGAGGGCGATGTCGGCCCGCTTGAGCAGCCCCTCGATGGTGTCGCCCTCGGACCACTCGCTGACGCCGAAGCTGCAGGTGAGGCGGATCGGCACCCGGCCCCCGCGGATGCGCAGCGCCTCCATCGAGCGGCGCAGGCGGGTCGCCATGCCCTCGGCGTCCGTGCCGGAGCGGTGGGGCAGGATGATGCCGAACTCCTCGCCGCCGAGGCGTCCGACGATGCCGTCGACGGCCAGCTCGCGGCACACGGCCTGGATGGCCGCGTCGCCGACATCGTGCCCGTACTCGTCGTTGATGCGCTTGAAGTGATCGATGTCGAGCAGAATGGACGACATCTTGCCGTGGTCGCCCACGCGCTCGGCGGCGTCGCGCGACTTCTGCAGGAAGGCACGGCGGTTGAGCAGGCCCGTCAGGGAATCCGTGTCGGCGAGGCGGATCAGCTCGCTCTGCATCGTGGTGAGGCGCTCCGCGGCCCGCAGGCGGGCATGCAGCTCCTCCGGTCCCGGCGGCTTCTCGATGAAGTCGTCGGCGCCGCTGTCGAGGGCTTCGGCCAGGTTCCGGGCATTCTTGGCCGACGACATGGTGATGACGTAGAGGGGGCGGTTGGCCTCCGCCAGGAGGCGGGCGGACCAGCACAGTTCGAGGCCGCCCAGGGGCCGCACCTCGAGGCTGGTGATCAGCACCCGCACCGAGCCGGTGTTCTCCACGAAGTCGAGCGCTTCCGCCGAGTCGGTGAAGGCCGAGACGGTGTGACCGTGGGGTTCGAGCAGCGCCGCGATCATCTTGAGGACGACCCGGCTGGTATCGACGAGGACGATATGCATGGCGCGGACTGACCACCTTCACGGTTCTTGACGTGACGATGGCACGAACAGATTAACCGCTTGCGAAAGCCCTCCCGGATGGAGCGGCCGCGGCGCGGGCGCTCAGCGGTGGGAGACGCGGACCGGAACGACGCGGGCGCCGCCGCTCGTCTCGGCGGACGGAGGTGCCGCCCGGAAGGCCTCGTTCCGAGCCGGCGAGCGCTCGGGTGCGCCAGACCAGCGCCCCTGCCGGCTGCGCGTCAGGATCCGGGACCGACCCGCGGCGGCCGCGCGGAGGGCGGAGGGCGGCGCGTCGATGACGTAGACCGTCGGCGTGCCGACCGGGGCGCCGCGGATGCCCGCCACCGTCGGAATCCCGTAGGTGCCGTAGCCCCAGGCGCTCGGCACGAGTTCGCTCGGGCGGGGAAAGCGGGTGAGCGGCGCGCCGACATAGGTGCCGTGGATCAGCGGGCCGCCGTAGCCGCCCGCGTAACCCGAATCGTAGGACACGGGCCGGCCGTAAGTCAGATCCTGGCCCTGCGCCGTGCCGGCGAGGCCGCACAGGATCAGGGAACCGGCGAAGCCGACCAGGCGAAGCGAGACGAGCCCGGAGGACGAAACCTTGGATCGAGTGGTCATGCGACGCCGGACTCCCGCGCTGGCCGATTCGGGAGAGAACCGGCGGAGACACCCGTCGTTCCAGAAATCCGGCCGGCTTCGAGCATCGAAGACTGCTTAGGGGCTCGCAATGCCGGGGACGGGTCGGCCGGGGACGGGTCGGCCGGGGACGGGTCGGCCGGGGACGGGTCGGCCGGGGACGGGTCGGCCGGGGACGGGTCGCGAATGGAGCCGAGGAACGGGCCGAGACAAGAACCGATTGATCGAACCGGAGCCCGTCCCGTATGAGCCCGCGCGGCCCGCGCGCGAAGCCCGGACCCGCCACCCCGTCGGGAGCGATCGGATCGGGTCCGGGACGCAGGAAGCCCCGAAGACGGTTGCATCCGGGACCGAGGGGGCTTCATGGTTGAAGGCAGGACCGAGGCGAGGAGGCTGCAGGAGGCTGGATGAATCAGTTTGTGAAGGACGAGCGGCTGTCGCTCGACTATGTGTCGGTCGAGGATCTGAACGCCGCCCTGCGCGTGTTTCGCCGGCTGCCGCTGGAACTGCTGGGCTTCCTGATCCTGTTGCCGATCGTCTGCATCGGCCTGTCCCGGCTCGGTACGGCCCTCGCGCCGCCCTACGGTGTCTATGTCCTCGGGCAGGGTCTCGTGACCTGGGGCCTGCTTCTGATGCTCGTCCTGCTGTACGGGCTGTTCTGGTGGCGGGGACGCCAGGTCGGGCGCCTCCTGAACGACCCGGAGATCCTGGCTTCGCCGGTGACGAGCCTCCTGTCGGTGCCCGACGTCCTGGCCAGACGCGCGCAGGCCCTGGGGATGGAATGGAGCGGCTTCTACGGTCCGCTCCGTACACGCCGGAAGTCGGTCGTCCACGCCAGGGCACGACGCACCGACCCTGGGCCGCAGCCCGAGACGCCGGAGCGCTCGTGATCGCGGGCGATCCCGCCGAAGGAGAGCGCCACCGCGGGTCCGGTCCATCCCCCCGGGCGCACGAACGGGGGTCGGATTCGGCTCGGATCGGACGATGGCCCGGCCGCAGGAAAGTCCCCGCCTCGCGGCAGGGTCGGGTCGTCCGGCGATCTCGAACGTCGTCGTCTCGAACGTCGCCTTCGGCTTCAGCGGCAGGTGGTGACCCGACGGACGATCCAGCCCTCGCCCTCGACCCAGAGCCGCTTGCGCGAGCGGCTGCAATTGACGGCGTCGTCGTCCGATTCGGTGACGGCCGCCACGGGGGTGACGGCGGGCGCCGCGACGGAGGCCTTGTCCGGCCCCTGGTTGGCGACCGGGGCGGCAACGGCACCCGGAACGAGGGCCGCGACCGAAACGGCGCCGGCCAAGAAGAGGGTGACCGCCATGACGGACACACGCAGTCGATTCGCTACCATCGGAAAGTCTCGCTCGCACATCCCTCGGCGGACGTGCCCTCAACATGTCAGGATCGTGCAGCGGGATGCGCCGCGTCTTGGACTGTTAAGTCGCGAGAGGTCGGAAGGGTTGCAGTCAACGGAGCCGGTCGACCAGGAATCCTTGGGCGGCCCGGATGGACTGTCAAGGCATCGCCGAGACCGAGATCATCGGCAGCGTGACCGCGATCTGGGTCGCGGCCGGGCGCGGCAGGGCATGGTCGGACAGGACCAGGGCGCCGAGCCCGAGGACGAGGCTGAGGGCGAGAAGGCTCGTCTCGATGCCGCGATAGAACCCGTCCATCTCACACTCCCGGCGCATTGACGCGAGGCCGCGGACGGCCTCGCGCCGTCCCTGTTCGGCCCGCAAGCATGTTCGACCCGAGAGTATGAGGGAATCGTAACCGCGCGGCGGCGGTCGTCCGCCGAATCTCGGAGAGACGGAGTATCAGGCCCGCCCGAGGGGCGTCATGCGGGCGAGATCGGCCTCCGGCGGCTGCATCAGGGCCGCCGCCAGGTTGGCCTCCAGCACGATCAGGTCGCAATCGGGGTCCGGCTCCCAGCCGCAGCGGCAGCCCAGCGGGCCCTCGTGTGCCTGGGCCACCTGCCGGTAGAGGGCGCCGACGACCCGGGCCGCCACCTCCAGCGCCGTCATGGCCGGCAGGGGAGCCCGGTTCAGGCTCTGCCAGAAGGCGCGGCGCAGGGCCTCGTCAAGGTGGGCCTCGGGCGAGGCGGGCTCGGCGCAGGCCGGCGCGGCGCGGGACGCGGCGTCCATCCGTTCGTCCGGCCCGCTCATGCCCGGAGTCCCGAGGACCGGTCGGACAGGCGGTCGCGCCAATGGGCCGGAACCAGGGCGGGATCCGTCTCCGGCGCGCCCGCCAGGGCATCGATGAGGTCGGAGAAGCGGTGCAGGCGCAGGTCGAGGGCCGAGCCGTCCCACCAGGCGATCCGCGCGTAGCCGCGCAGCCAATCCAGCATGCGTTCCATCATCCGCTCTCCTCTTGCGATCGGCGCCCCGTGGAGAGTGTTTGAAAGCTCAACTTCCAATTGGCAAGCAATTCACCAAACATTGGAATTGATTGAATCTTCCGTAGGCCCGGACTTCTATTGTCTTCGATTTGGAAGAATTCCATGCACGAGCGAAAAACCGCGCGCCGGCCGATGCTTGATCGTGCGACGGGGCGGGCCGGAGCGGGTTTCAGCCGCGATAGGCCACCAGGATGGCACCGGCCGCGATGAGGGCGACGCCGATCCAGTTCGGCAGGGTGAGGCTCTCGCCGAGCAGAATCACCCCGAGGATCGCCACCAGGACGACGCTGAGCTTGTCGAGGGGCGCCACCCGGGCCGCATCCCCGAGGGCGAGGGCCCGGAAGTAGCAGAGCCACGAGGCGCCGGTGGCGAGGCCGGAGGCCACGAGGAAGCCGGTGCTGCGGCCCGGGATCGCCGCGAGGCCGGGCGCCTGCCCGGTGCCGACCAGGATCGCGCCCGTGAGGGCGAGGATCACCACGGTGCGCACGAAGGTCGCGACGTCGGGCGCCACGCCGGTGACGCCGACCTTCGCCAGGATGGCGGTGAGGGCGGCGAAGGCGGCCGACAGCAGCGCCCAGAAGCGCCAGGATTGCAGCAGCGCGCTCAGCATGGCGACGGTCCGTCGGGCTTCACAGGATCATCCGCATGACCATCAGGCCGAGGAGCAGACCGGCCAACCCGAGGACCACCGAGCCGAGGATGTAGATGATGGCCGCCGCCACCTCGCCGCGCTCCAGCAGGAGGATGCCCTCGAGGGCATAGGACGAGAAGGTGGTGAAGCCCCCGAGCACGCCGGTGGCGAGGAACAGCCGCACGGGCTGGCTGCCGCTGCGCATGGCGTACCAGCCCGCCAGCACCCCCATCAGGATCGACCCGAGGATGTTGATGCCCATCGTGCCGTAGGGAAAGGCGGTGCCGAAGCGCAGGGCGGCGAGCCCGACGCCGTGCCGGGCCATGCCGCCGAGGCCGGCCCCGAGAAAGACGATGAGAAACCCCATGCGGGCATGATCTCCCTGAAGCCGGCCGCCGGCCCGGCCCTGCGCATAGGATACGCCACGAACGCGTCCGGTACGCCGGCCGGGCGCGGCTTTCCCCCGAGGTTCACAGGGTATCGCCCGTCCGCGGCGCCGATCCGCGCGCCGGTGCCCGGCCGCCGTCCCCGACGTCATCGCGCAGGCAGGGCGGCGTCCGGAACGTTACGAAGCGGAAAACCGGAATTCTCCACAAGATGCGCCGCGGTTTATCTCGGATTAACCAAGTTGCGGCTGAATAGCGCCAGTTAAGGTTGATGTTTTCCTAACAGGCACCTTCCGCACTTCGCGTCGTCGCTTAACCTTTTCTTGAGGTCTGCGCGGCGGGAGGGGGTGCCGGTTCGGGAACCGCGTATCCGAGTTCGCCCGCATGAACGACGCTGTGTACCCGCCCGGCCGCCGCCTCCGCCGTCATCGCCGGACCCACGGGCGGGGGCTCCTGCGGACCTCCGCGGCGGCCCTCCTCTGCGCCGCCTTCCCGCACCTGACCGCGCCGGACGGTCCCGTCCCGGCCGGACCGGGGCGGCCGGTGCTGGCGACCGTCTCCGCGCCCGGCGCCTATGCCTGGATGCTCGACCCGACCCCGGCCCTCGGCAATGCGGCGCGCGGCCTGGTCGAGGCCGCTCCGCTCAGCGCCGCCCTGGTGCCGCCCGCGCGTGCGGACAGGACGGTCCTGGCGATGGCGGCGCCGCGCCCGGTGCCCACCCCGGCGGCGGCCCCGGCCCGGATCGCGCAGGCGCTGCCCCAGACCATCCCGCTGCCGGTTGCGCGCCCGGCCGGCCTCGTGGCGCAGGCCGAGCCGGCGCGCCTGGCCCTGCGCTCCGCCCCGGCCCTGCGCTCGCTCGCCGCCCGCCGGACCCAGGTCGCCCGCGCCAGCGCCGATGCCGCGGCCGAGCGCTCCTTCTTCGACACCGTGTTCGGAACGCGTCCCGACCCCGAGCCCCAGCCGCGAACCACCCTCGCCTACGCGTCGGTGGACCCGAGCGTCGATCCGGGTCCGCGCCGGGTGATCGAGAGCAGCCCCGTGGTCGGTGCCGGGACGGCCGTCTACGACATCACCGCCCGCACCGTGACCCTGCCGAGCGGCGAGCGCCTCGAGGCGCATTCCGGCCTCGGCGAGAGCATGGACAACCCGCGCCACGTCCACCGCCGGATGCGCGGCTCGACCCCGCCCGGCACCTACGATCTCACCGAGCGCGAGGCGCTCTTCCACGGCGTGCGGGCGATCCGCCTCAACCCGGTGGGCGGCAGCGCGGCGATCCACGGCCGCGACGGCATCCTGGCCCACACCTACATGCTCGGCCCCAGCGGCGCCTCGAACGGCTGCGTCTCGTTCAAGGACTACAACCGCTTCCTCCAGGCCTATCTCCGCGGCGAGGTCCGCCGCCTCGTGGTGGTCGCCGGCCGCGGCGATGCGGGCCCGACCTTCGCCGAGCGCCTGTTCGGCCGCGCTACGCGGTAGAACGAAAGCGAGCCGCGCCCCCGGAGGCGCGCGGCTCGTCACGTCGACCCCGGCAAACCTCAGCCGATGATCTTGTCGATCGTGATCGGCAGCTCGCGGATGCGCTTGCCGGTGGCGTGGAAGACCGCGTTGGCCACCGCCGCCGCGGTGCCGACGATGCCGATCTCGCCCAGCCCCTTCACGCCCATCGGATTGGCCTTGTCGTCCTCGTCCACGAAGATCACGTCGATCTCGTGGATGTCGGCATGCACCGGCACGTGGTACTCGCCCAGATTGTGGTTCATGAACCGGCCGATGGTGTGGTCGAGCATGGATTCCTCCTCCAGCGCCGAGCCGATGCCCATCACCACGCCGCCGAGGATCTGGCTGCGCGCCGTCTTGGTGTTGAGGATCTTGCCCGCCGCGATCGCCGAGACGACGCGGGTGACGCGCACCACGCCGAGATCCTCGTCGACCTTCACCTCGGCGAAGATCGCCGAGTGGGTGTAGCCGGCGAAGTCCTGGGCATGGTTGGAATCCGGGCCGGCCGAGCCGGTGGCCTCGATCCGGTCCATCCCCGCCTTCGCCATCACGTCGGTGATCGCGATGCCGCGCGACGGGTCGCCCGCCACGGAGATGCGCCCCTCCCGGAACACGGCGCGGTCGAAATCGACGTTGGCCAGCGGCGAATCGTCGAGGCCGCGGGCGAGGGTGAAGACCTGGGCGGCGATGTCGCGGCAGGCCCGCATCACCGCCGTGCCGGAGGAGGCCGCGGTCCAGGAGCCGCCGGCGATCGGCGCGTCGGCGAGCCTCGAATCCCCGAGCTTCGTCGTCACGTCCGCCATCGTCAGGCCGAGCGCGTCGGCGGCGATCTGGGTCAGGATGGTGTAGGTGCCGGTGCCGATGTCGCCGGTCTGGTTGCCGACCACGAGCTTGCCGTCGGCGGTCAGCGTCGCCTGGGCGCTCGACTGCTGCATCAGGGCCTCCCAGATGCCGGTGGCCATGCCCCAGCCCACGAGCTCGCGGCCCTGCCTCATGGAGCGCGGCTCCGGGTTGCGGGCCGACCAGCCGAAGCGCTCGGCGCCCTGCGCATAGGCGGCGCGCAGGGACTTGGAGCTGAACGGCTTGTCCTGGGTCCGGTCCTTCTCGGCGTAGTTTCGCAGGCGCAGGTCGATCGGGTCCTGGCCGGTCTCGTGGGCGAGCTCGTCCATCGCGATCTCGAGGGCGAACACGCCCGTCACCGCCCCCGGCGCGCGCATGTCGGAGGGGGTGTAGGTGTCGATCTTGGCGAGGCGGTAGTCGAGGGCGACGTTCGGGCAATCGTAGAGGATGCCCGACCAGTTCACGACCACCTCCTGGTAATCCTCGAAGCCGGAGGTGCCGGAGATCGCCTCGTGCCGGATGGAGGTCAGCGCGCCGTCGGCCTCGGCCCCGAGGGCGACGGTCTGGCGCACGTCGGGCCGGTAGCCGAAGGTGAACATCTGGTCGCGGGTCAGGGTCACCCGCACCGAGCGCTCCAGCTCCCGCGCGGCCATGACGGCGAGGAAGAGCTGGTATTGCGGGCGAAGCCCCGAGCCGAAGCCGCCGCCGAGATAGGGATTGAGGACGTGGACGTCGTCCTTCTTCATCCCGAACACGCCGGTGATGTAGCCGAGGCTGTTCGAGACGCCCTGGATCTTGTCGTAGACGGTGAGCTTGCCGCCGCCCTCCCAGACCACGGTCGAGGCGTGGGGCTCCATCGGGTTATGGTGCTCCACGGCCATGTGGTAGTGGTTGGTGAGCCGGACCGGGGCGGCCTTGTAGGCGCCGTCCGCATCGCCCCAGGGCGCCGGCGGCGGCTTGATGCCGGAGCGCTTCTTCGGCGGCACGTAGGCCACGTCCTCCAGGGTCCGCAGATCGGTGGTCGGCGCCTCGGCCTCGTAGGTGAGCTTCACCAGCGAGGCGGCGTAGCGCGCCGTGCCGAAATCCTCCGCCACCACCAGGGCGACGGGCTGGCCGCTGTAATGGACCCGGTCGTCGTAGAGGGGCCGGAAGGGCGAGCCGGGGGGCGCGACCTGGTCCTGGTAATTGTAGTCGAGCCAGGCCGTGCGCGGCCGGTTCGCATGGGTGAACACCTTGACGACGCCCGGCACCGCCTCGGCGGCGGCCGTGTCGATGGACAGGATGCGGCCGCGGGCGATGCCGCTCGAGACCACGTAGCCGTGGGTCAGGTCGGGGGCGGCGAACTCGCCGGCATACTTCGCCTGGCCGGTGACCTTGGCCGGGCCGTCGACGCGGCTCTGCGCGGTGCCGACATAGGTGTCGGTGCCTGAGGTGCTGATGCTGTGGGCCATGGGGGTTCCTTCAGGCGATGCGCTTGTCGGACTGCGACTGGGGCGTGCCGGCGGCAGCCTGGGCGAGTCCGCGAATGAGGGCCCGCCGCGCGAGTTCGATCTTGAAGCCGTTCTCGGATTGGGGTCGCGCCTCGGCCACCACGATGTTGGCGGCCGCCGCGAAGGTCTCTTGGGTGGCCGGCTTGCCCACGAGGAAGGCTTCCGCCTGGGGGTCGCGCCAGGGCTTGTGGGCGACGCCCCCGAGGGCGAAACGCGCGCTCCGGATGGTGTCGCCGTCGCGCTCGATCACGGCCGCCACCGAGACCAGGGCGAAGGCATAGGAGAGCCGGTCGCGCAGCTTCAGATAGGTGTGGTGGGCGCCGAAATCCTCGTCGGGCAGGTCGACCGAGAGCACGATCTCGTCGGCCGCCAGCGTGGTGTCGCGCTCCGGCGTGTCGCCCGGCAGGCGGTGGAACTCCGCGAAGGGGATGGTGCGCTCGCCCCCCGGCCCGGCGACCCGGACCTTGGCCTCGAGGGCGGCGAGCGCCACGCACATGTCGGAGGGATGCGTGGCGATGCAGGACGGGCTCGTCCCGAAGATGGCGTGGATGCGGTTGACCCCGCCGATGGCGGCGCAGCCGGTGCCGGGCTCGCGCTTGTTGCAGGGCGTGGCGTCGTCGTAGAAATAGTAGCAGCGGGTGCGCTGCAGCAGGTTGCCGCCGGTGGTGGCGGCGTTGCGCAGCTGGCCCGAGGCGCCGGCCAGGATCGCGCTCGACAGCAGCGGATAGCGGGCCTGCACCTGCGCGTCGTAGGCCACGGTCGCGTTCGTCACCAGGGCGCCGAGGCTCAAGCCCCCGTCGCGCTCCTCGATCCGGTCGAGGGGCAGGCGGGTGATGTCGACCAGGCGCTCGGGGCGCTCGACGTTGTACTTCATCAGGTCGACGAGGTTGGTGCCGCCCGCGATGAAGCGGGCCTGGGTGCCGGAGGCGATCGCGCGAACCGCCTCGTCCACGGTGGTCGGGCGGACGTAGTCGAAGCGGTTCATTTCGCGGCTCCCGCGTGCATCACGTCTTCGATGGCGTCGACGATGTTGGTGTAGGCGCCGCAGCGGCAGATGTTGCCGCTCATCGCCTCGCGGATCTCGTCCCGCGACCGGGCGTGGCCCTCGGCGAGCATGCCCACCGCCGAGCAGAGCTGGCCGGGCGTGCAGTAGCCGCACTGGAAGGCATCGTGCTCGACGAAGGCGGCCTGGAGCGGGTGCAGGCCTTCCGCTCCGGCGAGTCCCTGGGCTCCGGCCAGGCCCTCGACGGTGGTGATGCTGGCCCCGTCCTTCATCACCGCGAACGTCAGGCAGGAATTGATGCGGATGCCGTTCACCAGCACCGTGCAGGCGCCGCACTGGCCGTGGTCGCAGCCCTTCTTGGTCCCGGTGAGGTCGAGATCCTCGCGCAGGAGGTCGAGGAGGGTGGTCCAGGGGGCGACCTGCAGCGTCCGGGCCTCGCCGTTGATCGTCAGGGTGATGCCGATGGTGTTCGCCGCAGAGGGCGAACCGCTTTCGATGAGCATGGCGGTATCCGTGACTTGCGGGACGGGACGGGTCCGGCGCCGCTGGATTTCGAGACAGGGTCGCAGGGGCCGTGGCGGGGAAAAGACATCCGCCCCGGGCCGGTCCAATCGATAACAGTTCCAAAAAGCCGGTGTTCCCGCCGGGCGTTCGCGGGCCGATGCCACCCGCGGCCGGCGGAGAGGCTGCAGCGTGGCGTCGACACGCACCGGTGACCGGATGCGACCGGGTGGCCGATCCGCTCGACAGGGGCCGGTCCCTCGGCCGCATGGCCCGGGGCGGCGACGGGGAGCGGTTGCTCGAAGGAGATGCTCGAAGGGGATGCCTGGTACGGTTGCTTGGCCCATCCCCCATGGGCTAACCCGGTCCCGCCCGCCTTCGATCAAGGACGCCCGATGACCGCGCTCGCTCCCGTTCTCAACGACATCGACCGCGACCTCGACAACGCCCTGGAGCGGCTCTTCGCCTTCCTGCGCATCCCCTCGATCTCCACCGATCCGGCCTTCGCGCCCCAGTGCCGCGACGCCGCCACCTGGCTCGCCGGCACCCTGACGGCGCTCGGCTTCGAGACCGGGATCCACGAGACCTCCCTGCACCCGGTTGTGCTGGCCCACGCGCCGAAGCCCGGCACCCCGCACGTTCTGTTCTACGGGCATTACGACGTGCAGCCGGTGGACCCCCTGAACCTCTGGGAGACGCCCCCCTTCGAGCCGCGCCTCGCCCTGAACGCCAGGGGCGAGAAGCAGATCGTCGGGCGGGGCGCCTCGGACGACAAGGGCCAGGTGATGACCTTCGTGGAGGCCTGCCGGGCGCATCTGGCGATGGCGGGCGAGCTGCCCTGCGGCGTCACCATCCTGATCGAGGGCGCCGAGGAGAACGGCTCGCAGGGGCTGCCCGAATGGGTCGCGGCCAACCGCGACAAGCTGGCCGCCGACATCGTGCTCGTGTGCGACACCAGCATGTGGAATCCGACCACGCCGGCCATCACCACCTCCCTGCGCGGCCTCGCCTATTTCGAGGTGAAGGTGACCTGCGCCGACCGCGACCTGCATTCGGGCTTCTTCGGCGGCGCGGCGCGCAACCCGATCCACGTCCTGTCGAAGATCATCGCCGACCTGCACGATGCCGACGGAAAGGTCGCGCTGCCGGGCTTCTACGAGGGCGTGCGCGAGACGCCCCCGGAGGTGCTGGAGCAGTGGCGCGGCCTCGACTTCACGGCGGAGACGTTCCTGGGACCCATCGGCCTGTCGGAACCGGCCGGCGAGCGCGGCCGCATGCTCATCGAGCTGATCCAGTCGCGCCCCGCCTGCGACGTCAACGGCATCATCGGCGGCTATACCGGCGAGGGCACCAAGACGGTGATCGCCGGGCAGGCCAGCGCCAAGGTCTCGTTCCGCCTCGTCGACGACCAGGACCCGGAGGTTCTGGCCACCACCTTCGAGGCCTTCGTGCGCGCGAGAATCCCCGCCGACTGCTCGGTGGAGGTGATCTGCTACAAGGGCAGCCGCGCCATCAGCCTGCCCTTCGACATGCCCGAACTCGAGACCGCCCGCGCGGCGCTCGCCGAGGAGTGGGGCGTGCCCGCCGTCACCATCGGCGCCGGCGGCTCGATCCCGATCGTGGGCGACTTCAAGCGCCTGCTGGATCGCAACACGCTCCTGATCGGCTTCGGCCTCGACGACGACCGCATCCACTCGCCCAACGAGAAGTACGACCTGAACAGCTTCCACAAGGGCACCCGCTCCTGGGCCCGCATCCTGGCGGCCTTCGGGGAACGGCGGGCCGGCTGAGGCGCAGCCCTGTCCGCGCGCCACGCGCGGAGCCGCCTCGAACGCCCCCTCCCCCCCTCGCCAGGGTCGCATGACAGACACCTCCGTAACGCACGCTCCGATCGCGGCCCGTCTGTTCGCGGCCGGTCACGGCGTGCTGGTCTGCCGCTACCCGGTGGCCACCGACCTGCCGATCCCCCTCGCGGTGACGGAGCCCCCCGGCCTGAGCCTCCTGACCTGGGCCTTCACCGGCTTCGGCGGCCCCGAGCCCGATCCCGCCGGGCTCCTCGTCCTGCACGATGCGCGGGCGGCGCTGACGCAGGGCGGTGCCCTGAGCCTGGAGACGCATTTTCGCGATCGGGCGCTCGCCTGCCCGAAGCCCCGGCCCGTCGCGGAGCTGGCGCGGCCCGACCGCGCCGCTCTCGGCGAGGCGGTGCTGGCGGCCGTGACGCCGGACACGCTCGACCTCCTCGCGACGCTGTTCCCGCTGCTGGCGCCCGCCGTCGCCGACGCAGCGGTGCCGGAGGCGGCGCCGCGCCTCGGCCTCGCGGGCGACGCCGCGGGCCGCGCCACGCTCTCCGGCTCCACGGTGCCGAACTACCTGCTGCTGCGGGCCGGCAGCACTTGGAGCTGCGCCCGCGTGGCGGCGGCCGAGCTCCGCTTCGGCCCGGCCCCCGAGATCGGCCTCACCCTGGCGCCGGCCTGGGGCAATCCCCGCGGCGCCACGGTGGAGACCGCGCTCCTTCTCGGCACGGGCCGCGTCACGCCGGCCGCCCTGCGCCGCGAGGGCGCCCGGTGAGCGGCCCCGCGATCCTCGTGGTGGCGCCGATGCCGGCGTTCCCGACCAGCGCCGGCAACCGGCGCCGGCTGCTCACCACCTGCGCCGCCCTGCAGCGCGGCGGCCATGCCGTCGACCTCGCCTATTACGCCCACGAGGACCAGATCTATCGCCGCTTCGGGCAGCACCCGCCCACCGACGAGGCCGCGGCGGCCGGCCTGTTCCGGCACACCTTCCGGATCGAACCCCGGGGGACCATCCCGCTCACCACCCGGGCGCGCTGCTTTCCCATCGACGCCTGGTGCCCCGAGGAGGTCGGCGCCTTCGTGGCGTGGTACGGGCAAGCCTATCCGGAGACCCGCGCGATCCTGGTGAACTACGTGTTCCTGTCGCGGGCGCTGGAGGCGGCCCCGCCGGGCCTGCTGACGCTCATCGACACCCACGACCGCTTCGCCGACCGGCAGCGGCAGTACCGGCCGTTCCGGGCCGAGCCGAACTTCTTCTACACCGACCGCCCCGGCGAGGCGGCGGGCCTCGCCCGGGCCGACATCGTGCTGGCGATCCAGTCCGAGGAGGCGGCCTATTTCCGGACGATCACCGACCGGCGCGTCCACCTGCTGCCGCCGCGCTTTCCCGCGCGCCGGCCCTTCGCGGCCCCGGCCCGGGTGAAGCGGATCGGCTTCCTCGGCCATGGCAACGACCCGAACCTGTTCTCGATCCGGCGCTTCGCCGCCGCCTGGAGCGCGGATTGGACCCCGGCCCGGCCCGAACTCGTGATCGCGGGCGAGATCGGCGACAGCCTCGGCCCGGCCGCGCGGCCCGGGGTGAACTTCGCCGGCTACGTGCCCGAACTGGAGGACTTCTACGACGGCGTCGACCTGGTGGTGGCGCCGATCCTGATGGGCAGCGGCCTGAAGATGAAGGTCGCCGAGGCCCTGTCCTTCGGCAAGCCGGTCATCGGCACGGCCCTCGGCTTCGAGGGCTTCGACCCTGTGTGCCCGGACCACCGCCTTCGCGATGCGGAAGCGGTCAAGGATCGGGTGCTCGCGCTGGCCGCGGACGCGGCGTCTCTCGAAGCCCTCACCCGCGCCTGCGCCGATCTATTTGCCGGCTACAACGAGCGCGCGGAGCGCGCGGAGACCGCTTTGCTGGCAATGCTTCCGGAACCCGGTACGGACACATCCCCGACCGAAGATCCTTTGCCGGCCCCCGAACCGGTTCGCTCAAGCACGCCCTTCGCGAGCGGATGCCTCACCTGCGAAACCTCCCTGCGGTCGAACCTGCGCGCGGATGACGACCTCGGGCTCCTGGTCGCCACCGAGCGCGTCGCCCCGCCGGGGACCGGATCCTATTCGCCCATGCGCCGGCGCTGGTTCGCCAAGGCCGAGGGCGGCGTGCCGGACGCCGTCCCGGAGGCCGGCCTCGCCGGGCTCCACCTCGCCCTGTCGCCGGAATGGGTCCGCGGCCGGCGCTTGCCCTCGCCCCTCCGGGCGGATCTCGCGACCCGGTTCGCGCCCGTCGCGGCGGATTGGGAGGCGCAGGCGCGCCGCGTCGGCGCGACCCCGGAGGGGACGATCCTGGTTGTCACGTTGCCCCGCCACCTGACATCCGGACTCCACCCCAACGCCGCCTTCGAGATCGGCGCGCCGACGCGGGAACTCGCGCTCCGACGCGTCACCCTTTTGAATACCGGCCAGGGTCTATTGTATGCCACGGCCCGCGCGGACCTCCCGGGCGCGCCGGCGGCCGTGACCTTCGCGGGCCTCGCGGCGGACGCAGGCGCGTCCACGATCCTGTTCCTGCACGACGACCTCATCGGCCGCATCACGGTCCTGGCCGACACCGCGGCGATCCCGGAGCTCCTGCCATGATGGCGGCCCCCGACATCCTCGACGCCCCCGCGGGCCGGAAGGCGGCCCTGGTCGAGGCGGCCCTGATCTGGAACGCGTTGTTTCTCAACGACATCCGCATCGCGTTCCGGGCGGAGGCGGAGCCCCTGATCTCCGTCGTGATCGTCTCGCGCGGCGCCCGGCACCTCCTCGCCTGGACCCTGGCCAAGCTCGCCGGGCAGCAGGCCTTCGCCGGGCCGTCCTTCGAGGTGATCCTGGTCGACAACGCCTCCGATGCCGAGACCCGGACGCTCTTCGCGCGGATCGACGGCGCCCGGATCGTCCTCAATCCGGAGAACACCGGCTTCGGTCCCGCCTGCAACCAGGGCGCCGCCGAAGCCCGCGGCCGCCACCTGCTCTTCCTCAACCCCGACATCGACCTGATGCCCGGTGCCCTGGCGGCCCTCGTCGGCACCTTCGCCGCTTCCAACGACATCGGCATCGTCGGCGGCCGCCTGGTGTTTCCCGGGGGCATCCTGCAGGAGGCCGGGGCGGGCTTCCAGGACGATCCGCAGCTGACCCACCCGGCCGGCCGCGGCAGCCTCGATCCCTTCGCGCCGGAGGCCTCCTATACCCGGGACGCGGGCTACGTCTCCGGGGCCCTGCTGATGATCGAGGCCCGGCTGTTCACGGAGCTCGGCGGCTTCGACGCCCTGTTCGCGCCGGCCTATTTCGAGGACACCGACCTGTGCGCCCGCTGCCATCAGGCGGGGCGGCGGGTCGTCTACCAGCCGCGCGCCATCGCGATCCACGTGGAGAGCGCCACCAGCGTCCGGCGCGCCGACGTCGAGGCGCTCCTCGACCGCAACCGGGTGCGCTTCCGCGAACGGCACGGGGCCTGGCTGTTCGGGCAGGGGCCGCGCCGCACGGGCTTCGGCCCCCGCGACGACGCGCCCTTCGCCCTGCGCGTCCTCTACGTCGACGACCAGGCACCCCATCTCGATCTCGGGGCCGGACTGCCGCGGGCCAACACCATCCTCAATGCGATGGCCGATCTCGGCTACGCGGTGACGGTCTGCTCGGTCTACGGCGAGCGCGAGGAGCCGGCGGCGACCTACCGCGACCTCTCGGAGCGCATCGAGATCATCGAGCCCTGCGGCCGAGAGGGCTTCCGGCGGCTCGTCACGGAGCGCGCGGGGGCCTACGACGTGCTCTGGGTCAGCCGGCCTCCGCACATCCGCATGGTCTGCGAGGTCCTGGCGGATCTCGGCCTGAGCCCGCGGGATGTCGGCCGCTCCCGCGTCGTGTTCGATTCCGAATCCCTCTACGCCCTGCGCGAGTTCGTCGTCGACGCCCTCAAGGGTCGGCCGGCGCCGGGGCCGGCCCTCGCCCGGGCCACCGCCCTGGAGCTTCGGTCGATCGCGGCGGCCGACCGGGTGGTCTGCGTCTCCCCGGCGGATGCGCGATTGCTGCGACGGGCCGGCGTCGCCGATCCGGTGGTCCTCGGCCACGTCCAGACACCGCATCCGAACCCGCCCGGCTTCGCGGACCGCCGGGGCTTCGTCTTCCTCGGCTCCCTCGCCCGCGAGGGGGAGCCCAACATCGACTCGCTCGACTGGTTCTTCGGTCAGGCCTGGGAGTCCCTGCGGGCGATCCTGCCGGAGGCGCACGTCACCATCATCGGCACGGTCGCCCCCTCCATCGCCGAGCGGCTGACGCGCCCCGGCGTCACCGTGCTGGGCCGCATCGACGATATCGGCCCCGCCCTCGACGCCGCGCGCGTCGCCCTGGCGCCGACGCGCTTCGCCGCCGGCATCCCGCACAAGGTCCTGGAGACCGTGGCCCGCGGCCTGCCGAGCGTCGTCACGCCCGTCCTCGCCGGGCAGATGGGCTGGCCCGACGGCACCGGATACCGGATCCGCGACTGGCACGATCCCGGCGGCTTCGCCGAGGCCCTGGCCCATCTCCACGAGACCGAGGCGGCCTGGACGCAGGTGCAGCGCGCCGGCCTCGCCCAGGTCGGCCGCGACGAGGATGTCGAGGCCTACCGCGCGGTCCTGCGCCACCTGTGCGAGGCGCCGACCTTCACATGACGCTCCCGCTCCCCCCGCGCGCCGTGCGCATCGCCACGACCCTGCTTCGCCGGACGACACTCGGCCGCGTCCCCCGCCTGTTCGACGCGGCCTATTACCGGGCGAACCACCCGGACGTGGCCCGTTCCGGCATCGATCCCTTCCTGCATTACGTCTGGCGCGGCGCGGCGCAGGACCGCGATCCCAGCGCCGATTTCGACACCGCCTTCTACAAGCGCCAGAGCGGCCCGACCCGCCTCGACCCGGTGCGGCACTACCTGCGCGTGGGGGCGAAGGCCGGCCTCGACCCGAACCCCGCCTTCAGCACCCTGATGTACGTGGCGCGCTATCCGGATGTCGGGCTCGCCGGGGTCAACCCCCTGGTGCATTACCGGCAGGACGGCCGGGCGGAGGGCCGTGTCGCCGCCCCGTCCGCCTCGCAGCCCGAGGAGTGGGTGGCCTTCCAGGGCGTACGCGAGGCCCAGCGCTGGGCCTATCCGGCGCAGGGCTCGTCCCGCTTCGCTCTGACCCTGCGGCGGGACGTGCCGGTCTCGGCCTGCCCCGGCTTCGTGCCACGGCTCTGCCTCGTGCTGACCCTCGACGGGAGCGAGATCGACGGCCTGGTCCAGAGCTTCGACGCCTTCCCGGGTGCGGCGGCAGACGCCGTCACTGTCGCGGTCGACACCGCCTTGCGTCCGCACCCGCCCCGCCCGACCCTGGTGGTCGCCCTGGAGCAGTGCTTTCACGGGCCCGGTCCGGGGGGCGCGGTGCTGCTGCGCTACGCGGAGGCGCGGATCTGGGACGTGCTGCCGGAGCGCCCGCGTGTCCTGCGGACCTGCCCGGCCGGAGCGCTCTCGCTTCGGGTGCTGTGAGGCCATCCGCAGGGGCCACACGCAGGTTCAGGCTGCGGAGGCCGGGCGCACCAGATCGACGAGTGCGGCCGGGCAGTCGCCGTTGCGGGCGATGACGACGACCGGGACGGCCTGATGGCGGGCGATCGCCGCCGCGACGAAGTCGGGGGGCGTCGGAGCATCAGCGCTGGCGCAGACGACGAGTCCGAGCAGCGGGACGCCATGCGCGTGCAGGGTTTCGGCGGCCGTGAGCGCGTGGCTGATCGCGCCCAGATAGGAACCGGAGACGAGGAGGGCCGGCAGGCGGAGGGCCTTGAGCCAGTCGAGGCCCGTCGCCTCCCCGGTCACGGGGCTCATCACGCCGCCGACGCCCTCGATCAGCAGAGTTGCGTCACGCGGGGTGGCCGCGATCGCGGCCCGACACCAGCCGACGAGGTCGTCGAAGGCCAGGATCCGGCCCTCGCGGGCAGCGGCCAGGTCGGGGCTCAGCGGGGCGGCGAAGCGCCAGGGCGAGCAGGCGGCGACCGTCTCCGGCGTCACGGCCAAGCCCTGCGCCGCGAGCAGACGCCCGGTGTCGCTCTGCGCGAAATCCGCGGCAGCGAGGGGCGGAACACCGCTCGCCAGGGGCTTGAGGGTGCGCACGCCGTGGCCCAGGGCGCGCAGCCGCCGCGTCAGGGCGGCGGTGACGTAGGTCTTGCCGATCTCGGTCCCGGCGCCGGCGATGAAGACAGCGCGGGAGTCGTTCACTTCTCGACGAAGGCCTTCTCGATCACGTAGTGGCCGGCCTCGCCGTGGTTGCCCTCCTCGTAGCCGCCATCGGTGAGCAGCTGGCGGGTGTCCCGGATCATGTCCGGCGAGCCGCAGAGCATGAAGCGGTCGTTCTCCACCGACATCGGCGGCAGGCCGATATCCTCGAACAGCTTGCCGGAGGTCATGAGATCGGTGATGCGGCCGCGGTTTCGGAAGGGCTCGCGGGTCACGGTCGGGTAGTAGATCAGTCCGGCGCTGATCAGCTCGCCGAGGAACTCATGGTTCGGAAGGTCCTTGGTGATGGTCTCGCCATAGGCGAGTTCCTGCACCTGACGACAGCCGTGGACGAGGACGACCTTCTCGAAGCGCTCGTAGGTCTCCGGGTCCTTGATGATCGACATGAAGGGCGCGAGGCCGGTGCCGGTGCCGAGGAGGTAGAGGTTCCTGCCCGGCATCAGGTTGTCGAGCACCAGGGTGCCGGTGGGCTTCTTGCCGACGATGATCGGGTCGCCGACCTTGAGATGCTGCAGCTTCGAGGTGAGCGGACCGTTCGGAACCTTGATCGAGAAGAATTCCAGCTCCTCCTCGTAATTGGCCGAGACGACGCTGTAGGCGCGCAGCAGCGGCCGGCCCTCGACCTCGAGACCCATCATCACGAACTCGCCGTTGCGGAAGCGGAAGGCGGGATCCCGGGTGGTGCGGAAGGAGAACAGCGTGTCGGTCCAATGGTGGACGCTCAGCACACGCTCCTCGTTGAACTTGCTCATCGACGGTCCGTCTCGAATTTCGCTCGAATCTCGAAGCTTTGGGTGGGGTCTTCTCGCACCTGCGGTAGGCCCGTCAAGGCGGCGCGCGTACGCAGGCGCACGACGGTACAGTGGCTTGGAATCGTTCTTAATTCCGTCCGGGCCGATCAGAGGGGCTTCAGCCCGGCCTCGATCTCCGCGCGGCGGGGCTCGAGGAAGGGTGGCAGGGCCAGGCGCTCGCCCAGGGTCTCCATCGGCTCGTCGGTGGCGAAGCCCGGCCCGTCGGTGGCGATCTCGAACAGGATCCCGTTGGGTTCGCGGAAGTAGAGGCTGCGGAAGTAGTAGCGGTCCACCGGCCCGCTGGAGGGCATGCGCCGCTGCTTCAGACGGTCGGCCCAGGCCGCGTGGTCGGCATCCGGGATGCGGAAGGCGACGTGGTGCACAGCGCCGGCACCCTGGCGGGCGGGCGGCAGGCCCGGCTCGGCCACGAGGTGGAGTTCGGCGGCGGGACCGCCCGCACCCATGCGATAGACGCGGACCTCGCCCTCGGGAAGCTCATAGTTCCGGTCGTGGCTCATGCCGAGGATCTCGGTGAGGACCGCCTCCGTCCGCTCGATCTGCGCGACGCTGAGGCGGATCGGTCCGAGGCCGCGGATCTGGTGCTCGATCGGCACGGGGCTTCGCGCCCAGGCGTGGGCCTCGCCGGCGCCGCCATCATCCACGAGCATCAGGCGCTGGCCCTCGCCATCCTCGAAATCGAGGGTCAGGCGGCCGTCACGTTCCACGGGCACCGCATGGACCACGCCCTGGCGGGCCAGGTGCTCGCGCCACCAGCCGATCGCGTCGGCACCCGAGACCCGCAGGCCCGTGCGGCTGATGCTGTTGGTGCCGCGCCGCTCCGGAGGCGCCGGCCAGTCGAAGAAGGTGACGTCGGTACCGGGCGAAGCGAGGCCGTCGGCGTAGAACAGGTGGTAGGCCGAGACGTCGTCCTGGTTCACCGTCTTCTTCACCAGCCGGAGGCCGAGGACCCGCGTGTAGAAGGCCAGGTTGTCGGCCGCCTGCGCGGTGATGGCGGTGAGGTGATGGAGTCCGGTGAGCTGCATGGGCTGATCCCTGAACGGCGGGCGGATCCATCAGATGGGGCGACGTACCCGAAAACAGAACGGCCCCCGTGAGGGGGCCGTTCGACGATCGGGGACAGGGAGGTCAGAGAGCGCTGGCGAGGAGGCCGAGACCCGCGATGGCGAGGCCCGCGCCCGCCACCCGCAGGGCGGTGAGGCTCCGTACGAGGCGTCCGGCCGAGAGGCCGAGTCCGAGGCCCACCGCGTGCAGGAGCGCCGTCGCGCCGAGGAAGCCGAGGCCGTAGGCGAGACCCGAGCCGGTCTCCGGCATCTCGGCGCCGTGGGCGTGGCCGTGGAACACCGCGAAGGCGCCCACGAGGACCATGGCGGCGGCGACCGGCAGGGCCGGGCGCAGGGCGAGGGACGCGCCGAGCACCACCACCGAGAGGGCGATCCCGATCTCGACGAAGGGCAGGCCGATGCCCACGACCCCGAGGGCGCCGCCGACGGCCATCATGCCGAGGAAGGACAGGGGCACGAGGATGAGCGCGCGGCCACCGATGCGGGCCGCGATCAGCCCGACCGCCACCATGGCGAGGACGTGGTCGAGGCCGCTCAGGGGATGGAGGAAACCCTGCGCCAGGCCGGCGGCGGCCTCATGGCCGGGATGGGCCAGGGCCGGCGTCGCGGCGATGCCCATCGCCGTGACGAGGGCGAGGCGGGCCGGCAGGGAGGCGAGGCGTGATGTCATCCGGACTGTCCCGAGCTTGAAAACGAGCGGTGCAGCATCGTCGCCGCCCCGGCGGAAACTAGCAACCGCCGTGCCCGCGTACAGGCCCGCGAAGCCGCCGCCGGGGCGCGGCGGCTCGTCCTCGGATCACGGAAAATCTCCGGGAGCCCTCCGAAACTTGCGGGCGCTCAGAAGTCGGTGGGCCGGCCGGCGGCGACCACGAGCATCTTCCCGTCCGCGAAGGTGCGGGCGCCGGCGCGGCGGATATCGGCCTGGGTCACGTTGGCGACGAGATCGTTGCGGCGGGCGATGTAGTCCATGCCGAGGCCCTCGAAGGCGATCTGCACGAGCTGGTGCGCGATCTTGGTCGAGGTGTCGAAGCCGAGCGCGTAGGAGCCGGTCAGGTAGTCCTTGGCCTTCTGCAGCTCCTCGTCCGAGGGACCGTCCGTGATGAGGCGTCCGATCTCCTCGCCGATCACCGACAGGGCCTCGCCGACGCGTTCGTTCTTGGTGGCGGTGTAGCCCCAGGTCATCGATGCGGCGCGATGGCTGACGAGGGAGGTGCCGACCGAGTAGGCGAGGCCACGCTTCTCGCGGACCTCCTGGAACAGGCGGGAGGTGAAGGAGCCGCCGCCCAGGATGTGGTTCAGCACGTAGGCCGGAATGAAGTCCGGGTCGCACCACGGCACGCCGTTCATGCCGAAACGGATCACGGATTGCGGCACGTCGAGATCGACCACGTGGCGGGCGCCGATGTTCTGCATCCGGGTCTGGGGCACCGCCTTGAGGGGGGCTGCCATGTCGAGCTTGCCGAAGGCCCGGTCGAGGCTCTCCGCAAGACGCGCCGCATCGATGGCGCCGACCGCCGCGACCTTCACGCCGCCGCGGCCGATGATCTGGCGATGCATCGTCACGAGGTCGTCGCGGGTGATCGCCGCGATGCTCTCGGGCGTACCGGAGGACGGGCGCGCATAGGGATGACCGGCATAGGCCTCGGCGAAGAAGCGGCGCGAGGCCATCACGCCCGGATCGTTCTGCTGGTAGCGCAGACCGGCCAGGGTCTGGGCCCGCACGCGCTCGATGGCGTCGGGGTCGAGGCGGGGCTTGGCCAGGGCCAGGGCCAGGAGGTCGATGGCCTCGTCGGCGTGCTTGACCAGCATCTTGAGGGAGCCGCCGAGCGCGTCGGAGCCGGCATGGAAGGAGAGTTCGATGGCCCGGGCCGCGAGGCGCTCCTGGAAGGCGTCGGAGGAGAGGTCGCCGGCACCCTCGTCGAGGAGGCGGGCGAGCATCTGGGCCACGCCGGCCTTGCCCTCGGGATCCTGCGCCGCGCCACCCTCGAAGGTGAAGGCCAGGGCGATCAGCGGGACCACCGGTGATTCGACGTGCCACGCCTCGATGCCGGCAGCCGCCGCGACGGGGACCGCCTGCGTCGGCGAGGTCGCGGAGCGGGTGGCGGAGGAGTCGAGCAGGTCGGTGGTGGCCACGTTCATGGGAACCTCATGGTGTGCGCGGGGCGCGGCGGCGGGCGCCACGGCCTCTCGAATTGCGTGGCCCGGCGCGAGACCGGGAGCGGCCTCAGGCCGCGTCGGCCTCGCGGGCCTTGGTCAGGTAGCCTGTGACGGACCGGGACGGCGTCAGGTAGCGCTCGGCCACCGCCGCGAGCCGGGCCTTGGTCACGCCCTCGATGTCGGAGGGCCAGCGGCGGACCTCCTCGATGCTCTCGCCGATGGCCAGCGCCGAGCCGTAGATGCGCGCGAGCGAGGATTGGCTGTCGGAGGAATAGACCGTCTCGGCCACGAGCCGGGTCTTGGCCCGCTCGATCGCCTCGGGCTCCAGGGCCTCGGAGGGGACGCGGCGCAGGACGCGGTCGACCTCCTCCTCCAGCTTCTCCAGGCTGACGCCCTCGGCGGGGATCGCGTAGACGGAGAAGCGGGTGTCGTCGATGGCCGAGCCCATGTACCAGGCGCCGGCATTCACGGCGACGCCGAGCTCCATCACCAGCTTGCGGTAGAGGTAGGAGGTGGAGCCGCCGCCCATCACCTCGGCCAGCAGCTCGAGAGCGTGGCACTCGCCGTCCCGCGCGGTGATGCAGGACGGGGTGAGGTAGAGCCGCTGCAGGGTCGGCTGCTCGACCTTCGGGTCGGCCACGGCGAGGCGGCGGAGCGCCCGGGGCTCCGGCTCCTTGGCCCGGATGCGCAGGGGGCGCGTGCCCTGCGGGGTGACGCGGCCGTAGGTGTCGTCGGCCATGCGGCGGACATCGTCCGGCGTCACGTCGCCGGCCACCACCAGGATGGCGTTCTCCGGCGTGTAGAAGCGCTTGTAATAGTCGAGGGCGTGGGTGCGGTTCAGCTCCTCGATCTCGTGCATCCAGCCGATGATCGGCGTGCCGTAGGGGTGGTGCACGAACAGGGAGGCGGCCATCGCCTCGGAGAGCTGCGCCGACGGGTCGGTCTCGACCCGCATGCGGCGCTCCTCCAGCACCACGTCGCGCTCGGGCGCCACCACGGCGTCGTCGAGGACGAGGCCGGTCATGCGATCGGCCTCGAACTCCATCATGGTCCGAAGGTGGTCGCGGGCGACGCGCTGGAAGTAGGCGGTGTAGTCGTAGGAGGTGAAGGCGTTCTCCTGGCCGCCGAGCCCGGAGACGGCCTTCGAGAAGGCGCCGATCGGGTGCTGCTCGGTGCCCTTGAACATCAGGTGCTCGAGGAAGTGGGCGATGCCCGACTGGCCCAACGGATCATCGGCGGAGCCGTTGCGGTACCACACCATGTGGGTGACGACCGGGGCGCGGTGATCGGGAACGACGACGACGTCGAGGCCATTGTCCAGCGCGAAGGCACTGACCTCGGGTCCGCCCGCCTCGGAGCGCCCGAAGGGCGCGGCTTCCGCCCGGCCCGCGCTCGCGTGGCTGCGCGCCGGTCCGAAGAGGGGCATGTCCTTCCTGAACAGGTGCATCAAAGCTCTTCCTTCCGCGGTCAGCCGCTTGCGAGGGCCATCCGTCATGTTGGCATTGCGCCGGCTCCGTACCACTGGGGTGCGTCGGAGGGGCAGGAAACGGGTTCTCCCGCGGCGCCCGCGACCCGCGCGGCTCCGCGCCGGACCCGCGGTTCAGTTCGCGGACCGTGCCCGCATGTAGGCGGCCGGATCGGATTCTTCGCGCTCGCGGTACGGGTTGTTCACCGGGTCGCCGTTGGTCTTGGCGACCTTGCGCGGCGGCTTGCGATAGCCGGTCGGCGGATCGGTGAGCACGTCGCGGTCGGGCTCCACCGCCGAAGGCTCCGCCACCTCGGCCGAGCGCAGGCCGAAGGGATTCGCCCAGAACGAGTTGCGGTCGTCGTTCTCGCCCTCGGGCCGGCCCGGCTCGGTGCGGGTCTGGGCGCCGGCGCGGCGCCCGCCACGCATCTCGTCGATGGAGAGGGTCATGTTGTTGTCGTTCATCCGGCCCTGCGCGCCGCGCACGATCGGCTTCCGGGCCTCCTCGCGCTCGCGCTCGCGCTGGACGATCTCGGGATCCTTGGGCCACTGCGCCGAGGCTTCCGGCTGGCGCGGCGGCGGCAGGGCCTTGCCGTCGAGCTTGGGCGGCATCACCAGGGGCGCGCGCTCGCGGTAGGTGATCGCGGGCTTCTCCGGCTCGATCAGGCCGATATTGCTGAGGGCGTCACGCATGAACACGCCCTGCTGCGCCTGAGCGCTCCCGGCGGTCAGAACGCCCGCCACCACCATCAGCAAACCGCGATGCCCGATCATGCTATCCCCGCTCTCCGCCCGGTCATGGGTCCCGGTTCCCCGAGCCCGGATGGTCGCCTTGTGCAGCGATCCTGATCCGACCTTCTCGGCCTGATCCCGGTTTCGGGCGATCGTATGGCGCCTTGACCGCAGTGCACCAGCCTCGCCGGCACAACGATCCCCGTTGTGGTTTACGGATCACAGGTCAGGCGGAAATGCCGATCACGGATCAGAGGCCGGAACCGGTGCTCCGGGGGGCGGGCCGGAGGCTGTCGAGGATGAGCCCGACGACGCCCGCGACGATCGCCACATCGGCGATGTTGAAGACGTACCAGGACCAGCTGCGCCAGTGCAGGTGCACGAAGTCGAACACGGCCCCGTAGGCCGCGCGGTCGATGACGTTGCCGATGGCGCCGCCCGCGACGAGGCCCAGGGCCACCGCCAGCAGGCGCGACTCCGCCCGCCGCATCCAGAGCGTCAGGCCGATGGCGGCGAGACAGGACACGCCCACCAGCACCCAGCGGCCGAGGCCGCCCTCCTGCTGGAACATCCCGTAGGAGACGCCCCGGTTCCATACCACGAGGAACTCCGCGAAGGGCGCGATCCGCCAGGGCTGCGTCAGCACGAGGTCGGTGCCGAAGTAGAGCCAGAGCTTCGAGGCCTGGTCGAGGACCAGGGTGAGGAGGAGCGCCACGAGCCCCAGGCGGAAGGGCGTCATGCGGGAGGACTTCATTCAGGAGGACGTCATGCGCAAAGTCGGGTCCTCCCCCCGAGGCGGGGGAAGGGAGGGCGCAGCGAGCGCGTCACGCGGCGTTCGTGCCGGCATGGGCGGCGTCCCACTCGCGCAGGGCGCGCGCGTCGCGCGGCGTCACGTCGGGGTAGTCCGGGTCGCTGCCGACCTCCGGCGTCACCCGCCAGGAGCGGGCGCATTTGCGGCCCTCGGCGAGGGCCGGCACCACGGCGACGCCGAGCACGTCGTCGAGGCGGAAGGCCTCGGTCGGGCCCTCGCCGTCCACGATGCGGATGGCGGAGGTGATGCAGATATCGGCGAAGTCGACGCCCTCGACCACGGCGCGCAGATCGGCATCCGCGATGTGCACGGTGGGTGCCGCTTCCAGGCTGGCGCCGATGCGCTTGGCCGTCCGCTCGATCTCCAAAGCACCGGTGACGACGCGGCGTACCCGACGAATGGTCTGCCAGCGGGCGGCGAGGGCGGCGTCCCGCCAGGCGGCCGGTGTCTCCGGCAGCGTCTGGAGATGGACGGAACCCGTCGGTGACGGGTAGCGATCGAGCCAGGCTTCCTCGGCCGTGAAGGCGAGCACGGGCGCGAGCCAGATCGTGACCCGGCGGAATGTCTCGTCGATGACCTGGAGCGCGGCGCGGCGCACCGGGGAAGAAGCCGGGTCGCAGTAGAGCACGTCCTTGCGCACGTCGAAGTAGAAGGCCGAGAGGTCGCCGGTCATGAAGCCGTTGAGGAGCGCCACCACCCGCTTGGTGTCGAAGGTGGCGTAGGCCTCGCGGATCTCGCCGTCGAGCTCGGACAGCCGGTGCCGGATCAGGCGCTCCAGTTCGGGCAGCTCCGCGTGGGGAATCTCGGTGCCGGGCTCGAAATGCGCCAGCGATCCGAGCATCCAGCGGATCGAGTTGCGCAGCTTCCGGTAGGTCTCGGCGAAGGTCTTGATGATCTCCGGACCGATGCGCAGGTCGTCGGCGTAATCGGAGGCCGCCACCCACAGGCGCAGGATGTCCGCGCCGGAATCCTTGATGACGTTCTGCGGCGCGACGACGTTGCCCTTCGACTTCGACATCTTCAAGCCCTTGGGGTCGAGGACGAACCCGTGGGTCAGGACGATGTCGTAGGGAGCACGGCCGCGGGTGCCGGCCGATTCGAGCAGCGACGACTGGAACCAGCCGCGATGCTGGTCCGACCCCTCCAGGTACATCACCGTATCGGAGCCGCCGTCGCGGCGGCGCTTGACGCCGGACAGTCCGGGGAACTGCTCCGGGTCGTCCAGCACGAACGCGTGGGTCGAGCCGGAATCGAACCAGACGTCGAGGACGTCCGTGACCTTCTCGTAGTCGGCCGGATCGTAGTCGGGGGCGAGGAACCGGGCGCCGTCGGCATCGGTGAACCAGGCATCCGCGCCCTCCGCGTGGAAGGCCGCCGCGATGCGCGCGTTCACCGCCGGGTCGCGCAGAACCTCGTGGGTGCCGCGCTTGACGAAGACCGTGATCGGCACCCCCCAGGCGCGCTGGCGCGAGACCACCCAGTCGGGCCGGTTGGCCACCATGCCGTTGATGCGGTTCCTGCCCTGGGGCGGGACCCACTGCGTCTCCTCGATCGATTTCAGCGCCACGTCGCGCAGGGTCTTCTCGCCGAGGGACCCGACCGGCCTGTCGAGGGCGATGAACCATTGCGGGGTGTTGCGGAAGATGACCGGCTTCTTCGAGCGCCAGGAATGGGGATAGCTGTGCTTGAGCGTGCCGCGCGCCACCAGGGCGCGGGCCTCCGTGAGGGCGGCGATGACCGCCTTGTTGGCGTCGCCCTTCTCGCCCTTGTGGTTAAGAACGAGTTTTCCCGTGAAACCGGGTGCCTCGTCGGTCAGCGCACCGTCCGCGTCCACGGTGTAGGGGATGCGGGTCTCGATGCCGCGCTGGGCCAGCGCGCGGCCATTGGCCATCCAGACCTCGAAATCCTCGCGGCCATGGCTCGGCGCCGTGTGGACGAAGCCGGTGCCGGCCTCGTCGGTGACGTGCTCGCCGTCGAGGAGGGGAACGGCGAAGTCGTAGCCGGACAGGTGGCCGGCGAGCGGATGGCTCAGGGTCAGGCCGGCGAGTTCGGCCGGCGCGACGTCGCGCAGGCGCTCGAAGGCCTCGACGCGGGCGCTCGCGAAGACCGAGGCGGCCAGGGCGTCAGCGAGGACGTACAGGTCACCGACCTTGGCCCAGTTGTCCTCGGCCGCTGCCGTGACGCGATGGAGGCCGTAGGTGACCTTGCGCGAATAGGCCACCGCCCGATTGGCCGGTATCGTCCAGGGCGTCGTGGTCCAGATGACGACCCGCGCCGCCGCGAGATCCTCGGTCGCCCCCTCGGTGATCCGGAATGCCGCGAAGATCGCGTCGCTGACGACGTCCTCGTACTCCACCTCGGCCTCGGCGAGCGCCGTCTTCTCCACCACCGACCACATCACCGGCTTCGAGCCGCGATAGAGCTGGCCCGTGGTCGCGAAGGTCATGAGTTCGCGGGCGATCGCGGCCTCGGCCGGGAAGGACATGGTGACATAGGGATGATCCCAGTCGCCGGTGACGCCGAGGCGCTTGAACTCGCCGCGCTGCACGTCGAGCCAATGGGCCGCGAAGGTCCGGCACTCCTGGCGGAACTCGATGACCGGCACGTCGTCCTTGTTGCGGCCCTTGGCGCGGTACTGCTCCTCGATCTTCCACTCGATGGGCAGGCCGTGACAGTCCCAGCCCGGCACGTAGTCGGCGTCGTAGCCGAGCGTCCCCTGCGCGCGGACGATGACGTCCTTCAGGATCTTGTTGAGCGCCGTGCCGATGTGGATGTTGCCGTTGGCGTAGGGCGGGCCGTCGTGCAGCACGAATTTCGGCCGCCCGGCGGCCTGCGCGCGGATCTGCCCGTAGAGGTCGGTGGCGGCCCAGCGCTCCAGCAGCAGGGGTTCGCGCACCGGCAGGCCGGCCCGCATCGGGAACTCGGTCTGGGGCAGGAACAGGGTCTTCGAATAGTCGCGGGCAGGGGCCGCGGCGGGGGAGGTCTGGTCGCTCATGGGATGTCTGTGAGGTCTTCGGCGCGGATCGTCATTGAGGCGGTCGGCGGGCAGGACTGCCCCCCGGGGCCGGCGGAACGGAGGCGAGTCGTCGCCCTCCCGGCCTTCGCATCGGCCCGCCGCGGCGGCCCTCAGGCGCAGGCCGGGCTCATAATTCGAGGCCGGGACGCGCTCGGCACGCCGAACCGCCCGCGCGGATCACCATCAACGCACATGCGGCGGCTTCTAGCAGCGGCGCAGGCGCGAGACCAGCGAGCTTTCGGCCTTCCGCGCGCCGCGCATTTTCCTCGGGACCTTTTTCAAGCTCGGCCGTTGTCCCGCACGCGTTCGGGTGCCGTCCGGCCGTTCGCCGGGAACCAAGTCCAAGGGGTGACCGAGACGCGCCGTCACTGGGAGATACGATCATGAGAAAAGCTCTGCTCGCCGCCAGCCTCGTCCTGTCCGCCTTCGCCCTGTCGGGCACGGCCGAAGCCCAGGGCCTGCCGGGCGGCATCCGCCGTGGCGCGGCCGAGGGCGACCGGGTCGCCGGTCCGGTGGGCGGCATCGTCGGCGGTGCGGTCGGCGGCGCGGTGGGAACCGTGAACGGGGCGCTCGGCATCGATCCGGGCCGTCGCGCCTATCGCACCCGCATGAAGTCGCGCCGCCACTATCATCACCGCCGTCACCGCTGAGGGGATGCGGGATCCTGCGCCGCGTGCCGTGCGTCCGTCCGACGCCGCGCACGGGGGGTGGATTCCTGGGCCAGGAGGTAGAGCCCGGACCCGATGACGATGGACGCGCCGATCAGCGTCCATCGGTTCGGTACGTCGCCGAAGATCAGGTAGCCCAGCATCACCGACCAGAGCAGCTGGGTATAGATGAACGGAGCCAGCACGTTGGCCGGCGCCCGGGCATGAGCGAGCACCAGCAGCCAGTGTCCCAGAGTGCCGAACAGGCCGACTCCGACCAGCAGCGCCCAGGTGCTCCACGCCGTCGGCGTCGTCCAGATCCAGGGCAGGACCGGGCTCATCACCGCGAGCCCGGCGAGCCCGGAATAGAAGACCGTGGTGGCCGTCGAATCGACGCCGGCGAGCTTACGCGTGGTCAGCACGTAGAACGCGTAGCACAGCATGTTGCCGATGCTGAGGAGCACCGCGGGCTGGAACGCGCCGATGCCGGGCCGCACGATGACCAGCACGCCGAGGAAGCCGACCGCCACCGCCACGAGGCGCCGCGGCGAGGACCATTCGCCCAGCAGCGGGCCGGCGAGCAGCGCCACCATCAGGGGCGTCGCGAACTGGATCGACAGGGTCTCGGCGAGCTGGAGCTTGCGCAGGGCCAGGAAGTTGAGGGCCGTCGACCCGAACAGCAGCAGCGAGCGCAGGACCTGAAGCGTGAGCCGGTTCGTCCGCGCCACGCCGGGCGTCCGTATCGGATTGAGGACCATCAGCACCAGGGTGACGTTCACCGCGTAGCGCATGAAGGTCGAGAGCAGCGGATCGACGCCGAGGCCCGCCAGGGTCTTGGCCGAGGCGTCGAGGCAGGCGAAGAACGCCAGCGTGCCGCACATCAGCGCGATGCCGGCCGGGCGCCGGCTGGCGGGCGCGGCGCCCCCTGGTTCTGGCCTCACGATTCGATCCCGATGCGCGACGGCTTTCCGGCCGGCCCGGACGACGCGTCGGAGGGAGCTTTAGAGCAGGGTCCCGGTCCCGCACACCCGCGTCGCGGTCGGACCGGCCGCGCACTGGCGACACGGGCTCACGACGGTTGCGGCGCGCGCGTGGGCTTCGATACCGATCGCTAACCTTCGGTTGCGATTTGGGCGACGGATCGCGTCGCATCCACGAAATCTTATCGATGTCCGCCGCATGCTCGTCCGCGCATCACCGGCGGAGCGCTGTCCATGGCGAAGGTCATACCCTTAATTGCGACCTTCGGGCTGATCTGCCTGATGGTTCTCCCGGCACCGGGGATCCTCGGGCTCATGATCGGCCTCGCCTGCACGATCACCATCGTGATCTGCGCGGCCGTTTGGCTGTTCGACCGGGCCGCCACGCACATCGCCCTCTTCATGGAGCGGACCGGCGAGCGCCTCTTCCGGCGCCGGGCCGTCCATGCGGGCTCCGGCATGATGCGCAAGGCCAAGCCGTCGAAGGCCTTGACCCCGCGAGCAAAGCCCGTCTGACCGGGACGGACCGGCAACACCCCTCGTCGCAACGATCGCGCGGCTACAGCGCGCCCGGCACCGTCAGGGTGTCCGGCTCGTCCTCGTCCATCTCGGAATCGCCCTCGACTTCGTGACCGGTGACGCCGGAGACCTCGGCGAGGTTGCGCGCCGCCTTGCGCAGGAGCTTTCGCAGCCGGCGCTTCTCCTTGCCGTCGAAGCCGTCGAGGAGTTCGGCCTCGACATCGTCCCACAGCCGCTCGATGGCCGCCGCCTTGGCGAGGCCCGTCTCGGTGAGGCGCACCCGCACGATCCGGCCGTCGCCGGCCTCGGCGCGGCGCTCGACGAATCCGAGGGCAGCGAGGCGCGAGATGGTCTTCGAGGCGGTCGGCGGACGCACCCGCAGGGTCGCGGCGAGGTCGCCCATCGTCATGGTCCCGGCCGCGGCCAGCGCCTGCACCACCTGTTCCTGCCCGGCGAAGAGGTCGAGGGCGGCCAGGCGATCACCGACGCGGGACCGATGCAGGCGGGCAGCCTGGACCAGGGCCCAGCCCACGCTCTTCGAGCCCGGAGGCCGCAGCCGCTTGTCGGACTTGCTCATGCTCCGCTCGCCATCCCTGTCGTCGCGCGTCTCGGGGAGCGAGGCCATCGCCGCGCGGGCCGAGCCCTCGCCGGGTTCGGCCATCCCGCGCTCGTCAGCCGCCCGCATCGCTCATCCTCTTCGACATGATAACCCGCGGGTGGTAGGCCCGCGCCGGTCCATCCGGGCGCATCCACCGGCAACCGTGACCGTCCACCGTGAGGGGGGCATGACCGGCGCGTATGAAGCTGCGATGACAGAGCCCCTGGATCGAAGCCGTCCCGGTGGGAAAAGTCGGCTAAGGGGTCCGTTCGGGCGCCTGCCTGGACGAAGCCCGACCCCTCGATTAAGCGTTGCGGACCGGCGCCGACGCTCCCCGGGATCTGTGAAGATCTCTCGGGAACTCAGAGATTCCCCAGGACCCGAAGACCCCGCAGGCCCCCATGAAGGCAGTCATCCTCGCAGGCGGTCTCGGCACGCGCCTCTCCGAGGAGACGGTGACCCGCCCCAAGCCCATGCTGGAGATCGGCGGCCGACCGATCCTGTGGCACATCATGCAGATCTTCGCCGCCCACGGGGTGCGCGAGTTCGTGATCTGCCTCGGCTACAAGGGCTACGTCATCAAGGAGTTCTTCCTGAACTACCGGCTGCACCTGTCCGACGTGACCGTCGACATCGGGCGCGGCCACGTGGACTTCCACCGCAGCACCGCGGAGGACTGGCGCGTCTCGCTGATCGAGACCGGCGAGACCACGATGACGGGCGGGCGCCTGAAGCGGGTGCGCGACTATCTCGGCGAGGACGACTTCTTCATGACCTACGGCGACGGCGTCGCCGACGTGGACCTCACGGCCCTGGCCGCCTTCCACCGGGCCCACGGCAAGCTCGCCACCCTGACGGCGGTGACGCCGCCGGGCCGCTTCGGGGCGCTGGAGCTGGAGGACGGCACGGTGCGGCGCTTCCGCGAGAAGCCCGCCGGGGACGGGGCGACCATCAACGGCGGTTTCTTCGTGCTCTCGCCGCGCGTGCTCGACCGGATCGCGGGCGACGCCACGGTCTGGGAGGCCGAGCCCCTGGAGGGCCTCGCCGCCGACGGCCAGCTCGCGGCCTACGTCCACGCGGGCTTCTGGCAGGCCATGGACACCCTGCGCGACAAGAACCACCTCGAAGCCCTGTGGGCGGGGGACGCGCCGCCCTGGAAGTGCTGGTAGTCTGGCGCCTCACCGGAGATCGTTTCAGAGCGTGCAGCCCTCGCCCTTCCCCCTGCCGCGCACGCGCGACCCGAACCCCGATCCCGCCTTCTGGGCCGGGCGGCGGGTGCTCGTCACCGGCCATACCGGCTTCAAGGGCGGCTGGCTCTGCCTGTGGCTCGAGCGCCTGGGCGCGCGGGTGAGCGGGCTGGCGCTGTCCCCCGACACCACGCCGAGCCTGTTCGAGGCGGCCGGCATCGGTGCCGACCTCGACTCGCACCTCGCCGACATCCGCGACGCGGCGGCGGTGCGCGCGTGCCTCGCCGCCACGCAGCCCGAGGTCGTCATCCACATGGCGGCCCAGGCCCTGGTGCGCGCCTCCTACCGCGATCCGCTGGCCACCTACGCCACCAACGTGATGGGCACGGCCCACGTGCTGGAGGCGGTGCGGGCGACCCCCTCCGTCCGGGCCGTCGTGGTGGTGACGAGCGACAAGGCCTACGCGAACCGCGAATGGCCCTGGGGCTACCGCGAGGAGGAGGCCCTCGGCGGCCACGATCCCTACAGCAGCTCGAAGGGCTGCGCCGAGCTGGTGGCGGCGGCCTACCGGGCCTCGTTCCTCGGCCAGCAGGATTGCCGGGTCGCCACCGCCCGGGCGGGCAACGTCATCGGCGGCGGCGACTGGTCGGAGGACCGGCTCGTGCCCGACATCGTCCGTGCCTTCGCGCTGGGCGAATCCGTGGAGATCCGCGCCCCCCACGCCACACGGCCCTGGCAGCACGTGCTCGAGCCCCTGAGCGGCTATCTCCGCCTGGCCGAATGCCTGTCCGGCGAGGCGGGCGCGCGCTACGCCGAAGCCTGGAATTTCGGCCCGGCCGACGAGGATTGCCGGCCGGTGGCCCACCTCGTCGACGAACTCGCCCAGGCCTGGGGGTCGGATGCCCTGTGGCACCTGTCGGAGGCGATCCACCCGCACGAGGCGACCTTCCTCAAGGTCGATTCGGCCAAGGCCCGCGCCCATCTCGGTTGGGACCGGCGCCTGCGCCTCGACACGGCCCTGGCCTGGACCGCGGCCTGGCACCGGGCGCAGGCCGGCGGCGGATCGGCCCGCGACCTGACCCTGGCGCAGATCGGCGCCTACGAGGCTCTCGGAGCGTGAACGGCGTGAACGGACTTCGTCCCTGCCGCGTCTGTGGCGCGCATCTCGACCGGAGCCTCGTCGACCTCGGGCTGTCGCCGCTCGCCAACGCCTACGTGCCGGCGGACCGGGCCAACCGCGGCGAGACCTTCCACCCCCTCCACGCCTATGTCTGCGACAGTTGCTTCCTGGTGCAGCTCGAAGCCTTCGAGACGCCGGAGGCGATCTTCTCGGATTACGCCTACTTCTCCGGCTTCTCGGCGGGCTGGCTCGCCCATGCGGAGGCCTATGTCGCCGCCATGCAGGCGCGCTTCGGCCTTGGGGCCGAGAGCAAGGTCGTGGAGGTGGCGAGCAACGACGGCTACCTGCTGCAATCCGTGGTCGCGCGGGGCATCCCGGCCCTCGGGGTGGAGCCCGCCGCCAACGTGGCGGCGGCGGCCCGCGCGCGGGGCGTGCCGACCGAGGTCGCGTTCTTCGGAGCCGAGACCGCCGGGCGCCTTCGCGCCGCGGGTCACGCGGCCGACCTGATGGCGGCCAACAACGTGCTCGCCCATGTGCCCGACCTCCACGATTTCGTGGCCGGCTTCGCCATCCTGCTGAAGCCCGCGGGTGTCGCGACCTTCGAGTTCCCGCATCTCCTGCGCATGATCGAGCAGCGCCAGTTCGACACCATCTACCACGAGCACTTCTCGTATCTCTCCCTCGGGGTGGTGATCGGTGTCCTGCGCCAGCACGGCCTGCGCGTGTTCGACGTCGAGGAATGGCCGACCCATGGCGGCTCGCTGCGCGTCTTCGCCTGCCGGGAGAGCGCCGCTCACGCCCCGACGGAGGCCCTGGAGCGCGTGGTGCGGACCGAGTGGGCGGCCCGCCTGTTCGAGCCCGCCGGCTATGCGGGCTTCGGGCGGGCGGTGGCCGACGTCAAGTGCGCGGCGCTGAGCTTCCTCATCGCGGAACGGGAGGCGGGCCGGACGGTCTGCGCCTACGGGGCGGCGGCCAAGGGCAACACCTTCCTCAATTATTGCGGCATCGGCCCCGAGTTGGTGCGGGCGGTGGCCGACCGCTCGCCGCACAAGCAGGGCATGCTGCTTCCCGGCAGCCGCATCCCGGTGGTCTCGCCGGAGGCGCTGCTCGCGCTGCGGCCGGACTGCGTCCTGATCCTGCCCTGGAACCTGCGCGACGAGATCGCCGCCGAGATGGCCGCGATCCGCGCCTGGGGCGGACGCTTCGTCACCGCGATCCCGCATCTGGACGCGTTCTGAGCCCATGCGCTTCGAGACCCTGCCGCTCGCCGGCGCGTACCGGATCGTCCCCGAGCCCCATGCCGACGCGCGCGGCTTCTTCGCCCGCACCGCCTGCGCGGAGGATTTCGCCGCGCGCGGGCTGATCGGCGCCTTCGCGCAATCCAGCATCTCCTACAACGCCCGGCGCGGCACCGTGCGCGGCCTGCACTTTTCCGCCGAGCCCCACGCGGAGACCAAGCTGGTGCGCTGCACGGCCGGAGCGATCCACGACGTCATCGTCGACCTGCGGCCGGACTCCGCCACCTACCTCCGGGCCTACGGGACCGAGCTCAGCGCCGCGAACCGCCACGCCCTCTACATCCCGGCCGGCTTCGGCCACGGCTTCCAGGCCCTGAGCGACGGCGCGGAAATGCTCTACATGATCGACCGCCCCTACGTGGCCGGCAGCGCCCGGGGCCTGCGCTGGAACGACCCGAGCCTCGACCTCGTCTGGCCGGAGCCCGTCACGGTGATCGCCGAGCGCGACCTCGCCTATCCCGACTGGGTCCGGTGAGCGGGCGCGTCCTCGTCACCGGTGCGGCCGGCTTCGTCGGGCGCCACGCCGTGCCGGCCCTGCGGGCGCGCGGGTTCGAGGTCCACGGCGTCGGGCGTGCCGCGTCGGCGGCGGCGCACTGGCACGCGGCCGACCTGCTGCTGCCCGAGGCGCGCCGCGCGCTGATCGCGGAAATCCGCCCGAGCCATCTCCTCCACCTCGCCTGGGATGCGGAGCCCGGCCGCTACTGGACCTCGGCCCGCAATCTCGACTGGGTCGCGGCCACCCTCGACCTGGCACAGGCCTTCGCGGCCGCCGGAGGCCACCGCTTCGTCGGCGTCGGCACCTGCGCCGAATACGCCTGGGGCGCGGCCCGGCTCGACGAAGCGACGACCCCCTGCCGGCCCGCGACGCTCTACGGCGCCGCGAAGGACGGCACGCGGCGCATCCTGTCGGCGCATGCCGCGCAGCACGGCCCGAGCTTCGCCTGGGGCCGGCTGTTCTATCTCTACGGCCCCGGCGAGCGCCGCGGGCGGCTCGTATCGGACGCGGTCCACGCGCTGATGGCCGGGACCGCGTTCCCGACCTCGCACGGACGCCAGCGCCGCGACTTCCTCCACGTCGCGGATGCCGCCGAGGCTCTGGCCGCCCTGGTGGCGGGCGACGTGAGCGGGCCGGTGAATATCGGCTCGGGGGCGGCGATCCCGGTGCGTGCGCTTCTCGAAGGGCTCGCCGCCCGACTCGGGGGCGCCGAGGCTCTGGACTTCGGCGCCCGGCCCTTGAGCCCGACGGAACCGCCCATCATCGAGGCCGAGACCCGCATCCTGACGGAAGCCGTCGGTTTCCGGCCGCGTTTCGATCTGGCGCGCGGCCTCGACGACACCGTCGCGTGGTGGCGTGCCCGTAAGAGCGCGCCAGGCTGACGGATCATCCCCTCAGCAGGGCAGCAGGCCCCTGAGCTGGGACAGGATGTCCTCGCCGGTGCAGGGCCGGGCAATGAACTTGGCGCCCTTCGGCATCCGCTCGGGATCGGGGGCGGCGCGGCCCGAGACGATGACGATGGGCAGCTGCGGGCGGGCCTCGGACACCGCGGTCGCGAGCTCGAAGCCGTTGGTCTTGCCGGACAATTCGACATCGGTGACGAGGCCGCAGATGTCGGGGCGAGCCTGGAGGATGCCGAGCGCCCGCTCGGCCGAGGCGCATTGCACGGTGTCGTAGCCGCCATTCTCGAGAACGTCGCCGAGGTCCATGATCGTCAGGGCCTCGTCCTCCACCAGCAGGATCACCGGCCGGTCGTCGTTCGCCTTCGCCTCATCCACCACGATGCACCCTCCAGCCTGTCTGGCCGCGGGCCCCGCCCGGGACCGGGCCCCTCGCGTGGAGCCGGAAGGCTCGCAGGGCGCGATCGAGGACTCCGGAAATTCTGGACCTGGGGCCAGCGCAACGTCATCCCAACGAGCGACGGGGGCGTGGGTTGCACCGGGTGCAGGGTCTCGCCGTCAGGCGGCGGTCTCCCGCACCACCGCACGCATGGCGTCGAGGAGGTCGGCCAGGTCCTGCGGAGCGATCGTCAGCGCGGGCGTCAGGTAGACGATGTCGCCGAACGGCCGCACCCAGGTGCCCCGCGCGAGGAAGCGGCGCTTCAGCTCGGCGAGATCGGGCGGCGCACGGAACTGCACCGCCCCGATCGCCCCGAGGACCCGGATGTCGGCCACGTGCGGCAGGTCCCGCAGGGGTTCGAGCCCGTCCGCGAGGACCGCCGCGATGGCGGTGGCCTGGGCGAGGCGCGGCTCGCGCGCGAACAGGTCGAGGCTGGCATCGGCCGCCGCGCAGGCGAGCGGGTTCGCCATGAAGGTCGGTCCGTGCATGAGGGCGGCGGCGGGATCGTCGGAGAGGAAGCTCTCGAACACGGCCCGCGTGGCCACGGTGGCGGCCAGCGCCATCGTGCCGCCGGTGAGCGCCTTCGACAGGCAGAGGATGTCCGGCACGATGCCGGCCTGCTCGCAGGCGAACAAGGTGCCGGTGCGCCCGAAACCCGTGAAGATCTCGTCGGCGATGAGCGGCAGCCCATGGTGTGCCGCCAGCCGCGCCACGGTCGCCAGCACCTCGGGGGGATGCATCCGCATGCCACCGGCCCCCTGGACCAGGGGCTCCACGATCACCGCCGCCAGGGTCTGGCGCTCGGCCGCCAGGGTCGCGTCGAGGGCGGCGGTCTGCGCCGCCGTCCGGGGCAGATCGCAGAAGACCTGGGTCGGCAGGTAGGCGCCGAAGCGCCGGTGCATGCCCTCGTCGGGGTCGCAGACCGACATCGCCCCCAGGGTGTCGCCGTGATAGCCCTCCCGGAAGGCCAGGATGCGGGTGCGGCCGGCGACGCCCCGGTTGATCCACATCTGGACCGCCATCTTCAGGGCGACCTCGACCGCCACCGAACCGGAATCCGTGAAGAAGACGTGGTCGAGGTCGCCCGGAAGCAGGGCTGCGAGGCGCGCGGCCAGCCGCTCTGCCGGGGCATGGGTGAATCCCCCGAACATCACGTGCGGCATCGCCTCGAGCTGCGCCGCCACGGCGGCGCGGATGTGGGGATGGTTGTAGCCGTGGGCCGCCGTCCACCACGAGGCGATGCCGTCGATCAGCTCGCGCCCGTCGGAGAGCACGATGCGCGACCCCTGCGTGCGCACGGCCTCCAGCGGCGGGGCCGCCCCCCGCATCTGTGTGTAGGGCCGCCAGAGATGGGGGATGCGCGGGCTGTCCATGGCCCGCAGGGGATGGGCCGGCGCAGACCTCGGGTCAAGGCGGGGCGCAATGCTCCGCGCGGGACCCGGGATCATTCGGCAGGAAGTTTAGTTTGTGAAATATATCGATGTTCCGAGATATATAACAACACACTTAGACATATTCCAATATACAGCGTAGCTATTGTTATAAAACCAAGACTATCCTACGGCAGATCGAACCCCGCTCAGGAGCGATCATGTCCCGTCAGGCCCGACATCATCACCGCACCTCGTCCTGCGGCCGGAAACCTGCGGGTCCCGTGGCATGGATCTCGACGCGGTGGATTTCGGCGGGATGGATCTCGGGAGCCGCACTCCTGCTTCCGGCCGGGCCAGCGGCTGCGCAACAGCCCGAGTTCTCGTCCGTCGCCCTCGATGAGATCAGGGTTGCGGGCGACGGCGGGGCGGTGATCGGCTACCAGCCCCGGCGCACGAGCTTCGGAGCGGGGTCCGACACGGCCCTCCTCGATACGCCGGCCAACATCGCCATCGTGCCGGGCGCCGTGCTGCGCGATCAGCGGGTGCTGAGCCTCGACGAGGCCCTGCGCAACGTCAGCAGCGTGGTGCAGACCAACAGCCTCGGCGGCACGCAGGAGGCCGTCATCCGGCGCGGCTTCGGATTCTCCCGGGACAGCTCGATCCTGCGCGACGGGCGCCGCACGGTTCTGCAGCAGAACTTCAACCATGCCATCGAGCGGGTCGAGGTGCTGAAGGGCCCGGCCTCGCTCCTCTACGGCATCTCGGAGCCCGGCGGCCTCATCAACCTCGTCTCGAAGCGACCGGACTTCACGCCGCGCGGCTCCCTCGACCTGACCGGAACGAGCTTCGGCGGCGGCCTCGTCCAGGCCGACCTCACGGGTCCGATCCAGGACACCAACCTCGCCTACCGGGTCGTGGGCGACTTTCAGGACTACGCCTACTGGCGCAATTTCGGGCAGATCCGCCGCCAGGTCGTCGCCCCGTCGATGACCTGGCGCGGCGACGACACCACCGTGACGGTGGGCTACGAGTTCGCGCACTACAGCATCCCCTTCGACCGGGGCACCACCTTCGACCCGCGCACCGGGCGCCCTCTGCGGGTGCCGCGCGACCGGCGCTTCGACGAGCGCGTCAGCAAGGTGGACGCCACGAGCCACCTCGCCACGATCGATGTCGACCATCGGTTCGACGAGGATTGGAAGCTGCATTTCGGCTACAGCTATTCGCGCTTCGGCTACGACGACAACCAGATCCGACCCGTCGCCTACGATTCCGGCACGCGCCTCCTGACGCGCCGGGCGGACGCGACGCGCGGCGGCGATTTCGAGGCTCACGCGGCGCGCCTCGACCTGACGGGACGCTTCGAAACCTTCGGCCTGCGCAACGATCTCCTCGCCGGAGCGACGGTCGAGCGGATCGACTATTATCGGAAGACCAGCGTGCGGGGACCGAACGTGGGCGGCTTCGATCCGTTCGCGCCCGTCTACGGCCTGATCGGTGCCTCCGACCGGGTCTCGCTGGCAGCCAGCAACAACCGCGACCGCCTGAGCAACACCAGCCTCTATCTTCAGGATTCGCTCCACCTCACCGACCGGCTCATCCTGGTGGGCGGGATCAGCGCCCAGATCTACGACCAGCTCGCCTATGCGGGCCGCCCCGCCGTGATCTCGACCGCCATCGACGGCGTGAAGCCGGTGCCGCGGGCCGGGCTCGTCTACAAGCTCGCGCCCAATCTCTCGCTCTATGGCAGCTACACGCAGTCCTTTCGCCCCAACGTCACCGACCTCGACGTGACCGGGGCCCTGCTGCCGGAAGAGGGGACGGCCTACGAGGTGGGGGTCAAGGCGGAGGTCGCCGACGGCCTCCTGATCACCGGCGCGATGTTCGACGCGGAGAAGAGCAACGTGCTGATCACCCAGGTGATCGACGGCACCCGCTTCGGCTCCACCGCGGGCAAGGTGCGCTCGCGCGGCTTCGAACTCGATTTCGCGGGGCAGATCCTGCCCGACTGGGCCGTGATCGGCAGCTACGGCTTCACCCAGGCGGTCGTCACCGAGGATCCGGTGCTCGCCGGCAAGCAGCTCCAGAACACGCCGCGCGTCACGGCCTCGCTGTTCCTCACCCACCAGCTCGGCGCCGTCACCGAGGCGACGGCGTTCGGCTCGACCCTCCTCGGCCCGGGCTTCCTGGAGGCCGGGTTCGGCAGCCGCTACGTCGGCGCGCGGCCCGGGGACGCCGCCAACAGCTTCAGCCTGCCGGACTACGTGGTCTGCGACGCGTTCCTGTCTTACCGGACCCAGGTGAACGGCCTGCCGACCACTCTGCAGCTCAACCTGAAGAACCTGTTCGACGAGACCTATTATCCCTCGGCCGGCGCCAGCAACCTGCTGGTGGCGGTGGGCGAGCCCTTCCAGGCTCTGGTCACCGCCCGCGTCGCCTGGTGAGCGGGCGCGCCGAAGCCGGGTGGAATGCCGGGTCACCTCGGATTCCGATACCGGGACGAACCGGCCGGGCTGATCTTGCGTTCACTGCGCGAGGTCCAAGAATCATTCCAGAATTCGACTTCTCTTCTGTTTTTGAATGCTTCTAATCTTGATATCCACAATGGAAATTCCGCAGGGGAGCCGATAGAGGTACCGGCTTCCTCGCACGGACCCGTCATGCCTTCCGCTCCCCGTACCTTCGCCGCCACGCGGCGGCCCCTGCCGACCGGCCTTCTCCTGCTCCTCGCCACCGGGACCGCCGTGCAGGCCGAGCGCGCTTCGGACCAGGCGGCCTCGCCGTCCGCCGTCACCCTCGAGGAACTCAGCGTGGCCGGCCTGGGCAACGGACTCGCCACCGTCGGCTACCAGCCCAGGCGCTCCACCTTCGGGGCGGGCGCCGACACCGCGATCCTCGACACGCCGGCCAACATCGCCGTGGTCTCCGCCGGGGTGCTGCGCGACCAGCGCGTGCTCTCGCTCGACGAAGCCCTGCGCAACGTCAGCGGTATCGCCCAGACCAACAGCGTCGGCGGCACGCAGGAGGCGGTGGTGCGGCGCGGCTTCGGCACCTTCCGCGACGACTCGATCCTGCGGGACGGGCGCCGCACCGTGCTGCAGCAGAACTTCAGCTACGCCATCGAGCGCGTGGAGGTGCTCAAGGGCCCGGCCTCGCTCCTCTACGGCATCACCGACCCGGGCGGCCTGATCAACCTCGTCTCGAAGCGGCCCGAATTCACCCCGCACGGCTCGCTCAACTTCACGGGGACGAGTTTCGACGGGGGCCTCGTGCAGGGCGACCTCACCGGACCGATCGCGGGCACCACCCTCGCCTACCGGATGGTGGCCGACATCCAGAGCTACGCCTACTGGCGCAATTTCGGCCATCTCAGCCGGCAGGTCGTGGCCCCCTCGCTGACCTGGCAGGGCGACGACACCACCGTGACGGTGGGCTACGAGTTCGGCCATTACCGCGTGCCCTACGATCGCGGCACGATCTTCGATCCCCGCACCGGGCGCGCCTTGCGGGTGCCGCGCGACCGCCGCTTCGACGAGCGTTCGAGCGCGCACGCGGCCACCAGCCATCTCGCCACCCTCGACGTCGACCACCGCTTCGACAACGCCTGGAAGGTCCACTTCGGCTACACCTATTCCCATCTCGGCTACGACGAGGACCAGATCCGGCCGGTCACCTACTTCCCGGCCACCGGCCTCCTCACCCGCCGGGCCGACGGCACCCGCGACGCGGACTTCAACGCCCACGTCGCCCGCCTCGACCTGACCGGCGGCGTCGACACCTTCGGCCTGCGCAACGACCTCCTGGCCGGGGTGACCTACGAGAACATCGACTACGGCCGGCCCGACATCATCCGGGGTCCGAACCGGGCGGGGTTCAACCCGTTCCGACCGGTCTACGGCACCCTCGCGGCGGTGCCGGTGGTCTCGCCCGCCGACAGCAACCTGCGCGAACGCTTAGTGAATACCAGCCTCTATCTGCAGGACTCCCTGCACCTCACCGACCAGTGGATCCTGGTGGCCGGGGTCAGCGCGCAGATCTTCGACCAGTTCGGCGCCAAGGGGACGCCGGCGGTGGCCTATACCGATATCGACGGGGTGCGGATCCTGCCGCGGGTCGGCCTCGTCTACAAGCTCGCCCCCAATCTCTCGCTCTACGGCAGCTACGCGCAATCCTTCAAACCCAACACCTCGCTGGCCAACATCGTCGGCGCCCTCCCGCCCGAGGAGGGCGAGGCCTTCGAGGTCGGCGTGAAGGCGGAGATCGCGGACGGGCTCACGGTGACGGGCGCGATGTTCGACATCGACAAGGCGAACGTGCTGGTGACGCAGGTCAACGGTCAGGGCCTCACCATCGCGACCACCGCCGGCAAGGTGCGCTCGCGCGGGTTCGAGCTCGACGTCGCCGGCCAGATCCTGCCCGACTGGGCGGTGATCGCCAGCTACGGTTTCACCCAGGCCGAAGTCACCCAGGACCCGGTGCTGGCGGGCAAGCAGCTCCTCAACACCCCGCGGGTCACCGCCTCGGCGTTTCTCACGCACCAGTTCGGCGCGATCGCCGAGGCGACCGATTTCGGGTCGAGGCGCCTCGGCGCGGGATTTCTGGAAGCGGGCTTCGGCGCGCGCTATGTCGGCGCCCGACCAGGGGACGCCGCCAACAGCTTCTCCCTGCCCGAATACGTCGTCTGCGACGCGTTCCTCGCCTACAACACCCAGGTGAACGGCTTGCCGACCACGCTCCAGCTCAATCTGAAGAACCTGTTCGACCGCACCTCTTATCCCTCCTCGGGCGGCAGCAATCTGCTGGTGGCGGTGGGCGAGCCCTTCCAGGCCCTCGTGACGGCGCGGGTGTCCTGGTGAGACACCTGCGCGCCATCCTGTTCCAGTTGCACTGGCTGCTGGGACTCGGGGCCGGCCTCGTCCTCGCGGTGGCGGGCGTCACCGGCGCTCTCCTGAGCTACGAGGATGCGATCGGCGAGATCGTCGATGCCGATCTGATCCGGGTCGCGCCCCGGGCGGAGGACCCGCTCGCGCCGGACGCCCTCCTGGCCCGCTTTCATGCCCAGCGTCCCGACACGGTGGCGAACCTCACGCTCGCGGCCGAGCCCGGCACCGCCGCGTTGGTGCGGCTCGGGCGCGACGCCGCCACCGGCCAACGTCCGCCGTCCCTCTACCTCGATCCGTATGACGGCACGGTACGGGGCGCGGCCCGGATGGAGGAGACCTTCGCCACCATCCGGCGCCTTCACCGGTGGCTGCTCCTGCCCGGCGATGGCAAGGGCTGGGGGCGGACCGTGACCGGCGTGAGCGTCATCGCGCTCCTCGTGCTGCTCTGCACCGGCCTCTACCTGCGCTGGCCGAAGGTGATGACCTGGCGGATCTGGCTGAAGCCGAACCTGCGGCAATGGGGCCGGCCGACCTACTGGTCCCTGCATTCCGTGGCCGGCACTTGGGTGCTGCCGGTCTACGTCGTCATCGGCCTCAGCGGCCTGTGGTGGTCCTACGACTGGTATCGCGACGCCGCCACCGCGCTCCTCACGCGTGGCGAGACCATCACCCGGATGGCGGACGGCAAGCCGCCGGCAGGCAAAGAGATTCCGCCGGCAGGCAGGAAAGGCTCGCCGGCGGGCCAGGACGAGCGGCAGCCCCCCAAGGACAAGCCCGGCCGGAGGGAGGAGGGGCTGGGCGCTCCCGGCGCGCCGTCCCTCGACACGGCCTGGGCGGCCTTCCGCGCGGTGGATGCGGGCCGGTTCACCCGCGCGACGCTGCTGCTGCCGGGGGGCTACGCCGGCCCCGTGCGGGTCCGCTCCGAGAACCGGAACGGCTGGCGCGACGACACGCGGGTCGAGGCCGCCACCGGCCGGATCCTCGTGCACGAGGTCGGCGGAGAACGTTCGCTCGGCGTCCGGATCGCCGGCAACATGCTCGACGTGCACAGCGGGCGCATCTTCGGCCTCCTCGGCCCACCGATCTTCCTCGTCGCGGCCCTGCTGATGCCGCTCTTCCTGGTGACGGGGCTGCTGCTCTACATCGGCCGCCGCGCCGCCAAGGCCCGGCGTCGCGGACGGTCCGCGCCGGCCGCCGCCGCGACGCCCGCGATCGGCCCGCGCGCTTGACCCCCCGACCGGTTTTCGACAGGTTCCGCCGCCACAGTTCCCGACCCCGACCGCTGCAACTTCCGAGATCCGATGTCGTCTGGCGACGAATCCGCCGTCCCGCCCGCCGCATCCGCGCGCGAGCGACGCTTCACGATCTGCCGCGAGGACGAGCCGGTGCCGCCCGCGATCGCCGGCGCCATCGCGGCCATCGGCAATTTCGACGGGGTGCATCTCGGCCACCGCGCGCTGATCGCCGCCGTCCGCGAGACTGCCCGGGCGGCGTGCCATCCTGCGGTGGCGCTCACCTTCGAGCCGCATCCGCGCGCCTATTTCGCGCCGCATCTCCCCATGTTTCGCCTCACAGACGCGGACGCCAAGGAGATCGTCTTCGCCCATCTCGGCCTCGACGGGCTGATCGTGCGCCGCTTCGACGCAATCCTGGCCGGGACCAGTGCGCGCGACTTCGTCGAGGGATTGCTGGTGCGTGACCTCGGGGTGGCCGGGGTCGTCATCGGCCACGACTTCCATTTCGGACGAGGCCGCGAGGGTACGCCTGCCCTGCTCGCCGACCTCTGTGCGCAGGCGGGCCTGAGCTGCCGCATCATTCCGCCCGTGGGCCTGAACGCGGGTGCGGAGCCAGTCTCGTCGAGCGCGATCCGGGCAGCGCTGGCCGAAGGCGCGGTGGCGCGGGCCAACGCCCTCTTGGGCTACCGCTGGTTCGTCTCCGGCGAGGTCCGCCACGGTGACAAACGCGGGCGAACCCTCGGCTATCCGACCGCCAACGTGGCGCTGACCGCCTGCAATCTCGCCCACGGCATTTATGCGGTCCGTGTGCGCCTGCCCGACGGACGGGTGACGGACGGGGTCGCCAGCTACGGCCGGCGCCCGACCTTCGATGACGGCGCTCCGCTCCTTGAGGTCAACCTGTTCGACTTCTCCGGCGATCTCTACGGCCAGACGATCACGGTGGAGTTCCTGGGCTACATCCGTGGCGAGGTCCGCTTCGACGGAGCGGAGGCCCTGATCGCCCAGATGCATCGCGACGCGGCGGAGGCCCGCCGGATCATCGCCGAGGACCTGGTGCCCTCGATGTTCGACGCCTGATCCGATACCGGGCTGATCACAGGGACCGCCTGGATCCGGCCTCCGGCGCTCAGTCTTCGTCTTCCTCGGTCTCGGGTGTGCGGTTGGGCCAGGTGACGATCCGGTCGAGGAGTTCGTCGGCCGTGAACTCCTCCTCGTTGCCCGACACACGGCCCCGCACGGAGATGCCGGCCTCGTGCACGCTGGCGGCGCGGCCCGATAGGAGGGGATGCCAGTCGTAGAGGTCGCGGCCCTCGCGGATGAGGCGATAGGCGCAGGTCGGCGGCAGCCACGGGATCGTACGCACGGCTTCCGGCGTCAGGCGCACGCAGTCGGGCACCCGCTTCTGGCGCCGGGCATAGTCCCGGCAGCGGCAGCCATGGCCGTCGAGGAGGGTGCAGCCGACATCGGTGTGGTAGACTTCCGCCGTGTCCTCGTCCTCGAGCTTGAGGAGGCAGCAACGGCCGCAGCCGTCGCACAGGCTCTCCCATTCGGCCGGCGACATCGCCTCCAGGCTCTTGGTCCGCCAGAACGGTTCCAGGGCCGGAGCGAGGGTTTCGGGCGGTGCGGTTTCTGGAAAGGCCCGCGGCGTTGGGGAACGGGCGGCCGAGCGGTCCCGCATGGGGAACACCTTGGGCTGGGAGCGACGAGAATCCGAGTGATCCGCCCCTGTGCCGCAACGCGGAGCCCGGAGCAAGCGTTGCCGGCGCGGGGCATGACGCCACGCGCGGCGTCGGATTTCCCGCGCCACCGGCCCGCCCCATTCCAGGATCAAGGTTAAGAACAGGTTATGGCCTGCGGCGGCGGGACGCTTGCCCTTGTCGAGCGTTCCCATCAACGAAGCCTCGCGGCCGGACGCAGGTGTTGGTAGGGTCGCGCGGATCGGCGTCGTGCCGGATCGGGGTGCGGAAGGACTGGAACTCAGGTGCGCCTGCCCAAAGCGACGTCCTTCACGACACGGATCAAGCGCGCCGCCCTTGCCTTCGATGCCTGGGTGAACGCCAGCCTCTACGATGGCAGCCGCTCGGCCGGCGAGACCTACGAGCGCTTCCAGGAGCGCATGAACGTCTTTTCGGTTCGGGGCTGGAAGCGGTTCGCCCTCGACCTGACCAGCGAGGGGGTGACTCTCGGCACCGGCGGCGCCGTGGTGATGTTGGCTCTGGCGCAGCCCGCCTTCAACCTCACCAGCGACAACTGGCTGAAGGCCCAGGATCTCGCCGTGACCTTCCTCGACCGCTACGGCACCGAGGTCGGACGGCGGGGCATCAAGCACGACGACTCGCTGAAGCTCGACGACTTCCCCGACATCATGATCAAGGCCCTGGTCTCGACGGAGGACCGGCGCTTCTACGAACACTGGGGCATCGATCCCATCGGCACCGCCCGCGCGCTGGTGTCGAATTCGCGCGGCGGCGGCAACACCCAGGGCGGCTCGTCGATCACGCAGCAGCTCGCCAAGAACCTGTTCCTCACCAACGAGCGCTCCCTCGAGCGCAAGGTCAACGAGGCCTTCCTGGCGCTCTGGCTGGAGAGCCACCTCTCCAAGAACGAGATCCTGAAGCTCTACCTGGACCGGGCCTACATGGGCGGCGGCACCTTCGGCGCCGTGGCGGCGGCGGACTATTATTTCGGCAAGCCGCTCAAGGACATCACCCTGGCCGAGGCGGCGATGCTCGCCGGCCTGTTCAAGGCGCCGACGAAGTACGCGCCCCACGTGAACCTGCCGGCGGCGCGCGCCCGCGCGGCCGACGTGCTGCACAACATGGTCGAGGCCGGCTTCCTCACGGAGGGTCAGATCCAGACCGCCCTGCGCAACCCCGCGACGCCGGTGACCCGGACGCGCGACATCACGGCGGACTACTACCTCGATTGGGCGTTCGGCGAGATCAAGCAGATGGCCGATGCCGGCCGCTTCCGCAACGACCGCGTCCTCACCGTGAAGACGCCCCTCGACCTGACCATTCAGCGTCGGGCAGACGAGGCGGTGCAGAATACCCTGCGCCGCTTCGGTGACCAGTACGAGGTCGACGAGGCCGCCATGGTGATCCTCGATCCCGACGGCGCCCTGCGAGCGATGGTCGGCGGCGCCGATTACGGCGAGAGCCAGTTCAACCGCGCCACCGATGCGCTCCGCCAGCCAGGCTCGTCCTTCAAGCCCTACGTCTACGCCGCTGGCCTCGCCGCAGGCCTCTACCGCCCGGATACCCGCGTCGTCGACCGGCCCGTCTGCATCGGCAACTGGTGCCCGCAGAACTACGGACGCTCGTTCTCGGGCGCCACGACGCTCACGGTCGCGGTGGCGAAATCCATCAACACCATTCCGATCCAGGTCTCGATCGCCTTGGGCAAGGCGATGGGCATTTCCCATGAAGCGCGGGCGGCCGCCGCCGGACGCAAGAAGATCATCGAGACCGCCCACGCCATGGGTATCACCACGCAACTGACCGATTCCGTCTCCTTGCCCATCGGCTCGGCGGAGGTGAACGTGATCGATCAGGCCGCCGGCTACGCCGTGTTCGCCAATGGCGGGCGCCGGGCCAAGCCCTACGCGGCCATGGAGGTGCGCAACTCGTCCGGCGACCTGATTTATCGCCACGCCGACGAGCAGGTGCAGCAGGTCCTCTCGACCCAGGTGGTCGCCGACATGAATTACATGCTGACCAAGGTGGTGGAGGAGGGCACCGGCAAGCGCGCGGCGCTGGAAGGCATCAAGGTCGCAGGCAAGTCTGGCACCACGAACGCCTATCGCGACGCCTGGTTCGTCGGCTACACCGGCAATTACGTCGGCGCCGTCTGGTTCGGCAATGACGACCACACGTCCACGAACAAGATGACCGGCGGCTCGCTCCCCGCCATGACCTGGCACGACGTGATGGAAGTTGCTCATCAGGGGATCGAACTGAAGCCGATGCCCGGCCTGAAGGATCCGGGGCGGGCGGTGGCACAGTCGAGCCAGAGCGCGGCGCCGGTCAACGCGGCAGCGAGTGCGGCCGGCAAGCTCTCCCGGCGCTCTTTCGAGGTCATCGGCAGCATGAACGGGCTGTTCCGCCAAGTGGAGAAAACCTCCGCCAAGGCGCCCGAGAAGACCTCGGCCCTCGAGCCGGTGCACGCGCCCGGCGCGGTGGCCGAGGGGGTCCGCGCCGTCGGCGGCCGCATGGGCACACCGTAAGCGGCGATCATGCGCATGACATTGGCCGAGACGGTCGCGCGGTTGCGCCCGGACCAGACACGAACGCCCTCCTCCGCGACCAAGAGGCCGGGCAGCGCCGCCAAGGCAGGCGGGCGCACGATGCACGTGCTGCGGCAGGGGGTGCAGCGGGCCTCGATCCTGTCCCTGGTGCTCTACGCCTTGGCCCTCGGCGCAGGGATCGGCCTCGTCACCGCCGATTATGCCACGCGTGGCGGCTATCCCTTCGGCGGCGTCCGGGTCGGGGCATGGACAGCATGGCCGAAAGTCGGCTCGGTGGGCGCCGACCCCTACAGCCGGGCGGTCAATGCCCGGCGGGGCGAAATCCCCCTCGCAGTCGGCGAGGGCATGCTCCTCACGGCCGACCAGGACGAGTCCGGCCGCGGCCTCGACGCCACCTGCACCTACCGGGTGGCGGGGGTTACACCGCCAGCCCGCGCCTGGACCGTGACGGTGGCCGGGCGCGGCCCACGCGATCCGGAGGCCGCGCCGATGCGTGAGGGCTTCACCGCCACCGAGATCCTGCGCGAGACCGACGGGCAGTTCGTGATCACCCTGTCGCCCGAGGTGCAGCCGGGCAATTGGCTGCCGATGCCGCGCGCCAAGGGGGCCGTGCGTCTGGCCCTGCGCCTGTACGACACGCCCGTGGCAGCCAGCGCAGGAAACCTCGACCGCGCGTCTGTGCCGTCCATCACCCGTACCGGATGCACCCCGTGACGCCGCGGGGACGCTTTCTCGTCGCCACCCTGTCGGGGCTGGTGCTGGCTGGCCTGGTGCACGTGGCCACGGTGCTGCTCATCCCGGGTCTGGCGCAGTCCGACGCCTTATCGCGGGCGCGCTCCGGAGAGAGCCTCGACCACCCCTTGGCGGTCAACACGGTGGCCACCGGCGACACCGCTCCGCCGGTCGAAGCCTGGCTTCCGATTCCCGATCCTGCGGTGGCGGTCGGGCTCTGCGCCTACAATCTCAGCGAGGGACCCATGCGCGTCTCGGCACGCACCGGCACACTGATGCTGTCGCTCGCGGTGCACGGGCCGCGTGGCGCCTTCTACGCCGTGACGGATCAGGCGGCGGTCCGCGGCGCCCTCGACCTCGTGGTGCTCACACGGGCACAATATGACGAGGCGCTCGCCAATGCCGACGAGGACGAGGTCAGCCACGACGTCCGCATCGTCGCCGGTGAGGTCCGCGGATTCGTGGTGGTGCGTGTGATCGCGGCCCTGCCGAGCCAGCGTGCGGCAGCCGATGCGGCGGTGCAGGCGGTCTCGTGCACCGTCGACAGCCCCGGCGACGAGAAATCCGGCGGCTGAGGCCGCCCTCAGTTTTTGGCCACGATCGGTCGCGGGGCGGCGACCGCGACCTCCGCCTCGGGCAGGAGCCCGCACCGCGCCTCGGCTTCCGGAGGCACCAGTGGATCGAGCATCGGACGCCGCCCGTCGAGGGCGGCCAGGGTCCGCTCCACCGACACGGCCTCGGGCCCCGGCGCCTCGATCAGCAGATGCTCGAGAGCGTAGCGGTAGCGATGAGAGCGGCGGCCGGTCTCGAAGCGGACCCAGGCGATGAGGCAGCGGTTCTCGGCCACCCGCATGGCGGCTTGGCGGACGTCGCGGTCGTCAAGGCTCTTGGCGAAGGGCAGGCTGCGCAGGCGCAGGGCATCGCCCTCCTTCACCCGCAACGCCAGGGCTGCGAATTGCGGGATGAGCCGGGCGTCAGTCGCGATATCCTCAGACAGGCGCCGGTAGCGGGAGACCGGCGAGCGGAAGCGCTCTGCCATCAGGGTGTCGTGATAGGCCGCCGGATCGTCGATCCGCCAGGAGACGGGCAGCACGCGGGTACGCGTGAGATTGGCGAGAATGTCCGTGAAGGCATCATGGCCCGCCGCCGGCATCAGGAATCGCCAGGCGCGGTCGCGCAGGGTGCGTTCCTCGTCCGTGAAGGGGAAGGTGGAAGCTGGTTCCTCGCGCTCCCGCGCGGCGAGGGTTCCGGTGGTCTCGATCAGGCTGTTCCAGGCGCCGGCCTTAGGCCGTCCGAAATCGCCCTCCTGCGCGCAGCCGGCGAGAAGTGCCAGGGTCGCGAGGGGGATCAGGCCTGCCGGGCGCAGCCGCGAGGCGTGCCGGCGTCCGGTCCGGGAGAGGGGCACCATGCGGGACCGCGCCGGTCGTGGCTTCAGGAGCGGCGGCGCAGGCGCGGCGCAGGCGCTTCCGGCTCGGGCATGCGCTCGTAGCGGATCCCGGTGAAGAGCAGGATCGCGCCCCGCGGCGTGTCCGCGTCGGGCCGCCGGAAGCGGCGGGCCGTGGCCGGGAACGTGACGACCGTGGCCGTCGGACGCTCGGAGCGGCGATCGATGCCGCCAGTATCGGGCAACCTGTGGCTGTTCATCGGCTGATTTCCGATTCCATTCGATCTCTGAGGCGAGCCGTTATCGACCTGCCACCACCGCTTCCGGGCCGTTCCGGTGTCGGGGTGTTGCCCGCAGAGATCAGCATGGGGTGGTTAACGGAATCTTGCGATGCCACGACCGCTCCCGTCTTCCCGCAAGCCGCGGTGGCAGATGCGGCATGCGTGGCTTCCCTGCCACGGTCCGCGGCTCAAGGCATGGCCCGCGACTTGCACCAGTGCAGGCTGCCCATGGCAGGCATTTCCTCCCTTGTACTCGGCCCCGCTCGCCCGGCGAGCGGGGCTTTTTTGCGGGATGGACGTTGGCGTGATGGTGAGACCGCCGCGGAATCCCGCACCACGACCATGGAACACGCGGCAGCCGGAGCGCTTGCTAAGGGCCGGTCGCGCCCGATATGCCGTGTCGCTTCCCGTCGGAGTCGCTGTCCATCGAACGGCCAGTCTTTTCGCGAACGCACTCTTCCGTCCCAGGCACTCCCCTTTTGCACACCTCACTTCCGATTGAAGGACACCGCCGGATGCGCGTGGTTATCTCCCGACTCTTGAGCTCGGCCAAAGGGCTCAGCACAGCCCTGCGGATCGCACCGTTCGCCCTGCTGATGGTGGCGGTCAGTCCGGCTCAGGCCCAGCGCGAGGACCAAGGCCTTCAGCTGGGATGCGCCAACGACTACTTCCGCCTCTGCGCCGGCGTGGATCCCAATAGCCAGGATGCGGAGCGCTGCATGGACCGCAACCGCGCCCGCCTCTCACCCGAGTGCAAGTCCGCCATCGGCGACTATGACCGCCGCACCGGTGGGAAATCACAGAAGTAGGGTGCTGCACGGCACACCGCATCACGGTCGAGACGGGCATCGACGGTGCCCGTCTCCAGACAAAGGTTTGACAGCATGACCCTGACCGTCGCGGTGCAGATGGACCCGATCCAAGCGATCCGGATTGCCGGGGACACCACCTTCGCACTCCTGCTCGAAGCCCAGGCACGCGGGCATCGCCTGTTGCACTACACGCCGGATCGACTGTCGATGCAGGGCAGAGCCGTGACGGCGCGCGTCGAGGCCCTCACAGTCCAGGACGTAGAGGGCGCGCACGCCAACCTCGGACCGATCGAGCGCATCGATCTGTCGAGCGTCGACGTGGTGCTGATGCGCCAGGACCCGCCCTTCAACATGGCCTACATCACCGCGACCCACATGCTGGAGCGGATCCATCCACGCACCCTGGTGGTGAACAACCCTGCCGAAGTCCGCAACGCTCCAGAGAAGCTGTTCGTCCTCGACTTCCCCGAATTGATGCCGCCGACCCTGATCACGCGCGACAAGGCGGAGATCGAGGCGTTCCGGGCCGAGCACGGCGCCATCGTGATGAAGCCCCTGCACGGGCATGGTGGGGCGGCCGTCTTTCGAGTCCTGCCGGAGGACGCGAATTTCGGCTCGATGTTCGACCTGTTCTCGGTGACCTTCCGCGAACAATGGGTGGTGCAGCGCTTCCTGCCGCGCATCACCGAAGGCGACAAGCGCATCATCCTCGTGGACGGCGAGCCGATGGGCGCCATCAACCGGGTGCCTGCGCTCAACGACATCCGCTCGAACATGGTGCGGGGCGGGGCCGCCGCGGCCTCGAATCTCACCGAGCGCGAGCGTACGATCTGCGCCACCATCGGCCCGGAGCTGAAGCGCCGGGGCCTGATCCTCGTCGGCATCGACGTCATCGACGGCAACCTGACAGAGATCAACGTGACCTCGCCTACCGGCATCCGGGCGATCAAACGCCTCGGCGGCCCGGATCTGGCGGTTTCCGTATGGGATGCGATCGAGGGTCGCGTCGGCAAGGTCCTGTCGGCCTGATCGGCGGTTTCTTCGAGAGCTCGAGCGGCAGGTTCCGGGTGCTCCAGAGCCCGCCGCGTTCGTTCCGGCCTCAGACGAGCCCCAGTTTCTGGGCGAGGCCGATCCGTTGGAGCTTTCCGGTGGCGCCCTTCGGGATCTCGTCCAGGATCATGATCTTGGCCGGTACCTTGAAGGCGGCCAGCCGCTCCGAGGCGAAGCCGCGCAGCTCCTTCTCGACGAGGTGATGCCCCTCGCGCAGGACGATCGCGGCACAGACGTCTTCACCGAGCTTGTCGTGGGGCATTGCGAAGGTGACGCATTGCGACACCGCGGGATGGTCCATCAGGATCTCGTCGACCTCGCGGGGCGAGATCTTCTCGCCGCCCCGGTTGATGATTTCCTTGAGACGCCCCGTGATGGTCAGGTAGCCCTCGGGCGAAAGCGAGCCCTGGTCGCCGGTGCGGAACCAGCCCTGCTTGGTGAAGGCCTCGGCATTGGCCTTGTCGTTGTTCTCGTAGCCCGACATCACGTTGTCGCCGCGGATGACGATCTCGCCGGTCTCGCCGGCCGGCAGGGGCTCGCCGTCCTCGTCCACGATGGCGATCTCGGGGCCGGCCGCGAGACCGACCGAGCCGGCGTAGTGCGGACGCGGCGGCAGCGGGTTCGAAGCCATCTGGTGGGAAGCCTCCGTCATGCCGTAGGCCTCGATCAGGGGTGCGCCGAAGACCTCCTCGATTTCCTTCATGACCTGCGGCGGCATGGAGGAGGAGGAGGAACGGATGAAGCGCAGCGGGTTGGCCTCGATGATCTCCCGGTTGCGGGAGGCTCGGCCGAGAATCGCCTGATGCATCGTCGGCACCGCCGTGTACCAGGTGGGGCGAACCTCGCTCATCCAGCCGAAGAACTTCAGGGCGTTGAAGCCCGGGGTGCAGCAGACCTGGCCGCCGGCAGAGAGCGGAGCCAGGATGCCGGCGATCAGCCCGTGGATGTGGAACAGCGGCATGATGTTGAGACCGCGATCCTCGGCCGTGAAAGCCACGGTGGTGCGGATGTTGCGGGCGGACGCGCAGACGTTCAACTGCTTCAGAGGCACGATCTTCGGGCGCGATGTGGTGCCCGAGGTGTGCAGCACGAGGCCGATATCGTCGGGCTGGGCCGGGCCGCCCTGGGCGGCCGGGGCTGCAGTGGAGCCTTCGAAGGACAGGGTGAAGTTGCCCGCCCCCTCTGCCGGAGTCGGAGTCAGGCGGACCACCGGGACGCCGAGGCGCGCGGCCACGGCCACGGCCGGGCTCTCGGAGCCTTCTGCGACCACGAGCAGGCGGGCGTTGAGGTCGGAGAGATAGAACGTGAACTCGTCCGCCTTGTAGCTCGGGTTGAGGGGGGCAGCCGTCGTGCCCGCTCCGATGGCGATGAAGGCGGCCGCCATTTCCGGTCCGTTGTCGAGGACGATGCCGACCCGGTCGTTTCGGCCGATGCCCTGAGCGTTCAAGGCCGCGATCGTCCGGTCGGTGAGTGCACGGAGCTGTCCGAAGGTCAGCGGCACGCCACCGGGGCTCGACAGGGCGGTAGCCTCCTCGGCTCCGGCCCCGATCAGAGCGTGGAGGGTGGCGGCGGTCGTCGGTGCGGCGGTCTCGGCCATGGTCATCGTCCTCGAATGTCTGGGGTTCAGGCCGGCGTGATGGAGAGGCGCCCCTGCGCCCGCTCCAGGCTCTGGGCGAGGAGGCGCATCAGGGCGTAGACGGTACCGATATGCGGGGTCGGGGTCTCGGTGAGGCGCCCGAGCTCGATGATCGAGCCGACCAGGGCCTCGAGCTCGATCGGCCGCCCGGCCTCCACGTCCTGCAGCATCGAGGTCTTGTGGGCGCCGACCTTCTCGGCCCCGGCGATGCGGCGCTCGATGCCGAGCTTGAAGGTGACGCCGAGCTTGTTCGCGATGTCCTGCGCTTCCCGCATCATGTCGGCGGCGAGCGTCCGGGTCTCGGGGAACTGGCAGATGTCCACCAGGGTGGCGTGGGAGAGCGCCGAGATTGGGTTGAAGCTGAGATTGCCCCAGAGCTTGAGCCAGATCTCCGCCCGGATGTCGCTGGTCACCGGCGCACGGAAGCCCGCCTTGATCAGGATCTGGGCCAGGGACTGCACGCGGGGCGACATGGAGCCGTCGAGCTCGCCGAGACCGAAGCGGTGTCCCTCCACCACCTGCACCACGCCGGGCTCGGTGAGCACGGCGGCCGGATACACCACCGAGCCGATCACGTGCTTGGGATCGAGGTGCTTGGCGATGAGACCACCCGGATCGGCGGTCTCCAGGTGCGTGCCCGTCAGGTCTCCGCCATGCCCTTGCGAGAAGTACCACCACGGAATGCCGTTCTGCATCGTCACCACCATCGTGTCGGGTCCGATGAGGTGATGAAGGTCGGCTGCGATCGGTCCGACCTGATGCGCCTTGACGGTGAGGAGAACGATGTCGTGCTGGCCCGCCTCGGCCATGGACTTGGTGGCCTTGAGGTTCGTCACGTGGATCTCGGAGCCGTCCTCCTCGATCAGCCGCATGCCGTTCCGCTGGATGGCGTCTAGGTTGGCGCCGCGCGCGATGAAGGTGACGTCTTCGCCCGCATGGGCGAGGCGCACGCCGAGAAATCCTCCGATGGCGCCGGCGCCGACGATCGCGATGCTCATGTGGGTGTCCCTAAAATCCGTCCTGATCACGTCCGCTTCGTGCGATTCGGGTGTCTCACGAAAACCCGTTCGACAACACGCCGATGCCGCCGATCTCGACCTCGACCGTAGCACCCTTGGGAATCGGCCCGGCGCCGACCGAGGTGCCGCAGGCGATGAGGTCGCCGGGCTCCAGGGTCATGCCCCGGGAGAGCTCCGCCACGAGTTCGGCAGGCCGGCGCATCATGTCGGCGAGGGGATAGCGCTGGCGCTCGCGCCCGTTGACCCGCACGGCGACCTCGAGGGCCTCCGGATCGATGTCGGTGGCGATCACCGGGCCGAAGGGGCCGAACCCGTCGTACCCCTTGGAGCGCGTCCAGTGCACGAAGCTCGGATCGGCCTTCAAGGCCTCCAGCGCGGTGACATCGTTCACGCAGGTGTAGCCGAAGATGTGCGCGCCCGCCGTCTCGGGGGTGAGGTCGCGGCCGCGCCGGCCGATCACGATCCCGAGTTCGCCCTCGAACAGCAGCCGGCCGGCGCCCTCCGGCGCCGTAATGGTCTGCCCGCTGGCGAGGTAGCAGCTCGCCGGCTTCACGAAGTAGAGCGGCATCTCGGGTCGGGTCAGGCCCTGCTTCTCGGCCGAGGCGTGGAAGTTGTTCCACAGGGCGATGTACTTCGAGGGCCGGCACGGCAAGTCGAGAATGACCTCGGACAGCGGCAGAGTCGCCCCGGTGGGCACCGGGTCGACGAAGAGATCGCCGTCGTGGACTGCGATGGTCTGGCCGTCGAGACGGCCGAAACCGCTCGTGCCGTCGTGGAGATAGCGAAGCCACTGAGCCATCGGGTCAGCTCCGCGCGATGAACCGGGCGCGCATCGGCTTCAGCACGAAGAGCGCGAGGAACCCGGCCAGGAAGGCCATGCCCGAGGCGGCGTAGAACACATGCTGCCAGCTGCCGGTCTTGGCCTGGATCATCAGGAGGATCGGCAGCAGCAAGGCGGCGGTGCCCTTGGCGGTGTAGAGAAGGCCGGCATTGGCCGCTGCATTCTTGTCGCCGTAGGTGTCGCTGCAGGTCGCGGGAAACAGCGAGTAGATCTCGCCCCAGGCGAAGAACACGAGACCGGTGAGCAGCACGAAGGCCATCGGGATGTGGGCGAACATGCCGAGCGCCAGGATACCGGCGCCCTCGATCATGAAGGCGATGACCATGGTGTTCTCACGGCCGATCTTGTCGGAGACCCAACCGAAGAACGGTCGGGTCACACCGTTGAGCACCCGGTCGATGGTGAGTGCGAAGGTCAGGGCCGGCAGGGTGATGCCGATGAGCGAGACTTCGACCCCCGCGACCTTGAAGTCCTTGGCGATGGGCGCGAGGGAGGCCGCCGCCATCAGGCCGCCGGCGGCCATCATCACGAACATGAGGTAGAGCAGCCAGAAGACCGGCGTCCGGACCATTTCGGCGGTGGAGTACTGGCGCCGGGTGACGGTGTTCACGATGGCGGTGCGGCCGGCGAGCATCCGGTCCTTGAAGGCGGCGCTCGGCGAGACGAGGAGCAGGGCCGCCAGCATCACGATCAGGCCTTGGCCCAGGCCGAACACGAAGAAGGTGTGCTGATAGCCGGAATCGCGGATCATGTTGGCGATCGGGATCACGGTCAGAGCCGAGCCCGCGCCGAAACCGGCGGCGGTGAGGCCCGCTGCGAAGCCGCGGCGGTCGGGAAACCACTTCAAGGCGTTGCCGACGCAGGTGCCGTAGACCGCGCCCGCGCCGACGCCGCTGATGGCGGCAGCCGCGTACAGCATGCCCAGGGAATCCGCGTAGGAGTTCATCACCCAACCGAGGGCGCAGAGGGCACCCCCGAAGACGGTGACGAGGCGCGGACCGTACTTGTCGACGAACCACCCCTCGATCGGAACCAACCAAGTCTCCATCACAACGAAGATGGTGAAGGCCCACTGGATGGCGGTGCGCTCCCAGCCGAATTTCTGCTGGATCGGATCGACGAACAGCGTCCAGCCGTATTGCAGGTTGGCAATCATCGACATGCACAGCACGCCGAGAACGAGTTGCCCCCATCGGCCGAGCGGCGGCACGCCCGCCTTCACGGGGACATCAACTCTTGCGGCATGGGCAGCCGCAGGCGCGATCGATGGTTCCCCGCGCGTAGCGGGCGCAGCAGTACGCGCGATCATGGGCGTCTTCCTCGGATCAACTCTTGTTTGTGAATTTTGGTTTTATCGGTAATTATTTTGAATTCAAGGATCTGTACCTCGACCAAACCTGCACTTCTTCTGGAAAATTTTTGGGTTAAGCCCGTAAAAAATTTAAGATGCTGCGCCGACGCGCCTCGAGTCTGGATTTTCAGCTGCACGGCGAAGGCGACGTCTGCAGTGGCGTATTGCGACACGCCGCCGGCCCCCTGTCCCGGCCGTGGCGAAACTGTCGGGAATGGAACCAACGGTAGTGAGCCCCGTTACGCTTGCCAGTCGACATCGGGTTGCAGCCTGCGACCCGACGTTCAACCCAACACATGACTCATGGAGCGTTTGGTGAGCAGCACGACGGACAAGATCAAGGGTCTCGCCAACGAGGCCGTCGGCAACATCAAGCAAGGCATCGGTTCGGCGACCGGCAACGAGCAGCTTCAGGCCGAAGGCAAGGCTCAGGAATTGAAGGGCGAGGCCCAGAAGACCGTTGGTGATGCCAAGGACGGCATCAAGGGCGCGGCGCAGAGCGCTGCCGACGCTATCAAGAAGATCTGAGCGATCCGTCCTCGCGCCCCCGGCCATAACGGGCGGGGGTGCCGGGCGGCGCGGCTGACTCCGCCGCGCCATGGATGGAGGCCCGCCCGGAACGACCACTCATGATTGCTTTGGTGTTCCGGCAGGGGCCGAGACGAAGAGGATTGAGTATGAACCGCGACCAGATCGAGGGCGGAATTCGCAACATCCGGGGCCGCGGGCGCTCTGCGCTCGGCGCCGTGACCGGACGGGTGCGTCCGCAGGCCGAGGGCGCCTACGATCAGGCTGCCGGCGCCGTACAGTACGCCTACGGCCGAGCCCGGGGTACCGCCGACGACCTGCATCGCGACGGCGCCCACCTCGTTGACGAGGCGCGTCACCGGAGCCGGGCGATCGCCGGCGATTTTCAGAAGCGCGGTCGGATCTACCAGAACGAGGCGGTGCGCCGCGGGCGGACCGTTGCCCGCCGGGCCGACGAGAACAAGGCCGCCACGCTTATTCTCGTGGCCGCCGCGGCCTTCAGCACCGGATGGCTTCTGCGCCGCACCCGCTGAGCGGACTCCAAACCACCTGACGGAAGGTCGGGGCGCTCGCGCGTCCCGGCCTTCTTCGCATTGGGCGGTCCCGCGTGGCACCCCTTGGATGAGGGACGGTTTCCGTGGCACGCAGGGCGACGCGCGGCGATTCGATCGCTCCGCCCGAGGAGAGCGGGGATGCCGATACGCCACTGGGCCGAGTTGACGACGGAGGAGATCCGGGCTCGCGACATGGGTCGGGCCATCGCGGTGCTGCCCGTCGCCGCCATCGAGCAGCACGGCCCGCACCTACCCTTGGCCACCGACGCAGTCATCGCCGAGGGCTATCTCGCGCGCCTGATGGCGCTGCCGGCCGACGATCTCGACGTGCTGCTCCTACCGATCCAGGTGATCGGCAAATCCGACGAGCACGAGAGCTTTCCCGGCACCCTGTCGCTGACCACGGCGACGGCCCTGCAGGCTTGGACCGGGATCGGCGATGCCGTCCGCCGGGCCGGCTGCGGCAAGCTCGTGATCGTGACCTCGCATGGTGGCAACAGCGGCTTGATCGACCTGGTGGCCGGAGACTTGCGCGGGCGCCACGCGATGGTGGCGGTGACCACTGCCTGGAGTCGGTTCGGCTATCCCGACAAGCTGTTTCCCGAGGTGGAGATTCACCACGGCATCCATGGCGGCGGCATCGAGACCGCCCTCATGCTGGCCCTGCGACCGGACTTGGTGCGACGTCACGAGATAACGGATTTCACACCGCGCACGCTGGCGATGACGCGGACCTTCACCCACCTGCGCGCCGGTCGCCCCGCCGCCTTCGCTTGGCGGGCGGAAGACCTCAACCCGGCCGGTGCCGTCGGCGATGCTCGGCTCGGTACGGCGGAGGCGGGGAACCTGGCCCTCGACCATGGCGCCAAAGCCTTCCGCGAACTCCTGCGCGACGTCGATCGCTTCCGTCTTGCCGAGTGAGATGTTGCCGCGTGAGACAGCGAACGGGGTGAGGGTCGGTTCCATGTGCTCCGTAACCTTCGGAGATGCCAGCGCGAACAAGCGGGATGCGAGAGGTCCGACCTCCCGGATCATGGAGCCCTCCCGATGGCCTGTGCCGTCCCGGCCGGACACGTCCTGCCCGCCCTGCGTGCCCGCGACGCCTTCCGCTGGGCCCGAAGCGTCCGACACGCGGCGGTGCGTGGCGGAATACTTGAGCGCATGACCCGGGACCAGACCCTCGCGGCCGACATGGCGGCCGCCCAGGCAGGCGACGCGGAGGCCTATCGCCGCCTGTTGCGCGACTGCCTGCCGGTGATCGCCGGGATGGCGCGGGCGCAGGGCGTTCGTCCGGAAGCGGTGGACGACGTCGTTCAGGACGTATTGCTGACGATCCATCGGGCGCGGGCGACCTACGACCCGGCCCGGCCTTTCCTGCCCTGGCTGCGCGCCATCACCCAACGGCGGGCCATCGACCGGATGCGCCGGGCCGGCCGACGCCCGCGGGAGGTCCACGACCCCATCGCCTACGAAGCGGAGGTCGATCGCGGCCCCGCTCCGGAGCACGGATTGGAAGCGCGCGAGCGCGAGCGCGTTCTCGCCCGGGCGGTCGCCGCCCTGCCCGAAGGGCAGCGCCAGGCGGTGGAGCATCTCGCCCTGCAGGAGCGCAGCCTGGACGAGACGGCCGCGTTGACGGGACGCAGCAAGGGCGCCCTGAAGGTGAACCTGCACCGGGCGCTCAAGGCCCTGCGCCGGACGCTCGGGCCGGGATCCACCGATCAGGACGCGGTAGGCACCCCCCGGACGGGCGAGCGAGGACGACACGATGCCTGATGCGACCCGCACGCCCGCGCAGGACCGCCTCGTGGACAACCTCGCCGGCGGCCTGCGGCCCGTCCGGCGCCTGCCTGCGCCGTCGTTCCGGGCGCTCGCCTGGTGTGCGGCCGCCCTCGGGCTGGGCCTCGCCCTCTTGCCGTTCGCCGACCTCGAGGCCCTGCGCGCCCGCATGGCGGTGGCCGACCTGCGCTATGCCGCCCTCGGCGCGGCGCTGACCGCCGTCACGGCGGCCGTCGCGGCGTTCCAGACCAGCGTGCCGGGGCGCTCCTCCGCCTGGGCGCTGCTGCCCCTGGCGCCGGCCGCACTCTGGATCGGAGCCAGCGGCGCCGGCTGCCTGCGCGACTGGGTGGTGCCCGGGGCCGATCGGGCCGACATGCACCAGACCGGCGGATGCGTCGCCTTCCTGCTCACCGTCTCGATCCCGCTGTCGCTGGTCCTCGTCTGGATGCTGCGGCGGGCCTGCCCCCTGCGGCCCAACCTCACGGCGGCCCTGGCAGGGCTCTCGGCAGCGGCGGCGGCGGCGGCGCTCCTCGTGCCGTTTCACCCGCACGACGCCACCGCGACGGACCTCGCCCTCCATGCGCTCGTGGTCGGCCTCGTGATCGCCGGCAACGGCCTCGCCGGCGGACGCCTGCTCGGACGGGGCTGAGCCGCGTCACGTCCCAGGCGAGAAGAACCTCCACGGTGGTCGCGGGGCGGACCTGCCGGCCGTGGCGGCGAGGATACATCGTCAGCAGGGTGTCGATGCCGCGGGCTCGGCGGCGGGCCTCGAGGTCGGTGCCGAGCCAGGGCGGGTGTCCCCTTCGTCCACGGCACCCGCCCTCGTGCGATGCGGCCGGGCCGGGTCCGACGCCAAGCGGTCTTGGGCAACCGCCGTTCCGGCCGGGGGTCCGAGGAAAAATGACCGCCGCCCGAGGCTAGAAGCGCCGATACGGCAACAAATTGCATCCCCGAAAAAACTGAACACGAAGTGAAACCCTCGGTTCTCGGAATAGCCGGAGGCCGATGTCTCCGCAATCGCACCCATCGCACCGTCGCCAACGTGATGCGTGGGTTCTCTTCGTTCGAAAATGGCGAGACTTACCGCATGTTATACTATGATAAGCGCCTCCAATACCCTGTGAAGGTCGACAGCCCGGACCCGATCTTCGCGCGGATGCTGCAGCAGGCGATCGGCGGCATCGAGGGCGAAATCCGCGTCTGCATGCAGTACTTCTTCCAGGGCTGGGGCACGCGCGGGCCGACGACCAAGTACCGCGACATGCTGCTCAACACCGCGACGGAGGAGATCGGCCACATCGAGATGCTGGCCACCGCGGTAGCGCTGAACCTCGAGACCGCGCCGACGACGCTGCAGGAGGAGGGAGCGGCCGACGGCGTCGTCGGCGCGGTGATGGGCGGGGCGAACCCGCGCCACGCCATCGAGGGCATGCTCCACCGGCACGTGCTCTCCACCGGCATGGCGGCCTATCCGGGCAATTGCGACGGCGTGCCCTTCGACATGAGCCATGTCTACGCCAGTGGAAATCTCGCGGCGGACATGTATTGCAACGTCGCCGCCGAGACGACGGGCCGTGTCCTGGCGGTTCGCCTGTTCAACGCCGCCCATGATGCCGGCATGAAGGACATGCTGCACTTCCTCATCGCGCGCGACACCATGCACCAGCAGCAATGGCTCGCGGTGATCGAGGAGCTCGGCGGCAACGAGGGCAACCTGCCGATCCCGAACAGCTTCCCGCAGAGCAAGGAACACGAGAAGTTCAATTACAACTTCTTCGCCACCACCCGCGACGGCGCCCCGCCACCGGCCGGGCGCTGGACCAGCGGGCCGTCCCTCGACGGCAAGGGCACGTTCACCGTGGTCCAGAACGAGCCGATGGGCGAGGTGCCCGATCTCGGTCCGGCGCGGCCCGACAGCGGCGCGCAGACCCAGCAGATGTGAGGCTGCGGACGCGCCGGTATACCGACGGGGTCGCGTCGAGGTCGCGCGGTTTTCGTCCCGCGCGGCTCAGGCGGCGCGGATCGCGGCCGCGACCTCGCCCGGATACTCCTCGTGCGGGCTGAGCGCGCCCGGCACCGAGGCCCGGGCGACCCGGCCGGTGGCGATCAGCGCATCCATCTCGGCGCCGGAGCGGCGCGGCGCCCGCTCCGGCCGCAGGACCAGGACCGGCGGCAGGCCGGGGGCGTCGAACAGGTCGCGGAAGTCCCGCCGGTTGGCGAAGGGGTCGAGGCCACCGGTGACGAAGGCGGCGGTGCCGAAGCGGCCGCCGTTCTGGCGGGTGATGGCGTGCTTGTCGGCGATGACGCCCGGGGTGACGTGGTCGGGGTCGGCATAGACGTGGGCGCGCATCATCCGGCCGATGACCGGGCGGCTGATGTTGATGCGGTAGAGGGCGTCGCCGAGGAGCGGCAGTTCGACGGCCCGGCGCAGGCCCGCGAACAGGCCCTTGCGCTCCGGCCCGAGGGCGGTGGGCAGGGGGCCGCGCCAGGTCGGAGCGACGAGGACGAGGCGCGCGAAGGCCCCGGGATGGCGCCGGGCGGCGGCCACGAGGTAGCCGGCCGCGTGGCCGGCCGCGACCCCGAGGGCGTAGGGCCCGGGGGCCTCCGCCAGCAGGGCGTCGAGGAAGGCGTGCATCGTCTCCGGGTTCATCGGCACCCGGGCGCGGACGTGGTCGCCGAAGCCCGGCCAGTCCGGCACGAGGCAGCGATAGGCGTGGCCGAGATCCTTGGCCAGGGGCCGCATCTCGACCCGGGCCGAGATCGAGGACAGGGCCGGCAGCAGGAGGGCGTCGGGGCCGCTGCCCACGACGTCGTAGGGGGTCGACACGCGGCGCCCGGCGAATTTCAGCGCGAAGCTCCGGGCGGAATGGGCCGGGTCGATCATCGTACGCCTCTTCCTCGCTTCCGGGACGATTCCATCGGCCCCAGATGGGGCAGGGCCGGCCGCACCGGCACGCGACCGAGCGACGCCCCGGAAGGGGCTTCGCTCGGAAACTCCTGACGCGATCCGGCGACGCCCCGGAAGGGGCTTCGCTCGGAAACTCCTGACGCGATCCGGCGACGCCCCGGAAGGAGCATCGCTCGGAAACTCCTGACGCGATCCGGCGACGCCCCGGAAGGGGCTTCGCTCGGAAACTCCCGACGCGATCCGGCGACGCCCCGAAGGGAGCATCGCTCGGAATCTGGTCGGTCGATCCGGCGACGCCCCGGAACCGGGGCGACCAATCCGGAGATGCCCCGGGATCAGGTGCGCAGGAGCTCGTTGATGGCGGTCTTGGAGCGGGTGCCGGCATCGACGCGCTTGACGATCACCGCGCAGTAGAGGCCCGGGCCGGGGCTGCCGTCGGGCAGGTCCTTGCCCGGCGTGGTGCCGGAGACCACCACCGAGTAGGGCGGCACCCGGCCGTACATCACCTCGCCGGTCGTCCGGTCGATGATCTTGGTCGAGGCGCCGATATAGACGCCCATGGAGAGCACGCTGCCCTCGCCGACGATCACGCCCTCGGCCACCTCGGCGCGGGCGCCGATGAAGCAGTTGTCCTCGATGATGACGGGGTTGGCCTGGAGCGGCTCGAGCACGCCCGCGATGCCGGCGCCGCCCGAGATGTGGCAGTTCTTCCCCACCTGGGCGCAGGAGCCGATGGTGACCCAGGTGTCGACCATGGTGCCCTCGCCGACGCGGGCGCCGAGGTTGATGAAGCTCGGCATCAGCACCGCGCCGGGGGCGATGAAGGAGCCGCGGCGCACGATGCAGCCGGGCACCGCCCGGAAGCCCGCCTCGCGAAAATGCTTCTTCTTCCAGCCCTCGAACTTGGAGGGCACCTTGTCCCACCAGGTGGCGCCGTCCGGCCCGCCATGGATGATCTCCATGTCGTTGAGGCGGAAGGAGAGCAGCACCGCCTTCTTGAGCCACTGGTTGACCTGCCAGTCGTCGCCGACCTTCTCGGCGACCCGGGCCTTGCCGGAATCGAGGAGGTCGAGGGCCTCCTCGACGGCCTCGCGCACGGCGCCCTTGGTGCCGGTGTCGATGCCGGCGCGCTCCTCCCAGGCGGACTCGATGGTGGCGGCGAGGTCGGCGTGGGACATGGACGGGCTTTCCGAGAACGGGCGGGCTGCGATGGCCCCGTGCTTACAAAAGCCCGCCCGGCCTGTCACCTTCGCGAAGCCTCCGCCCCCGGGGGGTCGTCGATGCACGGCCGCGCGCGGACCGGGGGACGCCGGAGGCCATCGGGGAGGCCTGTTTCGCGATCGCGGGAGACGCGCCTCCGGTTCGGCGGCTCAGGGTCTGGCAGCGGGAGGACTGCCGCCCGCCGTTCTGCGGGGCCGTCACGCCGGTCGCATTCCGGTTTTCGGCACCCGGATCGAGCGTCGACGGCGGGTGGTGTGCGGGCCTTCGCAGAGGAGCCGTCCGGGGCATACCCTCGCTCGCATACCCTTGCCGTGAACGGACGCCCCTTGTCGTGAACGGATGGCCGCCGACCTGGACCACAGGGGCGATGTGCATCCAGACCGATCCGGCTGGCCCGACGCAGTCGTCGCGACGGTGCGAGGCGGGTATGGCCTCATGGGGCACGACGGCGGGACCAGTTGCTCCGCGCGGATGAGCGGTACGACCAAGACCGCGATGGGTGGTCACCAGACCCTGGCCCTGTGCCCCGAAGCGGACGTTCCGCCCCCGACCCGACTTGGCCATCCAATCGCAGTCGCGTGGTTGCCGGAAGCGGACGCCCCCCGCCAATCTTTCGGTCGCAGTGCGCATCCATGAGGAATTTCGGGCGGTGGCGGCACTTCCCGGAAGCGGACTTTCGTCAGGGCTCCTCGATCACACGGTCAAGGACCGGAGCCACTCGACCAGCTTTGCCACATCCCTTGCCCGTGCGGGCTGTCGCGGGTGGACGACCCAGTAGGGATGGGCGTCGAGCACCGGCCCGAAGGGTTGCACCAGTGCGCCGCTCGCGAGGTCGTCGGCGGCAAGCACGAGCGATAGGAGTGCGATCCCCTGACCCGCGATCGCGGCCTGGATGACGTGCCCTTCGTCGCTGAAGCGAATACCCGCGTCGCCGTCGACGTCCGTGATTCCAGCCCGCCGCAGCCAGACGGACCATGTCGGGGTGTCGTCGGTCAGGTGCGGCCACTCGAAGTGCAGCAGCGGGTATTTTGCCAGATCGCTCTCGGAGCGAACCGCGAGGCGCGGACTGCAAGCGGGTGCGACCCGGTCGACCGCCAGTCTGTGAGCGTCGAGATCAGGGTAGGGGCCAGGCCCGTATCGGACGGCGACGTCTACCCCGTCGCGCGCAAAGTCCACCAGACTGTCGGAGGCGTGCAGGCGAAGATCACGACCGGGATGCAGGGCGCGAAAAGCGGCGAGCCGCGGCACGAGCCACTTCGCGACGAAGGCAGTCGGCGCTGAGAGCGTAGGGACGCCGGCGGCGTGCCGGCTGCGTATCCGTTCGATGGCCTCGGCGAAGGCGTCGAAGCCGTCGCGCAGCACGGGCAGCAGCACGGCCCCCTCGGCGGTGAGACGGACCCGGCGCGTCTCGCGGTGGAAGAGGCGAAGCTCCAAGGTCTGTTCGAGCAGCCGGATCTGGTGGCTGATCGCGGTCGGCGTGACGCCCAGCTCGTCGGCGGCGTCGCGGAAGCTCAGGCGGCGCGCGGCTGCCTCGAAGGCCCGCAGCGCCGCGAGCGGGGGAAGTCGTCTCCGCATCGGCATGGCTGAACGTAGCTCATCCGTCACGTGAGGAGAACGCGTTCGTCATCCGGTTCTTCGGCTGACACAAAGGCACCTGCCACGGTAGGAGGCTCACATGAAAGCGATGGTGTTGACCCGGTTTGGCGGGCCGGACAGCTTCGCGCTCCGTAATCTTCCCGACCCCCGACCGGGGCCTCGGCAGGTCCGCGTGGCGGTGCATGCGACGTCGATCAACCCGCTCGACTGCCAGATCCGCCGGGGGGACTATGTCGAAGAGGTCGAATTGCCGGCCATCATCGGACAAGACGTCTCCGGGGTCGTCGACCAGATCGGATCCGCCGTGACGGAGTTCAGTGTCGGGGATGAGGTCTACTACACGTCGAAGATCTTCGGCGGCCCGGGATCATACGCGGAATACCACGTGGCGGATGTCGACATCGTGGCGCGGAAGCCGGTCAACATCTCCCATGCCCAGGCCGCGAGCGTCGGTCTCGTCGGCGTGACCGTCTGGGAAGGGTTGGTCGAGCGCGCCCGTTTGCAGGTGACCGAGACCATCCTGATCCATGGCGGCGCCGGTGGCGTCGGGGCCATCGCCGTCCAGGTTGCCAAGGCCGTCGGCGCGCGGGTTCTGGCGACGGCACGAGGCAGTGACGCGGCGCTCGTCGAAGGGCTCGGCGCCTCTGCGGTCATCGACTTCGAGCGCGAGGACTATGTGGACGCGGTCAATCGCCTGACCGGAGGCAGGGGCGTCGACGTCGTCCTGGATACGCTGGGGCGCGACACGCTTGCGCGTTCCCCCCGTATTCTCCGCGAGGACGGGCGTGTGGTCACCCTGGTCGACACGGCGACACCCCAGAACCTCATCGACGCCTGGGGCCGGAACGCGACCTATCACTTCGTCTTCTCTCGCCAGAATAGAAGCAAGCTCGACGCCCTCACGCGCCTCATCGACCAAGGTCTGGTGGTGCCGCAGGTCGGTTCGGAGTTTCCTCTCGGCGAAGTCGCACGCGCTCACGCGCGCTCGGAGGAGGGCCGGATGAGGGGCAAGATCGTGCTTCGGGTCAGGTCGTGACACCGCAGGTTTCCTGCCGGCTCCTCTGACCTGCGAGGGCACAAGGTCCTGGTGGTCGCAGACGACACCTCCACCTCTCCCTGCTCCGGATGCGGCGCCGGGCCTGAGGGGAAGACCGCGTCGCCACCACGGTCGTAGGATGTGCCGACCTGTTCGGTCGCGCCTATCTCGCGGCCATCACGTCCGGACACGGGCTCGTCGTCCGGTCCACCTCGGCAGGACCCGAGCGCCACCGCGTGCGAGGTTCGACTGATGCGAGCGACCGCATCCTAGCCTTGAACCGTGTCCTGCTGCGTCAAAGCCGACACTCTGAGGAAGCGCATGATTGATCTCGCAAAGAACAAGGCGAACGTGATCGCTTTCTATGAGCTGATGTTCAACGATTGCCGGCCGCGCGAGGCGATCGAACGGTATGCCGGCGCCGACTACATTCAGCACAACCCGCATGTGGCAAACGGCAAGGACGGCTTCATTGCGTATTTCGAACGGATGGCCCGTGAGTGGCCGGGCAAGCGGGTCGAGGTGAGGCGGGTCGTCGCCGAAGGTGATTTCGTCGTTCTTCACTGTCTCCAGCATTGGCCGGGCAACCGCGATTACGCGGCCATCGACATTTTCCGGCTCGACATCGACGGAAAGATCGTCGAGCACTGGGATGTCATGCAGGTCTTACCCGAATCCTCCGCCAATCCGAACGGGATGTTTTAGGCGGCGCGTGACGGGCAACGGTCGCCCGGGCGGCCATCATTCCGCAAACGACCGACATGTCCGCAAAGCCGCCGATCGGGACGATTTATGAAATCGTCCGGTTTCGTTGCATTTCCTTCCGGAAGCGGGCCAGCAAAAGTCCACCCGAACCGGTCGTAGAGCGGACGGACCGGTCTCGACCCGACGTTGCCGTCAATGCCCACACCCGGGCATCTCGAAAGCGGTCGGTCTTCGATGGAGGTCGCTGCGATCGGAGCATTTCCGGCTTGCGGATCATGGCTTGCGGATCAGGGCGCGAACGCGTGCTTCGCAGCGACGCTCGAACATCGGATCACGCGACCACTGCCCCGTGATCCGAGCCGTGCAAAGCCAAGGTTCCGGACGGTGCCCCGCGGCAACGCGCGTCCCATGTCACATCGGACGGCAGCGCATCGTCACGCACGTGAACCGATCGCGTGGGAGAGCTCAATGATCAGAACCATACCGGCACTCGCCGGCATCCTCGGCGCGGGGCTGGCCGGAAACGGCCTCTTCATGCTCAACGCACCCGAGGCATGGTATTTCGCGGTACCGGGCGTGACGACGACAGGCCCCTTCAATCAGCATTTCCTGCGCGATATCGGCCTGATCTTCGTGCTGATCGGGTCGGGCTTCGTCTATGGGGCCGTGAGACCCGGCTCGCGCGTCCTGCTCTGGAGCATGGGTGCGATCTGGCTCTCGGGCCATGCCCTTTTCCATTTCTGGGAGGTCGCGGTGGGCATCTGCGGGCCGGAGGTTCTGCCCCGGGACTTTCCCGCGGTGACGCTTCCTGCCCTTATCGCCGTCGCCCTCAGCGCCTGGTCGTTCCGCCATGCCGACCATTGACGATCCGACCAACGTCTTCGAACAGGAACGGGCACGTCTCGTCCGGCTCGCCTACCGCATGCTCGGCTCCCTCGGCGAGGCCGAGGACGTCGTACAGGACGCCTGGCTCCGTTGGCGGCACGTCGACCATGCCGAGGTCGCCTCGGCCGGCGCCTTCCTATCCCGGACGGTGACGCGGCTCTGCCTGGATGTGATGAAGTCCGCCCGGGTTCGGCGAGAGACCTATTTCGGAACCTGGTTGCCCGAGCCCGTCGCCCTGGTCCCGGACGAAGCCCCGGGCGATGATCTGACGCTGACGCTGATGCTCGCCCTGGAGAGGCTTTCACCGCTGGAGCGGGCGGCGTTCCTCCTCCACGACGTCTTCGCGGTCCCGCTCGCGGACATCGCGACCACCCTCCGGCGCGAGCCGCCGGCTGTCCGTCAGCTCGCCGCGCGGGCCAGGAAACACGTGCAGTCCGCGCGCCCGCGCTTCCCCGTCGAGCGGGACGAGGGGGCGCGCATCGCCAAGGCCTTCTTCGAGGCGGTGTCCACGGGCGAGATCGCGGCGCTCCGGACCATGCTGGCGGATTCCGTGGTCGTTCACTCCGATGGGGGTGGAAAGGTGCACGCGTTCCCACGGCCCATCATCGGCATCGAGAAGGTCACGCGCATGTTCGAAGGTGCCGTGCGCAAAACCTGGGTCCAGGATTCCCAGAAGCTGCAGGATCTCTGGATCGACGGCCTGCCCGGCTACTTTAGTTTGGAGCGGAGCGGGACGTATCAGACCGTCGCGCTCGACATCGAGGATGGCCTGATCATCGGCATCTACTTTACCCGCAACCCGGATAAGCTCGAGCGAATGGCGAAGCTGTTCGGAGGGGTGTCTGGAGTGCCGACGTCAAACTGAGGCTTAACGGCGAGCGATTGCCAGCTCCCT
>NZ_JBKEZQ010000060.1:0-6854 GCF_053345175.1 Methylobacterium sp. M6A4_1b
GCCCCTTTTATGGATGGCCCGCCCCTCACTGGGCTTCACTGCTAGGTTTGCAGTGTGGCTCACACGAGGGATGGAGCGGACCGATGGCCATTGCGATACTCGGGATCGATCTGGGCAAGAACAGCTGCAGCCTTGTCGGGCAGGATGCGACCGGTCGGGTCGTCTTGCGACGCCGGATGCGGCGCGAGACGGTGATGACCTTTGGCGCAACGCTTCCAGCTTGCATCATCGCCATGGAGGCGTGCTGTGGCGCGCATCACATGGGCCGGGCGCTCGCCGCTCAAGGCCACACCATCCGGTTGATGTCGCCGGAATATGTGCGGCCCTACGTCAAAGCCCAGAAGAATGACGACCGCGACGCTGAGGCGATCGCAGAGGCTGCGACGCGTCCGACCATGCGGTTCGTGGCATTGAAGTCGGAGGCACAGCTCGACATGCAGACCCTGCACCGGGTGCGGGACCAACTTGTCGGCGAACGCACGGCCCTGATGAACCAGATCCGCGCCATCCTTCTGGAGCGCGGTCACATCGTCCCGCAGGGACGCGCCAAGCTCGCCGCTAGCTTAGAAAATCTGCTCGATACCGAGGCGGTCTCTGACCTCACGCCACGGATGCGCATCCTCGTGGCGGACGTCCGGGATCGCTGGCAGTCCCTCGACGGACGCATCGCAGCCCTCGACGCAGAGTTCGTCGAACAGGCTCGGACCGACGAAAGTGCGCGCCGGCTTACCACCATCCCGGGCATCGGCGCCCTCAACGCGACGGCGCTGGTCGCGGCGATCGGTGATGTGGCGACCTTCGCCCGCGGACGTGATCTGGCGGCCTGGCTCGGCCTCGTGCCGCGTCAGGTCACAACGGGCGGACGACCACGTCTCCTCGGGATCACCAAACGTGGCAGCAAGTACCTGCGCAAGATGCTGATCCAGGGCGCTCGGGCCGCGATGCCGACTTTGCGCAAGAGCGATACGCTGATCGGCCAGTGGCTACGGGGCCTGCTGGCGCGGGCACATGCTAATACCGCCGTCGTCGCGCTGGCAGCCAAGATGGCTCGGACCGTGTGGGCACTTCTGCGCCACGAACGCGTCTATGAGCCGGCAGCGTTGGCTGCCTGAACCGAGCTTGGTCGGCGAAGCCTTCGTCGGCCTTACGTTGTCTGCGAGCGGCGAGAGAAAGATGGCCTGACAGTCGATCGGTGTTCTGGAAGCCTCTGGCGTAAAATGGCGCTCGACGCCGACCCTTTTATGAGGACCAGAACGCGCGGATCTCCATCTTGGCCAATGGCGCTGCCGGAAGGCCGGATACGTTTATGCAGACTGCTCAGACCAGCGGATCATAAGCCACTTGCGGACGGGGCGGGCCATACGTTTCATGCCGGTCGAATTTCCACGCCTCGTGGCCGGACTCGCGCGGTGCTCAGCGCCGTCGCTCGTCCCGGCGCATCGGCATCGCGTCGATGGTCTCGAACAGCGCATCGGCCGGGATCGGCGCGGTCTCGGTCCGCTTGGGCTCACCGTCCTTGCCGACGAGCACCACGCGAAAGCCGTCCGCCGGAAGGCCGAGGGCGGTGCGCAGGCGGCGCGCTTCCACGCTGTCGCCGAAGGCCTCGCGGACGACGAGATCGCGCTCGGTGACCCCGGCACGGGCGTTGTCGAGTTCGGCGCGCTGGGCCGCCACCCGCGGATCGCCGGGCTCGGGGGCGGAAATCACCAACACGCGCGAGGTCCAGCGGTCGCGTGCGAGCGGGTTCTCCGCCGCCTGAGCCGCCGTGACGCCCACGAGCATCGCCACGAGCATCGCCCCGAGCATCCGCCATCCGCACGCCATCGCCGAAACTCCCGTGTGGTTCACCGTTCCGGGGCAACGCGCCGGAGCGCCACTTGTCCCCGCGCAAAACCCGGACCCGCGCAGAGCAGAATTGTCATCGGCCGCGGCCGTCCCATCTGTCGGGGGACCTCCCGACCATGCGCCTGCCCGCAGCGCGCCCCTCGCACCTCGCGAAATCCCCGGAATCCGCCATGACCCACGTGAACCGCCGCATCGTCCTCGCCGCCCGTCCGCACGGCGAGCCGAACGCCTCGCATTTCTGGCTGGAGGAGGGGCGGCTGCCGGTGGCGAAGGCGGGCGAGGTGCTGCTGGCCAACCGCTACCTCTCCCTCGACCCCTACATGCGCGGGCGCATGAGCGCGGCGAAATCCTATGCCGAGCCGGTGGCGATCGGCGACACCATGGTGGGCGCCACCGTGGCGGAGGTGATCGAGTCCCACCATCCCGACTTTCAGGCCGGCGAGACCGTGGTGGGCTTCGGCGGCTGGCAGGACTTCGCCGTCTCGGACGGACGCGGCCTGCGCCGCCTCGATCCGGAAGCGGCCCCCGTCACCACCGCCCTCGGCATCCTCGGCATGCCCGGCATGACGGCCTATACGGGTCTCCTCAACATCGGCCAGCCGAAACCCGGCGAGACCGTGGTGGTGGCCGCGGCCACCGGCCCGGTGGGCTCCCTCGTCGGTCAGATCGCCAGGCGCAAGGGGGCGAGGGCGGTGGGCATCGCGGGCGGCCCGGAGAAATGCGCCTTCCTGCGCGACACGCTCGCCTTCGACGCGGCCCTCGACCACCGCGCCGAGGATTTCCCCGACGCGCTGGCCGCCGCCTGCCCGGACGGGATCGACGTCTATTTCGAGAATGTCGGCGGCGCCGTCTTCGACGCGGTCCTGCCGCTGCTCAACAACTTCGCGCGGGTGCCGGTCTGCGGCCTCGTCTCGGGCTACAACGCCACCGAGCTGCCGCCCGGACCCGACCGGGTGCCGGTGCTGATGCGCGCGGTCCTGTCGAAGCGCCTCCATCTCCAGGGCTTCATCGTCTGGGACTTCGCCCCCCAGGAGGCCGAGTTCCTGCGCGAGGTCGGGGCGTGGCTGCGCGACGGCCTCGTGGTCCATCGCGAGGACATCGTCGACGGGCTGGAGAACGCGCCGGAGGCCTTCGCGGGCCTGCTGCAGGGCCGCAATTTCGGCAAGCTCATCGTTCGCATCCGCTGAGCGAAGGGCAGGGCGCCCCTCCCGGGGCGCCTTGCTCCCAGGTCGGAACAAAGGTAGAACGTGCAGGTCCTGCGATTCCCTGGGAGTCACGGGGACAGCCCGCCGACCGCGATTGCCGCCGGGGCCCGAGAGGCCCATGACAGGGCGGCGTCCCGGGCGTTCGGGGCCGCAGCGCGCAGTGAGATCGATCGGTAGGAGAGAGCGGCATGGCCGGCAGCGTGAACAAGGTGATCCTGGTGGGCAATCTCGGGCGCGACCCAGAGACACGACGCCTCGCCTCCGGTGATCCCGTGGTCAACCTGCGCATCGCCACATCGGAGTCCTGGAAGGACAAGATGTCGGGCGAGCGCAAGGAGAAGACCGAGTGGCACTCGGTGGTGATCTACAACGAGAACCTCGCCCGCGTGGCGGAGCAGTACCTGCGCAAGGGCTCGAAGGTCTACATCGAGGGCCAGCTCCAGACCCGCAAATGGGCGGACCAGTCCGGCGTCGAGAAGTACACCACCGAGGTGGTGCTCCAGCGCTTCCGCGGCGAGCTGACCCTGCTCGACGGCCGCAGTGGCGGCGGTGAGATGGGCACGGACGAGGAGGGCGGCGGCCAGATCAGCCGGGGCGGTGATTTCGGCGGCGGTAGTGGTGGTGGCGGCGGACGCGGCGGCGACCGCGGCGGGGATTACGGCGGTGGCCGCTCCTCCTCCGGTGGTGGCGGCGAGCGCCGGCCGGCCTCGGGCGGCGGTGGCGGTGGCGGTGGCGGTGGCGGCTCCAAGCCGAACTTCGACCTCGACGACGACATCCCGTTCTAGGGCCGGGCCGGATCCCAGCGGGCACACGGATCGAAATACCCATCGAGGTCAGGGTCGTCGCCCTGACCTTTTTTCGTGGGTCCTGGCCCGTGGTCCGAGACCGACCCCGCGGAAGTCTCCACCCCGGGGCCGTGACGCGGGATCAGGGACGCGGCCTGTCCGTCGATAGATGATTTGGGACAGTCTGCGGACCCGATGCGCGTTCGACGATGGCATTACCGCGCGACGGACAGGTCTTCGAACCCGGTTTCCACGACCCCGGTTTCCACGACCCCGGTTTCGGCCGATAGACCCTTACGCGATGCGGACCCGCCCGATCCGCAGGGCCGGATGGCAAGGACGCTCCGCCCGGGCTTACAGCGTCCAGAATCGACACGATCGCCGACGCCCCTGCGAAAGGCGCCTTCGCCCGGGGCATCGACGCCGGCAAGGGATCAAATCCCCCGCTCGTTCGTCTCCTGTAAAGGCCAAGCTCGCCGCGCCATTCCGCGCGGGGGCTGTGACCCGGCAGGCAGGGGTGTCCCGTGAGCATCGGACTGATCGCGCTTCTCGATGACATCGCGGCTCTCGCCAAAGTGGCGGCGGCTTCCCTCGACGACGTCGCGGCCCAGGCGGGCCGCGCCGGGGTGAAGGCGGCCGGCGTCGTCATCGACGATGCCGCCGTGACGCCACGCTACGTCGTGGGCTTCGCCGCCGAGCGCGAGCTTCCCATCGTCGGCCGCATCGCCATGGGATCCCTGCGCAACAAGCTGCTGTTCCTGCTGCCCGCCGCCCTGGCGCTCGGCGCCTTCGCGCCCTGGGCGATCACGCCCCTGCTAATGCTCGGCGGCGCGTATCTCAGCTACGAGGGCAGCGAGAAGGTCTACGAGGCGCTGTTCCCGCACGGGGCCCATGCCTACGAGGCCGAGCGCGACGGGGCGGCCGGCAGCGCCCAGGCCCTGGAGGACCAAAAGGTCTCCAGCGCGATCAAGACCGACTTCATCCTGTCCGCCGAGATCATGGCGATCACCCTCGCGGCCCTGCCCGAGGGCTCGATCTGGATGAAGACCGCCGTCCTCGCCGTCGTGGCGGTGGGGATCACGGTGGCGGTGTATGGCGGCGTGGCCCTGATCGTGAAGGCGGACGATGCCGGCGTCGCCATGGCGGCCAACGGGTCGCGCTCGGCCTTCGGCAGCCTCGTGCGCGGCATCGGCCGCGCGCTGGTCAAGGGCATGCCGGGCTTCCTCAAGATCCTGGCCGTCGTCGGCACCGCCGCGATGATCTGGGTCGGCGGCGGCATCCTGGTGCACGGCCTGGAGACCTACGGCCTGCCCCAGATCGGCCACGCCATCCACGCCGCGGCGGCCGGCGCGGCGAGCGTGGCCGGCCCCCTCGCCGGAACGGTGGAGTGGCTCGTGACCGCCGCCGGCTCCGGCCTCGTCGGCCTGGTGGTCGGCGCGGCGCTGATCCCGGTGACGAGCTTCGTCCTGGCACCGGCCTGGAACAGCGTGGCCCGCCTGCGGACGAAGACCGCTTGAGCCTACGCGGCGCCGCGCAGGTGGGCGAGGTGCCGGATGGCGAGTTCGTAGCCATGCGTGCCGAAGCCCGCCAGCACCGCCGTGGCGGCGAGTGACACGTAGGAATGATGCCGGAAGGCCTCGCGCCGGTGCACGTTCGAGATGTGGCACTCGATGACCGGCACCGTGCAGGCGTTCAGCGCGTCGAGGATCGCGACCGAGGTGTGGGTGTAGGCGCCGGCATTGATCACGATGCCGGCCGAGTCGACCCGGTAGGCCTGGATCCAGTCGATGAGCTGGTGCTCGGCGTTGCTCTGGTGGAAGGCGAGGGCGAGGCCGACGCTCGCCGCCAGGGTCCGGCAGCGGGCCTCCACGTCCGCGAGCGTCTCATGCCCGTAGATGTGCGGCTCGCGCTGCCCGAGCAGGTTCAGGTTCGGGCCGTTCAGGATCAGGATCGTGTCGTTCATGGCGTCCCGTCATAAGCCCGGCGCGCGGGTCCGGAAAGGGTCCGGTCGCGCCTGAGGCGCCCACGCTTGCGGTCGCCGCCATTGCCGGCCATGCCGGGCGGGGAGGGGCACCGAGAACCGCTCCCTATAGGAGGAGACCCCATGAACGCGCCCGTCGTCATCGCCGTCGCGATCACCGGCTCGGTGCCGCGCAAGTCCGACAATCCCGCGCTGCCGGTGACCGTGGCGGAGCAGATCGCCTCGACCCGGGAGGCCTATGCCGCCGGCGCCACCCTCGCCCATATCCACGTGCGCAACGACGACGAGACGCCGTCCTCGGACCCAGACCGCTTCGCCGCCGTGCAGGAGGGCCTGCGCCGGCACTGCCCGGGCCTGATCGTGCAGTTCTCGACGGGCGGGCGCGGACGCGATCCGGCGAGCCGGGGCCTGTCCCTGCAGCACCGCCCCGACATGGCCTCGCTCTCGACCGGTTCGGTCAATTTCCCGACCATCGTCTACAAGAACCACGCCACGCTGGTGTCGGATCTGGCTGGCCGGATGAAGCGCTTCGGCGTGCGTCCCGAGATCGAGATCTTCGACCTGTCCCATCTTCACGGCGCCCTGCGCCTCGTCGAAGCCGGGCTGATCGACGAGCGCCCGCACGTGCAGTTCGTGCTGGGGATCAGGAACGCGATGCCGGCGGACCCGCACCTCCTCGACCTCATGCTCGGCGAGCTGCGGCGCATCCTGCCGAAGGCGACCTGGACGGCCGCGGGAATCGGCCGACACCAGGCGGAGGTGATGGATTGGGGCCTTGCCCGCGGCGCGGATGCGGTCCGGACCGGCCTCGAGGACAACATCCGGATCACCCGCGAGCGGCTCGCCAGCGGAAACGCCGAGCTCGTCGCCCTCGCGGCCGAGAGGGTGGAGCGCCACGGTCGCAGGGTCGCGACGCCCGCGGAGGCGCGCACGATCCTGGGCCTGCCGGAGGCCTGAACGTCCAAAGCCCGCCTGGTTTTCACCGGGGCGGGCTTTGGTGTGTTTTGGTTGCGGGGACAGGATTTGAACCTGTGACCT
>NZ_JBKEZQ010000061.1:0-6577 GCF_053345175.1 Methylobacterium sp. M6A4_1b
ACGCCGAGATCGACTGGCGCGAGGTGCTGCGCGACTTCTGGCGCGACTTCTCCACCGCGATCGCCGGCACCAAGGAGCTGCGCGTCGCGGAGGTGCTCGACGCCCTCAACGACCTGCTCGGCGCCCACATCTTCCCCGAGAAGGCGGACGGCTCGAACCCGCGCACCTGCCCGACCTGCGGCTCCGGCCAGCTCTCCCTGAAGCTCGGCAAGTTCGGCGCCTTCGTGGGCTGCTCGAACTATCCGGAGTGCAAGTACACCCGCCAGCTCGCCGCCTCGGGCGTCGAGGGCGACGGCGAAGGCGCGTCCGAGAACGGCGGCCAGCCCGGCACGCGGGTGCTGGGCAACGACCCCGTCTCGGGCCTGCCCGTGACGGTGCGCGACGGGCGCTTCGGCCCCTTCGTGCAGCTCGGCGAGGCCTCCACCGAGAAGGAGGCGCCCAAGCCCAAGCGCTCCTCGATCCCGAAGGACACCAGCCCGTCCTCGGTCGACCTGGAGATGGCCCTGAAGCTGCTCTCCCTGCCGCGCGAGGTCGCGCGGCACCCCGAGACGGGCGAGCCGATCCTGGCCAATCTCGGCCGCTTCGGACCCTACGTGCAGCACGGCAAGATGTACGCGAATCTCGGCCGCGACGACGACGTGCTGGAGATCGGCGCCAACCGGGCCATCGACCTCATCGTCGCCAAGGAGCAGGGCGGCGGCCGGCGCGGGCCGGCGGCCGATCCGGGCCGGCCGCTGGGCGAGCACCCCGAGACGGGCAAGCCCATCGTGGTGAAGTCGGGCAAGTACGGCCCCTACGTGACCGACGGCACCACCAACGCCACGCTGCCCAAGACCATGGCCGCCGAGGCGGTCGACCTGCCCCAGGCGCTGGAGCTGATCGCCGCCCGCGAGGCCGCGGGCGGAGGCAAGAAGAAGGCTCCGGCCAGGAAGGCGGCTGCCAAGAAGCCCGCCGCGAAGAAGGCTCCGGCCAAGAAGGCTTCGGAGAAGAAGGCTCCGGAGAAGAAGGCTCCGGCCGAGGCGGCGGCGGAAGCCGATGAACGGGTCGCCGGGTCGGCGGCCAAGGCGGGCGCGGCCAAGAAGCCGGCGAAACGCCCCGCCGCGGTCGCCGCCGACACGCCCGCGGCGACCCGCAAGAAGGCCTGAGCGCCGCGGCGGCCGCTTCCCAGCCCGCGGCCGCCGAGGGTTCCCGGCGAACCTGTCCGGTCGCGGGGCCGTCACACCGGTGCCATGCGGGCCGGCTAGCGAAAGGGTTTGCCACCCGCCTTCACGGACCCGACGCATGACCGAACCGACGCGAACCCGCTCGCAGGCCGCGGAGGCCGCGGAGGATCGCGGGTCGAACGGCAGCGCCAACCCGACCTTCGGCGACATCGTCGCGGCGCGCTTCGACCGGCGCGACCTCCTGCGCGGGCTGCTCGGCGTCGGCGCCATCGCGGCGGTGGTGACGCCCCGCGCCCTCGCCGCCGGGACGGCGCAGGCCGCCGAAGGCCCCCAAGCTTCCGAAGGCCCCCAAGCCCCCGAAGGCCCTCAAGCCCCCGACACCCGCTTCCCCTTCGCCGAGATCGAGGCCGGATCGGACGCGCACCATCACGTCGCCGCCGGGCACGACGCCGGGATCCTGATCCGCTGGGGCGATCCGGTGCTGCCCGGCGCGCCGGCCTTCGACCCGCGCAACCAGACGGCGGCCGCGCAGGCCCAGCAATTCGGCTACAACAACGACTTCGTCGGCTACTTCCCCATGCCGGGGGCGGCCGACCCGGCTGCGCACGGCCTGCTCGTGGTCAACCACGAATACACCAACGAGGAGCTGATGTTCCCCGGCCTCGGCCGCCAGGACGTCAAGGCGGTCGCCTTCAAGGGCATGACCCGGGAACGCGTCGACATCGAGATGGCGGCCCATGGCGGCTCGGTCATCGAGATCCGACGGCAGGACGGCAGGTGGGCGGTGGTGCCGGATTCGCGCTACGCCCGCCGCCTCACGGCCGGGACGCCGATGGTCCTGACCGGCCCGGCCGCCGGCACCGACCGGGTGCGGACCGCCGCCGATCCCAGCGGCCGGGCGGTCCTCGGGACGATCAACAACTGCGCCGGCGGCACGACCCCCTGGGGGACGTGGCTCACCTGCGAGGAGAACATCAACTACTACTTCACCGGGGCCCTGGCCGAGGGCTCGCCGGAGGCCGCCAACCACAAGCGCTTCAACCTGCCGGCCGGCGCCTATGCCTGGGGCCGCTTCCACGAGCGCTTCGACGTCGGAAAGGAGCCCAACGAGCCCAACCGCTTCGGCTGGGTGGTGGAGATCGACCCGTTCGACCCGACCGCGACTCCGAAGAAGCGCACGGCGCTGGGGCGCTTCAAGCACGAGGGCGCGGCGGGCATCGTCGCGAGGCAAGGCCAGTACGTGATCTACCAGGGCGACGACGAGCGCTTCGACTACGTCTACAAGTTCGTCACCACGGGCCGGGCCGACAGCGGCGACCGCGACCTCCTGGATTCCGGAACCCTGCACGTGGCCCGCTTCGACGCCGACGGGCGCGGGACCTGGATGCCGCTGGTGTTCGGCCAGGGGCCGCTCACGCCCGAGAACGGCTTCCACGGCCAGGCCGACGTGGTGATCGGCGCCCGGCTCGCCGCCGACCGCCTCGGGGCCACCAAGATGGACCGGCCCGAGGACGTCGAGGCCAATCCGAAGACCGGCAAGGTCTACGTGATGCTGACCAACAACGGGAAGCGCAAGGCCGACCAGGTCGATGCCGCCAACCCGCGCGCCGACAACCGCTTTGGCCACATCGTCGAACTCACCCCCGACGACGGCGACCACGCCGCCACCGGCTTCACCTGGGAGATCCTGGTCCGCTGCGGCGATCCGAGCGTCGCGGCGGTGGGCGCCACCTTCTCGTCGGCCACCACGGCGAACGGCTGGTTCGGCATGCCGGACAATTGCGCGGTCGACGGCATGGGCCGGCTCTGGGTCGCCACGGACGGCAACGCGCCCTCGCGCACCGGCCGCAACGACGGCATCTGGGCGGTGGAGACGGAAGGGCCGGGCCGCGGCACCGGCAAGCACTTCTTCCGCGTGCCCCACGGCGCCGAGATGTGCGGGCCCTATTTCACGCCGGACGACACCACCTTCTTCGTGGCCGTCCAGCATCCCGGCGAGGCCGACGAGGAGGACCCGAAGGCGGTGCCCGCCACCTTCGAGGCGCCCGCCACGCGCTGGCCCGACTTCGACCCGGCGATGCCGCCCCGCCCCGCCGTGCTGACGATCACCCGCCGCGGCGGCGGCCGCGTCGGGACCTGAGGCGGGACGCGACAGGGGCGCGGATGGGGCGCAGATGGGGCGCGCGTTCCGCGACGATCCACCGATCACGCCACCGTCAGGCCTTCTTAACCACATCCATACCATGTCATGGGGTGGTACGCCCTGTGCGGCGGGGGCTTCCGGCCCCTGCCCGACCGGGCGGGAACCCCTTTCTGTTTCCGGTTTGTTCCGGTATGGTGAGAGGATGAAGGCGAATGCTGCACGGTCTCCCTCTGCGATCCGGCCCGCGAAGCCCGCGGCCTCACCATCACCCGCGCGAGGCGCTCCGGTGAGCGACCCCGCACGCGATCTCTTCGCCGGCGGCAAGGCACCCGCGCCGAAGGCTGCCGAGCGCCGCAAGCTCGAGGCCGCCGTGGCGCCACTCGCGCCGCCGTCGCCGCCCCTCTCGGCGGAGGCCGGCTACGACGCCTCCACCATCGAGGTGCTGGAGGGGTTGGAGCCGGTGCGGCGTCGCCCCGGCATGTATATCGGCGGCACCGACGAGCGCGCCCTGCACCACCTCTTCGCCGAGGTGATCGACAATTCCATGGACGAGGCCGTGGCGGGCCATGCCAGCTTCATCGAGGTGGAGCTGGAGGAGAGCGGCCACCTCGTCGTCACCGACAACGGCCGCGGCATCCCCGTCGACCCGCACCCGAAATACCCCACCAAGTCGGCGCTGGAGGTCATCATGACCATCCTGCACGCGGGCGGTAAGTTCGACTCCAAGGTCTACGAGACTTCGGGCGGCCTGCACGGCGTCGGCATCTCGGTGGTCAACGCCCTCTCGGACGAACTCGAGGTCGAGGTCGCCCGCAGCCAGACCCTCTACCGCCAGACCTTTTCGCGCGGCCACGTGCAGGGGCCGCTGGAGACCGTGGGCCGGGTGCAGAACCGGCGCGGCACCCGCGTGCGCTTCCACCCCGATGCCGAGATCTTCGGGGCGCTGAAGTTCGACCCCCGCCGCCTGTTCAAGATGGCGCGCTCCAAGGCCTACCTGTTCGGCGGGGTCGAGATCCGCTGGCGCTGCGCGCCCGCCCTGCTCGAAGGCCTGGACGACGTGCCGGCCGAGACCGTGCACCGCTTCCCCGGCGGCCTGCGCGACTATCTCGCCCGCGACCTCGAGGGCAAGGAGCTCGTCACCGACGCGATCTTCTCGGGCAAGATCACCAAGCCCGGCGGGCACGGCTCGCTCGAATGGGCCGTCGCCTGGATGGTGACCGACGACGGCGTCTCGGCCTCCTACTGCAACACCATCCCGACGGCCGAGGGCGGCACCCACGAGAGCGGCCTGCGCGTCGCCCTGCTGCGGGCGCTGCGCGAGCATGCCGAGCGGGTGAACCAGGCCAAGCGCATGACGGCCGTGACCACCGACGACGTCATGGCGACCTGCGCCTCGATGCTCTCGGTGTTCATCCGCGAGCCCGAGTTCCAGGGCCAGACCAAGGACAAGCTCGCCACCGTCGAGGCCTCGCGCATCGTCGAGACCGCGATCCGCGACGCCTTCGACCATTGGCTCGCCGCCTCCCCGGGCCAGGCCAACAAGCTCCTCGACTGGGTGATCGACCGGGCCGAGGAGCGCCTGCGCCGGCGCCAGGAGAAGGAGGTCGCGCGCAAGTCCGCCACCCGCAAGCTGCGCCTGCCGGGCAAGCTCGCCGACTGCTCCAAGGCGGGCATGGCCGGCTCGGAGATCTTCATCGTCGAGGGCGATTCGGCCGGCGGCTCGGCCAAGCAGGCGCGCGACCGCGCCACCCAGGCGATCCTGCCCTTACGCGGCAAGATCCTCAACGTCGCCTCGGCGAGCCGGGACAAGCTCGGCGCCAACCAGCTGATCTCGGACCTGACCCAGGCGCTCGGCTGCGGCACCGGCGCGGGCTACCGCTCGGAGGACCTTCGCTACGAGAAGGTGATCATCATGACGGACGCCGACGTCGACGGCGCCCACATCGCCTCGCTGCTGATCACGTTCTTCTACCGGCAGATGCCCAAGCTCATCGACCGCGGGCACCTCTACCTGGCGATCCCGCCGCTCTACCGGATCAGCCAGGGCGCCAAGACGGCCTATGCCCGCGACGACGACCACAAGGCGCAGCTGATCCGGACGGTCTTCAAGAACGGCAAGGTCGAGATCGGCCGCTTCAAGGGCCTCGGCGAGATGATGCCGGCGCAGCTGAAGGAGACCACCATGGACCCCAAGAAGCGCACGCTCCTGCGGGTCGAGGTGCTGGACGAGGCCCGCGACTCCACCGGGGACGCGGTCGAGCGGCTGATGGGCAACAAGCCCGAGGCCCGCTTCACCTTCATCTCCGAGCGCGCCGCCTTCGCCGACGGGGCCGAGCTCGACATCTGAGAACGCGATCGCCCGCGCCTCCGGCATTCCGGTGGCGCGGGCGATCGACGGGCGCTCGGACAGGGCCCCAGACGCGCGAAAGCCCGGCCGCGAGGCCGGGCTTTCCCGTTGGCCCGAGCCCGCGCGACCGGATCGGTCGCGCGGGCGGCCGTTCGGATCCTAGTAGGAGCCGAACTTGTAGTTCAGGCCGGCGCGGACGACGGCGAACTCGGTGCCGCTGTTGCGGTTGGTGAAGCCGGGCTGACGGTAGAGAACGTTGTTGGTGTCGTAAGCGTAGACGCCAGCGTTGCGGTTGTTGTTCTCGAGGTTCACGTACAGGCCTTCGACCTTGAGCGTGACGGCCGAGGACTTGAAGAAGTTCAGGAACGAGTCGGTCGGCAGGGCGTACTCGATACCGCCGCCAGCGGCCCAGCCAGTGCGGAAGTCGTCGTTGCCGCGGAAGCCGCCGAAGGAGCGCTCATTGCTGCCAGCGCCGTAGGCGAAGCCACCGGTGCCGTACACGAGGGTGCGGTCGAAGGCATAGCCAAGGCGGCCGCGCACGGTGCCGAAGTAGTCGAGGCTGGCGGTGCCGCGCGGATCGACGAAGGTGACGCCAGGGGTGGCTGCAAAGGTGCCGGGACCGACGAGAGCGTTGTTCCGGCTACGGCCGAAATCGACGTACTGAGCGTCGGCCTCAACACCGATCACGACACCCGAGCCCGGGGTGAACTGATAGTTGTAGCCGATCTGGCCACCACCCGTGAAACCCTCGTTCGAGTTGTTGGAGTAGACGATCTGAGCGCCTGCGATGCTCGGCTGCACAAGGTTCGGAAAGACATTGTTGTAGACGTTGGTCTGGCGATTCGAGGCGTCGAAGCCGTAGCCGGCGTTGAAACCAGCGTAGAAGCCGGTCCAGGTGAACACCGGCACCGGCACGAACACCGG
>NZ_JBKEZQ010000062.1:0-6049 GCF_053345175.1 Methylobacterium sp. M6A4_1b
GTTCGTACCGGTCACGGCGGTGCCGAGCACGGTGCCGTTGTCCGAGATGGTGACGGTGGATCCTGCCTCGGCCGTGCCCGTGATAGTCGGAGTGGCGTCGTTGGTCAGGCCCGCCACGGTGGTGATGGTCGGAGCATTCGGCGCAACCGTATCAACAGTTAGTGAAACATCATCAATACCAAAACCTAGCTGTCCAAGCGAAACATCTAAGACGCTACCTCTGAACACCCTAACTTCCGTAAGATTTTGCCACTCGGAACTGAATTGATATCGCGTCTCACCCAATAACAAGCCAAGATTGACTAGATCTCCAGAAGCCGCAGAAACAACCTGAACGCCATTCCTATAACCGATGAATACTACGCCGGATAGAAGGCTCACGTCTGCTCTTATCGACAAGGCATTCAGATCAAATACCGTACCAGTTTGCCGAGAAATTGAGAGGTATCCAGAGACTGAGCTAGTTTTTAGGCTTGCGTCCGGCTCTAAAAACTCCCGATTAACTGAGAGTGTCCCTACGGCAGATCCGGAGGTAGTCCGCTGAGCATACACAAATCCATCAATAGTAAGCGAGCTTCCTGAGCGACCAGAGGATGCCTCAAACGTTTGGGTGCTTGCCATAGCTATTCTCTCTAGGTGCGCCCGTGGATCAATATCCAACGGTTGATTACAGAGCAGATTAGAAAAACTTGTCGAGGATTCGGCGTTGGCTCAGCCCCTCGCTCACTCTTATCAACCTACATACGAATAATTCCCATTCAAGTATGCGATAGCCGGACCTAGGTGCCTATTTGGTCAATAGGGGAGGCTCAAATTCTATAAGCTTAACGGAGCACTAAGCGCGTTATTAAATACCAAATTTCCAACGATTTTGATGGATACTACCGCAGTCAACGCGGAAAATCTTAGGGCATTTTTAATAATCTGCAGATCGTCTTAGATGATATACGGCACACTTAGAGCCAGAGCGCCGCCTGGGCGCCGTAACGGCTTAGCGTGTAAGGCGAGTGAACTCGCTTAATAGCCGATCCGCTGAATTCAAACAGGCGAACTCCGATGCGATCTCATCAGAATGCAGAGCTGAGAACCGCCCTTTTCCGCTGCCGACGCGCGTTCTTCGGCGTCGGCGTCATGAGCGGCATCATCAACATCCTGTACCTGACGGGATCGTTCTTCATGCTCGAGGTCTATGACCGGGTTATTCCGGCACGCTCGATCCCGACGCTTGTCGGACTGGGTATGCTGACGCTGACGCTGTTCCTGTTCCAGGGGCTCATTGAGACTATCCGGGCGCGGGTCTTAGCCCGGATCGGCAGCTCGCTGGACGAGGCCCTGTCCGGACGGGTCTTCGACATGGTGGTGCGCCATCCTCTTGAGGCACCAGCCGGCGGAGACGGGCTCCTGCCGTTGAGGGACCTCGATCAGATCCGCAATTTCTTTTCGAGCCTCGGACCAACGGCGATCTTCGATCTGCCTTGGATGCCGATCTACCTTGGGATCTGCTTCCTGTTCCATCCGCTGATCGGTATCGCAGGCTTGGCTGGCGCTCTCGTCCTGGCGGCGCTGACCCTCCTCACCGAGCTCTTGACCCGCCGGCCGCAACGCGAAGCCACCCAGCATGGGGCGAGCCGTAACGCCCTCTCCGAGGCCGGGCGCCAGAATGCGGAGGTCCTTCGGGCCATGAGCATGCAGAAGGAGTTCGCTCAGATCTGGAACGCGGAGAATAACGCGTACATGCGGCGTCAGCGTCGCGTCGCCGACATCGCGGCGGGTCTCGGGACCACCTCGAAGATCTTCCGCATGGTGCTGCAATCCGCAGTGTTGGCGCTCGGAGCCTATCTGGTCATTCAGGGGCAGGCCACGGGCGGCATCATCATTGCCTCGTCCATCCTCGTCTCGCGGGCGCTGGCACCGGCCGAGATCGCGATCGCCAACTGGAAAGGGTTTGTTGCGGCCCGGCAGGGCTGGGTGCGCCTGCATGACATGCTCGCGCGCTTCACCCCCGATAAACCGGCGCTTGCTCTGCCGGCTCCCGTCAGGTCCCTAACTGTTGAGAACGCATCGATCCTGCCGCCGGGTGGAACGCGCGCGATCGTCTCCGACGTCAGCTTCGGCCTTACGGCAGGCGAGGGCGTCGGCATCATCGGGCCGAGTGCATCCGGCAAATCCACCCTGGCACGAGCGCTCGTTGGCATCTGGACGCCGCTGCGTGGGGCGATACGTCTCGACGGCGCCACCCTCGATCAGCGGGCCGACGGCAGTCTCGGCCGCCACATCGGCTACCTCCCGCAGGACGTCGAACTCTTCGCCGGCACCATCGCGTCGAACATCGCGCGGCTGGCGCCAGACCCGAATGCCGAAGCCGTCGTTGCAGCCAGCCGGAGCGCCGGTGTTCACGAGCTGATCCTTCGGCTACCCGAGGGATATGAGACCCGCATCGGCCCCGGCGGGGCGGGGCTCTCGGCAGGGCAGCGCCAGCGGATCGGCCTCGCGCGCGCACTTTACGGCGATCCTTTCCTAGTCGTTCTCGATGAACCGAACGCCAACCTCGACGAGGCCGGGGAAGCGGCACTCACGCAGGCCCTCCTCGGCGTACGTATGCGCGGCGGCATCGTCGTGGTGGTCGCTCATCACCCCAGCGTCCTCGCCGCCGTCGATCTCGTGCTTGTCATGGAAGAGGGGCGGGCGCGGGCCTTCGGCCGCAAGAACGAGGTGCTGAAGACGAATCTTCGCCCAACGGCTTTTCCCAACGTGCGCGGCCCGAAGCGCACCATCGCCGCAACCGCGAAACCGGCCGAGACGAACCTGAAGGCTTCCGCATGACCTCGAGCAGCATGACTCTGAACGGCATGACGGCTGGGTCGCTACCGACGCGCGCCGCCGGTCCCCGGCACTCCGAGGCCGACCAATCGATCGGCCGGCACTTGACCGTGGTCTCCGGGATCATCGCCGTCCTAGTCTTCGGCATCGGCGGATGGGCGGCGCTGACCGAAATCCACGGAGCTGTAGTGAGCCCAGGGCAGCTCGTCGTCGAAAGCGACGTAAAGAAGGTCCAGCACCCGACAGGTGGTGTCGTGAGCGAAATTCATGTCCGAGACGGCATGCGCGTCTCCCTCGGGGATGTCCTGATCACGCTGGACGAGACACAGATCCGCGCGAACCTCGACATCATCCTGAAAGCCATGGACGAATTGACGGCCCGCCGCGCCCGCAACGAGGCGGAGCGCGATGGCCTGACGACGATCGATTTTCCCGACGCGCTGACACGACGCAGGCGCGAGGAGCCAGTCGTCGCGCAATTAATCGATGGAGAGCGCCGCCTCTTCGAAACGCGCCGATCTGGGCGGGAAGGCCAGAAAGCTCAGCTACAACAACGTATTCTTCAGATCCGTCAGGAGATCACTGGTCTCTCCGAGCAAGCCGCCGCCAAAGCCCGCGAGATTACCCTCATCGGAGATGAGCTCGTCGGTGTGCGCGAGCTCTGGGCGCGGAATCTCGTGGCCGTTTCACGGGTGACGGCTTTAGAGCGCGATGCGGCGCGCTTAGGCGGTGAGCGCGGGCAATTGGTTGCCGCCCAAGCGCAGGCGAACGGCAAGATTACTGAGACCGAGCTGCAGATCCTTCAGATCGATCAGGACATGCGGAGTGAAACAGGCAAGGAACTTGCCGATATCCGCGGCCGCTGGTCAGAGTTATCAGAGAAACGCGTCGCTGCCCTGGACCAGTTGAAGCGGACGAGCCTGCGTGCACCTCAGGACGGCATTGTGCACCAGATGACCGTTCATACAGTAGGTGGCCTGGTCATCCCAGGTGAGCCCGCGATGCTGATCGTGCCCGATGCGGACACGCTCGCCGTCGAGATGCGCATCCAGCCCCAAGATATCGATAGCATCCACCTAGACCAGAAAGCCGTGCTGCGCTTCGCCGCCTTCAACCAGCGCGTGACACCGGAGATCGGCGGAATGGTCAGCCGCATCTCCGCGGATGTCAGCCAGGATTCGAAGACCGGCATGAGCTACTACACGGCCCGGATCCGTGTGCCCGACACGGAACGCGATCGCTTAGGTAAGGCACGGCTCGTGCCCGGCATGCCGGTCGAGAGCTTCATCCAAACCGGAGAACGCTCCGTCCTATCTTACCTCGTCAAACCTCTAACCGACCAAATCGCGAAGGCCTGGCGCGAGCGCTGAGAGATTGATTACGATGCATGCTCCGAAGGCCTTGCCCTCCATACGCGAACGGGACCTCACATCCTCCGGTTTCAGGCCCTCCAGCCGCCTCGGACAACAATGCCTGTCGTTCTAATGCTTATTTTCCTGCCTCGATCTCGCATAGCACGCGAGCAAGCTCTGAAAGCAGATACCGGGCGCGTGGGTCCTTGATCCTGTCAAAGTGCTCCCTGAACAGGATTCCCTCAGGCGTCGGTGATGCTTGGCCAAGGCGAGCCTCCCTCTCAGGCAAGGACTCTCCGTTACGGGTGTCGTAGAAGTAGTTCACATCGACATTCAAAGCCTGAGCGATCCGTTGAAGCTTATCGGCTGCGATCTTGCTCCGCCCACTCTCATACTTTTGAATTTGTTGGAACGTCACGCCCAGACTCTCGCCGAGATTAGCCTGGCTGAGTCCGACCGAGCGGCGTAGTGATTTGATACGATTACCAATCGTGCCCGCGCTGCCGTCTTTGTCTATTTCTGTCATGGTAAGTTACTCAAAGTATCTCATATAACTAAATGGAGCGTAGTCACGAAGAAGTTACTTTATGTCGAACAACCTGGCTGATGAAGCCTGGATCTTAATCTCAGGGGGGGGATAAGCACGCGCTGTATCAAGATCCTGCACATTAATAGAAGCGCCTGCCGACGCCGCATCCAGACCGTTTGCTCCTCAAGCGGTCTGGATGCGGCGTCGGCAGGTTGATCTCACCAGTTGGGCGCCGCGGATCACGCGTCGCCAATTTCACAACCTTCTGCTTATCAATGAATCATGAACACATGCTTGGGGCAATGTCACACCTCCGGGCCGAGAGTTGCCGGCAATTCCGTTTGATGACGCTCTTAACCGTTTTCAAACGGGAGAGCCGGCAATGGTCTGGAGCTTTGGACGCTTGGCACAGTTAGGTGTACGGTCCCGGGATGAGGTGTGACGGATCGAGCCTGAAGCGATCGGGCTCTTTCGTCCAGGCGTTCAGGATGAACTCGGTGGGCGTCAAGCCGCGCAGCGTCTTGAGCCTGCGGGCATAGTTGTAGGCATCGATGAACAGATGCAGATGCGTTCGCAGCTGAGCATGGCTGTCGTAGTGGTAGCGTTTGACCGTCGCGTCTTTGATCGTACGGTTCATTCGTTCGACTTGCCCGTTGGTCCAAGGGTGGTTCACCTTGGTCAGACGGTGCTCGATGTTATGCTCGTCGCATACACGATCGAAGATGTGCTGACTGTCGTAGATATCCCGCTGGCGTGACGTGAACTGAATGCCGTTGTCCGTGAGCACAGTGTGGATGCGGTAAGGCACCGCTTCGATGAAGTCGCGGAGGAACTGAGCGGCTTCCATCTTGCCGGCGCTCTCGACCAGCCGCACGAAGACGAATTTGCTGGTTCGGTCGATGGCCACGAACAGCCTGAGCTTGCCCTCAGCGGTGCTGACCTCGGCGATGTCGATGTGGACGTAGCCGATGGCGTAACTCGCAAAGCGCTGCTTCTTGGGTTTGTCGCCGTCGATCTCGGGCAATCGGCTGATGCCGTGCCGTTCCAGACAGCGATGCAGCGAGGACCGGGTCAGGTGCGGGATCGTCGGTTGCAGACCATAGAGGCAGTCGTCGAGCGGGAGCAGCGTGTGCCGTCGGAAAGCGACGATGATCGCCTCCTCCTCGAGCGTGAGCACGGTGGAGCGCGGCTCTTTGGGTCCCATCCGGGCATCCGCCGTCGTCGCCCGTTTGCGCCACTTCTGCACCGTCGTCGGACTGACGCCGTAGCGCCGGGCCAGCGCCCTTACGCTCTCTTCACGTAGCTGGATCGCGCGACGGACTGCCTCCGTCGTGGTGGCGCTTCCATG
>NZ_JBKEZQ010000063.1:0-5422 GCF_053345175.1 Methylobacterium sp. M6A4_1b
CAACGACACGCTGGTGGGCGGGGCGGGCGCAGATCACCTCGATGGCGGAGACGGCGTAGACTACGCGTACTATGGCGATTCCGGCAACGCCGTGTTCGTAGTCCTAGGGGCCGGAGTTGCTACCGGGGGTGACGCGACGGGTGACACGCTTACCAACATCGAGTCGGTGGTGGGGTCGACCTTTAGCGACATCTTGTATGGAAGCGCCCTTGGGAATGAGCTGATCGGGGGCTTGGGTGACGACTCCCTTCAGGGAATGGGAGGAGCGGACTATCTCGACGGTGGGGCCGGCAACGACACCGCCTCCTACCTGAGTTCGGCCGGAGCAGTATATGTCGATCTGAGCGCGCGTACCGGCTCGAGCGGAGATGCTAACGGCGACCTCCTCGTCAACATCGAGAACCTCTACGGCTCTGGCGGCAACGATGTGCTGATCGGAGACGCCGGCGCCAACGTGCTGTTCGGTGCCGCTGGGAGCGACAATCTCCAGGGCGGCGCAGGCGCCGACGTGTTGATCGGTGGCGAGGGTGGCGACACACTCACGGGCGGGGCAGGTAACGACATGTTCCTGTTTCGGCCGGAGCAGGCAGGCAGCACGGATATTGTGCTCGACTTCGACCAGAATGGCGACGATACCATTGTATTTCAGGGCTTTGGCGCAGGCTTTGCCGCGACTCTACAGGTTTCCGTAGTTAACGGTTCCGATGTGGTTCTGTACTCCAGCGCTTGGGACAGCAGCGTCGTTGTGAAGGACGGTCTGAACTACGTCGGCACCTCGGACTTCCTGTTCACCTAAAGGAATGACTCGGAGAGCCCGCCGCCCTTGTGGTTGCAGACATCTCCATGAACCCGCCCGGAGCAACCCGAGGCGGGGTTTCGTTCGGGCAAATGCAAAATGAAGCTCCGAGAAAGGCCTTGAGCTCAGGTGCCACGAAACTGCCTGCAAGATAAGGGTACCCTCCGAGTGGCATCTTCTCCAGACATCCCCGACGCATTACTTCAGCTTTAAAACATTAGCGAATAGCGTCACTGGAGTCGCGGCCCCTGAAGCATCTTACAGGCCGTATATTCAAAGAGGGAAAGACTACAGGCGCCCGCAACAAGCTAATAGCGTAGTGAGACGGTTCACCTAACAAGTAGTATTCCGCTCCGAAGCCTGCTCAGATTCGCAACATGAAAGAGCCGTGATCCTCTTTGTGCGACTCAGTATTGACAGAAAACAGAGAATTTTGTATTTATAAATAAACGATTCGGTCGGAAGATTTTGATCGAATTAGTTTCTAACTGCTCAAAGCAACCGTTGAGGAAAACTGTGGCAGCGTTCAGCTCTTCCAGCCAAAGCCTTTCATTGCCAGTAGGCGTTGGAGATGCTTTGCCATTTAATGGATTTAAGACGGCGGGCTACAATACATATTATTCTTGGTATTCAACCGAAAGTACCGCAAGGTACGGTCTTGACTACACAATATCACCAGTTTCAAGCTCGAACGGCGTTCTGGCGAACGATCCAAATCAGGCAGCATTTACACTCACGATCTTAAAAAACGGGAACATTGCACCATCAAAGTCGTTCCATCTGTTTTGGACCATAAAAACAATCGCCGACTCATCGGGATTGGTCGAACCGGGTACTGAGATAGATTTCATAACCGATTATACGTTCACGATCCCAGAGCAAAAGGGCCAGCCTTCCGTCGAAGTAAACGGTGAAGAGGCATCGCTTTATGCCAGCCCAGATGTTCTCGCGGGACTGAAGGAGGCTACTAAAGAAAGCTTATTGCTGACGGGAAAGGCAGGTTATAACCTTGCGGCTAGTGTTGGCGAAAGTGTCGGCTCAGCATCCCCTCATTATTCGGTGGATGCCTTCTATGCAGATACTCCAAAAAAGGTTGAGTTGTTTTCGAGCAAGTTAGAAACATCTGCGAATAAAGCTGCCTATGTGGGCGTGGCGCTCAAAGTTGGCACAGCTATCGGATCAGCAATCAACGAATTCGTTGACACCGGCGGTCTTGGAGGGCAGTCGCAAAAAGCATTCAAAGATCTTTCAACTGCAATGTTAAGTGGTGTTGTGGGCGAAGTTGTAGGGGGAGGAACCGCCGCTTTTGTCGCTGGGATCGTAGGAACTGCAGCGACTACAACTGTTGCAGGAGCGTTTCTTCCTGTTCTTGCAGGCGTTGCAGTTGGCGCACTGGTAGCAGGTGCTCTCGAGCCCACCATTGGAGCCGTTGTTGAGGCCGGTTCAACGCGTCTATCCGACTTGGTTGGAGGTGCGCTCCATTTGAATGCGACCGCACCCCCGCCAGCAGCCTCCTCAATCGCGCCGGACGTCACTTCTCGGGCAGACATCACAGCCACTGCCACCGCCGCTTCGGTGGCTAGCTCAGGCGCAACGCATGATGGAATGACTGTAGGTAGTGCCGCTCCGAAACCAGCTTGGATATACAATTCCGACACGAAGTCCTTTCAGTGGATCTCGCCTCCAAGTACTGAGACATTACAGAAGCTAGTCAGCTACGTTGACCAGAGCGTTAGCAAACTCGCAATTGACGATTATGGTTCAGTGGCTGCGGCAGGCACTATTGCCAAAACTGGTGGAGAAACAGGCACAGGTGCCTTGGCGGGTGATCATGATCCCGCCGGATATGCGCTCTCGATTGTAGATCTTGCTAGCGGTACCGTCGGGCAACCCTCTACTGGTAAGTATGGCCATCTAACTCTAAATGCTGACGGTTCTTACAAGTACGTCGCAGATAACGCTCTAGGAGTGGCTGGTGACGTGCACGATGTGTTTTTATATAAAGTAAGCAATGGTCATGGTAGTACCGCCATTTCAATGCTCGATATTACTGTTCATGGCAGCCAGTCATCTGCTGATTTGACCCCAGTATTCCGTTTTTACGATACAAACACCTATGATCATTTTTATACGACCAACGTCATTGAAAAAAACAGCATCATGGCCAACATGCCGAATTTTCAGTACGAAGGAGCACAATGGTCCACACCCCAAAAAGGTGCTGACACCGTCGACGTGTTCCGGTTCTACGACACAGTGCATGGTACCCATTTCCTGACCACCAGCGTGGGCGAGCGCGATAGTATCATCGCCAATCAGCACACCTATAACTACGAGGGTGTCGCGTTCGAGGCCTACAAGGATGGAGCCGCGCTGGGAGTGGGTGGGCTTACGCTTGAACGTTTCTACAACACGGTCACGGGCAACCATCACTACTCGGCCAGTGCCATCGAGACCTACGGCATTAACCACGGTTCGGCAGGTGCTAACTGGGTCGATGAAGGACCTGGCTTTACCGTCCATGTCGCGACCGCCGGCATGTTGAACGCCTGACCAGGCAGCAACAATTGCGAGAAGCTTAAGCGAGGTCCGGCCGCCATCAAGGTGCGTCGGGCTTCTTCATTGCTGCTCTCGCTCCCGCGCCAGAGCCCGCATGGCCGCGGCATAGATGCCAACGGCCGAGCCAGGCATGCAGAACCCAGTGTCTGCCTTCGCCTCGATGCCTTCGGCAAGGGCGCGCATGCCAGTGGGTGAGCGATCAGGCTTCGGCCCAGCAGGCTGAGATAGAGACGCCGGAACGGCTTTGCCATCGCCCTTACCCTTGCTCATCGCTCCTCCTCAAACTCGCCGGCACCCGCCGCGCGGGGCTTCTTCGTTTTAGCGGTCGCCGATGCTGGTGCCGGACCCGCCGCCGGCCTGGACATCGAGCCACATCGCCCAGGCCGCCTTCACCCGGTCCACTGCGGCCTGCTTCGTTGACTCGTGGCCGCTCAGTGCACAGCCGACCGTGCCAGGGGCTGCCTGGATCCCGTTGGCTGCCCAGAACCAGGCCGGGCCAGTGGCGATCTGGACGAAGTAGATTCGGCCAACCGGCATGCCATCGTCCCTGGCCACGAAGTCGCGTCGCGCATCGGCGCGGTCAGGCCATGTGCGGGCCCAGGTGATCGCCACGGCTTCTCCGGCCGGGCCAGCAGAATGGCGGTGCGCACGGCGGCGCGGCGCAGGTGCTCGGTGGCATCCTTGTTCGCGACGGTCACCTTTGCCCACTCGTGGCGGCTCACGGCCTCGGCGAGGCCGATCCGGTAGCCATCGCCGAACAGGAAGGCTGTCGTGGTCGAATCCGCCATGAAGGCGTCGACCGCGGGGACGACGTCCGCCTCGATGATGGCCTTCGCCTTGTAGAGATCGCCGGTGGTTTGTCACGCATCAGCCATGCCGGCGAGATAGGGCGGTGCGCGGCGGCGTCAGCTTCTCATCCAGGTGACGAAGGTGTCGACCGCCACGCTCGACACCACCATGCAGCGCAAGATGGCCGCAACGCGCATCAGGAGGTCTCAATGCGGGCGCTGCTGGTCATCGGTCTCTTCGGGCGCTGAGCGGTAGCTGAAGGCGCCGACATCTCAGATCTCGACCTGGCCCGGGCGGCCGCCGGTGGCCTGCCCCCTGGAAAGTGGTCCTCCCTGAGGTATGGCTTTGAGCCATCTTGAGGGTCCCCCGGCTTTTGGTCCGGCCGAAAGGTGAGCCTCCGGATCTCATTCGGCGGCCTGTCGGGCTGCCGCCAGGGCGAATTCCTGAGGCGTTCGCCACCCCAGGGCGGTGTGAGGTCGGCTCTCGTTGTAGTGCCGCCGCCACGTCTCGATCTTGCTCCTCGCGTCGGCCAACGACAAGAACCAGTTCGCGATCAAGCACTCGTCGCGCAGCCGCCCGTTGAACGACTCGACCAGCGCGTTGTCGGTCGGCTTGCCGGGCCGTGAGAAGTCCAACGTGACACCATTCTCGTAGGCCCAGCGGTCGAGAGCTTTCGAGACGAACTCAGGCCCGTTATCGACCTGAATGGCGCATGGTGCTCCGCGCAGCAGCGCCAAGCGGCCGACGACGGCCACGACCTGCTCGCCTTTGATGCCTTGGTCGACCTCGATCGCCAGAGCCTCGCGCGTGAACGCATCGACGACCGTCAAGGCCCGCAGCCGGCGACCGTCGAACAGCGCGTCGGAGACGAAGTCCATCGACCAACGCTCGTTCGGCCGGAGCGCAGCAGGCTGACGCTCACGGTGTGCCGCGCTGACGTTCCGGCGCGGTCGCTTGAGCCGCAGGCTGAAGCCCCTCGTCCCGGTAGAGACGATGAACCCTCTTATGGTTCACCCGCCAACCCTCTCGGCGCAGCAGGATGTAGATTCGAAAATAGCCGTAGCGCACCCGGCTCTTGGCCAGATCACAGATGCGCATCCGCAGCGGTGCCTGATCGGGCTTGGTCGAGCGGTAGCGGATGCTCGACCGGCCGACGCCGAGCGCGACGCAGCCGCGCCGCTCGCTCCGTGCGCCTCCTGAACTTGGTGCACGAGTTCGCGTCGCCGAGCAGGCGTCAGAGCTTTTTTTGCGAGCACGTGCCTCACAGGATGTGCTTGT
>NZ_JBKEZQ010000064.1:2500-4476 GCF_053345175.1 Methylobacterium sp. M6A4_1b
TCTTGGGCGATGTGGTCATTCAATACGGTTGGTCAGATGAAGGTATCAAATCCTGAATCCATAGGGGTTTGAAGCGAACCCGGGGAACTGAAACATCTAAGTACCCGGAGGAAAGGACATCAACGAGACTCCGTCAGTAGTGGCGAGCGAACGCGGATCAGGCCAGTGCCTGGCTTTAGTTTACCGGAACGGTCTGGAATGGCCGGCGAGATGGGTGACAGCCCCGTACGGGACGGACGATTGCCAGGACTCGAGTAGGGCGGGACACGTGAAATCCTGTCTGAACATGGGGGGACCACCCTCCAAGCCTAAGTACTCCTCAGCGACCGATAGCGAACAAGTACCGTGAGGGAAAGGTGAAAAGCACCCCGACGAGGGGAGTGAAACAGTTCCTGAAACCGGATGCTTACAAACAGTGGGAGCTCAAGGTTCGTCCTGAGTGACCGCGTACCTTTTGTATAATGGGTCAGCGACTTAAAGTAACGAGCAAGCTTAAGCCGGTAGGTGTAGGCACAGCGAAAGCGAGTCTGAATAGGGCGTTCAGTTCGTTGCTTTAGACCCGAAACCGAGTGATCTAGCCATGTGCAGGATGAAGGTGGGGTAACACCCACTGGAGGTCCGAACCAGTGCCCGTTGAAAAGGTCTTGGATGACGTGTGGCTAGGGGTGAAAGGCCAATCAAACTCGGAAATAGCTGGTTCTCCGCGAAAGCTATTTAGGTAGCGCCTCGAGTGAATACCGTGCGGGGTAGAGCACTGGATGGGCTAGGGCCGCCCACAGCGGTACCAAACCCAACCAAACTCCGAATACGCACGAGTACTGCTCGGGAGACACACGGCGGGTGCTAACGTCCGTCGTGGAGAGGGAAACAACCCTGACCAACAGCTAAGGCCCCCAATTCGTGGCTAAGTGGGAAAGGATGTGGGAATCCCAAAACAACCAGGAGGTTGGCTTAGAAGCAGCCATCCTTTAAAGAAAGCGTAACAGCTCACTGGTCTAAACAAGGGTTCCTGCGCCGAAAATGTAACGGGGCTCAAGCCACGAGCCGAAGCTTTGGGTGTGATCCGCGAGGATCACGCGGTAGCGGAGCGTTCCGTAGGCCTGTGAAGGGATATCCGTGAGGGGTCCTGGAGGTATCGGAAGTGCGAATGCTGACATGAGTAACGACAAAGAGTGTGAAAGACACTCTCGCCGAAAGTCCAAGGGTTCCTGCGTAAAGTTAATCTGCGCAGGGTTAGCCGGCCCCTAAGGCGAGGCCGAAAGGCGTAGTCGATGGGAACAGGGTGAATATTCCCTGGCCAGTGGATGGTGACGGATGCTGTAAATCGTTCGAGCTTATCGGATTGCTCGGGCGGTGAAGGGGTCCCAGGAAATAGCCTCCACGTGAGACCGTACCCGAAACCGACACAGGTGGACAGGTAGAGTATACCAAGGCGCTTGAGAGAACTATGCTGAAGGAACTCGGCAATTTGCCTCCGTAACTTCGGGATAAGGAGGCCTCAGTTTTGGGCAACCAGGACTGAGGGGCACAGACCAGGGGGTGGCGACTGTTTATCTAAAACACAGGGCTCTGCGAAGTCTGTAAGACGACGTATAGGGCCTGACGCCTGCCCGGTGCCGGAAGGTTAAGAGGAGAGGTGAGAGCTTTGAATCGAAGCCCCGGTAAACGGCGGCCGTAACTATAACGGTCCTAAGGTAGCGAAATTCCTTGTCGGGTAAGTTCCGACCTGCACGAATGGCGTAACGATCTCCCCGCTGTCTCCAGCATAGACTCAGTGAAATTGAATTCCCCGTGAAGATGCGGGGTTCCTGCGGTCAGACGGAAAGACCCCGTGCACCTTTACTGTAGCTTTGCGCTGGCATTCGTGTCGGCATGTGTAGGATAGGTGGTAGGCTTTGAAGCATGGGCGCCAGCCTGTGTGGAGCCATCCTTGAAATACCACCCTTGTAGATATGGTTGTCTAACCGCGGCCCCTG
>NZ_JBKEZQ010000065.1:0-4240 GCF_053345175.1 Methylobacterium sp. M6A4_1b
GGTCATGAGCGTGGGTGCGCGCGATGTCAGGTGCTGGCGGATGGCGTGACGATCTGGATCGATGGCTGCAGCCGTTCCTGGCGGGCCTGTCGCATTCGGCACGCCGGGCGATGTGCCCCCTCTACGTGGCCGGTCTGATCGGCCTTGGCGACCGCAAGAGCGTCCAGCCGATAGCGGCGCGGAACGATGGGGTTCCCTATGATCGGCTGCACCACTTCATCGCCGCCGGGATCTGGGATGAGGCGCCGCTTCAGCAGGCGCTTCTCTACGAGGCCGATCGCTTGGTCGGCGGTGCAGATGCGATCCTCGTCGTCGACGACACCGCCTTGCCGAAGAAGGGCAACAACTCGGTCGGGGTCGCGCCGCAATACGCCACCACGCTGGGCAAGACCGCCAACTGCCAGACGCTGGTGTCGCTCACGCTGGCGCGCGGCGAGGTGCCCGTGGCGGTCGGCCTGGCGCTGTTCCTGCCCGAGACCTGGACGGCCGACCCGGACCGGATGGCCAGGGCCGGCGTTCCCGAGGATCGGCGCGCAGCCCGCACCAAGCTGGAGATCGCGGTCACGGAGATCGATCGGGTCCGAGAGGGTGGCGTGCGCTTCGGCTGTGTGCTGGTCGATGCGGGTTATGGCTGCTCCGCCCCGTTCCGACAGGCCCTGAGCGCGCGGCCTGAGATGGGCCGTCGGGATTTCGGGACGCAACAAGGTCTACCCGGCCGACGTGGCGATGATCTTCCCCGTCTCGGGGCGTGGGCGACCGCGCCAGCGTCATGTGCCGGATCAGGTCTCCGTCGCGGCCGAGGCGATCCTGGCAGACATGACCGGCCGGTCGGTGACCTGGCGGCACGGGACCAAGGGTCGGCTGCGGGCTCGCTTCTGTGCGTTGCGCATCCGGATGGCAGACGGTCCGACGCAACGGATCGGTACACAAGGCAACCAGCACCTGCCCGGGGAAGCCGTCTAGCTGGTGCGCGAGGAGCGAGGAGCGAGGCTCGGGCGAGCGCAAGTTCTATCTCTCGAACCTGGCCGCCGACGCGACCCTCAAGCAGCTCGCCGCTACGATCAAGGCGCGCTGGATCTGCGAGCAGGCCCACCAGCAGATGAAGGAGGAACTCGGCCTCGACCACTTCGAGGGCCGATCCTGGACGGGACTGCATCGACACGCGCTGATGACGATGATGGCCTACGCCTTCCTCCAGTCCCGCCGCCTCGCAGCGGCGGGGCGGAAAAAAAAGAATCGCCTGCCCACCGCCTCAGCCCTCGATGCCGGCGATCCGACAGGCCATCCTGGATCACCTCAGTCGGCCACCACCGCGGCGATGCCCGCACTGTGATGCTGTGCTCAATCAACCACCTTGAGATCAATCTGCCAAAGTAGTGCTAGAAGGGCTTCGTCGTCTTTGGAGCGCGCTGGGTCGCCGGAAGGACCTTCGGCTGGCTCAGCCATTGGGCCGACCTACACCGCGAGCGCGCCGGTCGCCTTGACGTCGCAACGGGTCGCCTCGGCTGTGTCGCCCGCCTGACGACGACCAACATCCTCATTAATCCAGCTTAAAAGGATCCGCTCCAAACAAGCTCTAAGTCACGCAAATATCTGCGAGTTCGGCGAGAACCATTTCCTGGACGAGGTCAGGAAAGCTAATGGTGTGGGTCCAGCCGAGTTTTTCACGCGCCTTGGTCGGGTCGCCAAGGAGCTGGTCGACCTCAGTCGGACGAAAGTAGACGGGATCGATCTTGACTAATACTTGTCCGGAACTCTTATCGAGCCCTTGCTCCTGAATGCCCTTTCCCTGCCACACGATCGTCCGGCCCACTACCGCGAAGGAGTGCTCAACGAATTCACGCACTGAGTGCATCTCGCCAGTGGCCAGCACGTAGTCGTCTGGCACATCCTGTTGAAGGATGCGCCACATCCCCTCGACATAGTCGCGCGCATGTCCCCAGTCGCGCATGGCATCAAGATTGCCGAGATAGAGCGCCGGCTGCAGACCGGCCTCGATCGCCGCGACTGCGCGAGAGATCTTTCGGGTGACAAAGGTCTCGCCGCGTGTAGGGCTCTCGTGATTAAATAAGATTCCGTTCGAGGCATGCATGGCGTAGGCCTCACGGTAATTCACCGTGATCCAATATGCATAGAGCTTGGCCACGGCGTAGGGACTGCGCGGATAGAACGGCGTGTTTTCGCTCTGAGGCACCTCCTGGACCTTACCGTAAAGCTCTGAGGTCGAAGCCTGGTAGAATCGCGTCTTCTGGCTGAGGCCGAGGATGCGGATGGCCTCCAAGAGGCGCAAGGTGCCGATAGCATCGGAATTAGCGGTGTACTCGGGGGTCTCAAAACTAACCTGTACGTGGCTTTGGGCACCAAGATTGTAGACCTCGTCTGGCAGGGTTTCCTGCATAATCCGGATCAAGTTGGTGGCGTCGGTCAACTCACCATAGTGCATGTGAAAGTCGGTCGGCGCGAAACGCGGGTCCTCGTAGAGGTGATCAACCCGCCCGGTGTTGAAGGACGAAGACCGGCGCTTGATGCCGTGAACAATGTAACCCTTTTCTAGCAGCAAGGCCGCGAGATAGCCGCCATCCTGGCCCGTAACGCCCGTGATCAGAGCCGTTTTCTGCGTCGTAGACATGCGTTGCTCCTAGGGGTTGCAGGGAATTGAGGGGTTGCAGCCGAGCCGCAGCCCTGCAGTCGCGCGGTGGAGTCCCTGTCAGGCTTCGGGATGATGGTGGCGGAACCAGGCGTAGGCGTCCGCGATCCCGGCGCGCAGGTCAATCCGCGGCTGCCAGCCGAGAGCCTCCAGGCGGGTGGTGTCGAGGCGCTTACGCGGTGTGCCATCGGGCTTAGTCGTGTCGAAAAGCAACCGCCCCTGCCAGCCCAGAACCTCGGCGATCGTCTCGGCTAGTTCGCGGATGGTGAGTTCCTGGCCGGAGCCGACATTGATCGGCCCTTCGCCGGAATACGCCTTCATCAAGTGAACGCCGGCGTTGGCGAGATCATCCACGTGCAGGAACTCGCGGTACGGCGTGCCCGTGCCCCAGAGCGTGATGGTCGAGAGATGATGGCGTTTGGCCTCGTGCACCTTGCGCAGGAGCGACGGCAACACGTGGCTGCCCTTGGAATCATAATTGTCCGCCGGCCCGTAGAGGTTGGTCGGCATCGCCGAGATGAAGTCGGCCCCGTGCTGGCGGCGATAGGCCTGGCATAGCTTCAGCCCTGCGATCTTGGCGATGGCATACCATTCGTTAGTCGGCTCAAGCGGTCCGGTGAAAAGTGCGTCCTCCGATATCGGTTGGGGCGCCATCTTCGGGTAGATGCAGGAAGAGCCGAGAAACAGCAGCTTCTCGACGCCGACCGCGTGCGCGCTCTGGATGAGGTTCGCCTCGATCATCAGGTTGTCGTAGAGGAAATCAGCCGGGGCGGTATCGTTGGCGACGATCCCGCCCACCTTAGCGGCGGCGAGGAACAGCGCTTGCGGCCGTTCCGCCGCCATCCAGCGTTCGACCTCGGCCTGCCGGCGCAAGTCGACCGTGTCTCGCCCCAGGGTCAGGATCGTGCATTGCTCGGAGGCGAGCCGTCGCACGAGCGCCGATCCAACCATGCCCCGATGGCCCGCGACGAGGACGCGCTTTCCCGACAGATCGTAGCTGGAACTCATCGGACGACCGGTTCCTCGAAAGATATGCTCGTCATCGGAACCCAGTGCCCGACAAAATAACGCTCGCTCGATCTGCGCCAGAGTAGTCCAGACCGCCGCGAGGCGTTTTACGCGGCCACCGATACGCGACACAAACGCAATGCAAGCCCGGGCGACCCGCTGAGACCTCGACGTGCCGCAGCCGCTCGGTCAGCACCGCGCTGCGGATGGCCGGAGCGACATGTCTAACGGGTAAGTCATGGCGTGACCAGCGCAACGCCCTTTCACGGTCGCTCGATTGTGCAGGTATCTTTTCGCAAGGACATTCTCGGGAATCCCTATCTTCAAAGCGAAAGCTCGGTCGCGCTCGTTTATACCCTCGATCGCCGCCTCCGCGTCCGGGTGCAGCTCGATCCCGAAACGTTTGGCCCAGAACCGGCCCTCCGTGGCCGAGACAGCGTGTTGCTGCGTCGGGTCGAAGGCGTGGGAGTGGTACACGACCGCCTCGTCGACATAGGCCTTCTAGGTGTACGGTCCCGGGATGAGGTGTGACGGATCGAGCCTGAAGCGATCGGGCTCTTTCGTCCAGGCGTTCAGGATGAACTC
>NZ_JBKEZQ010000066.1:0-4239 GCF_053345175.1 Methylobacterium sp. M6A4_1b
GCACGAGGACGTTGCGGAACTGCCATGGGTCGCTGGTGTCGATGTCCTCGGGGAACAGGCCCGGGCGGCCGGTCAGCGGCGTCCAGTCGGTGTAGACGCCGATGACGGGGCCGAGATACGGGGACTGCACTTCGAGGCAGCGTCGGAAGTCCATCTCGTCGGCCTCGACGATGCCGGCCTCCGGGTTCTCCAGCGCCCAGACCATGCCGGCGAGCACGGCGGAGGTCACCTGCAGGCCGGTGGCGTTCTGGTAGGGGGCGATGCGGCGGGTCTCCTCGATGGAGAGCTGCGAGCCGTACCAGTAGGCGTTCTTGGCGTGGCCGTAGAGGAGCACGCCGAGTTCGTCGATGCCGTCCACGATCTCGGTCTCGTCGAGGATGTGGATCTTTTCCTGGACCTTGCCGCCATTGCCGAACATCTCGTGCAGCGAGAGCACGGCGTCGTTGGCGGGGTGGTAGGCGTAGTGGCAGGTCGGCCGGTAGGCGGCGCGCTCGCCCTCGCGCACCGTGTAGTAGTCGGAGATCGAGACGGCCTCGTTGTGGGTCACCAGGAAGGCGTATTGCGACTGGGCCGTGGGGGTCCAGGAGCGCACGCGGGTGTCGGCGCCGGGCTGGAGCAGGTAGATGGCGCAGCGCGAGCCCTTCTCCTGCTCGCGGCCGTTCTCCGGCATCCAGGTCTCGTGGGTGCCCCAACCGAGCTCGGCCGGCTGATTGCCCTCGGAGACGAAGCCTTCCACCGACCAGGTGTTGACGAACACGCCCATCGGCTTGGCCGACTTGGCGCGCTGGGTGTCGCGCTCGGCGATGTGCACGCCCTTGACGCCGACCGCGCGCATGAGCGCGGCCCAGCCGGCGCGATCCTTCGGCTCGGCGGTCTTCAGGCCGAGATCGCCGGCGACGTTCAGGAGCGCCTGCTTGACGAACCACGAGACCATGCCGGGATTGGCGCCGCAGCAGGACACGGCGGTGGTGCCGCCGGGGCTGGCGGTGCGCGCGTCCAGGATGTCCTGGCGCAGGGCGTAGTTGGTGCGGTCGCCCTGGCTCCTGTCCTTGTCGAAGTAGAAGCCCGGCCACGGCTCCGCGACGGTGTCGATGTAGAAGGCGCCGAGTTCCCGGCACAGTTCCATGATCGCCCGAGACGAGGTGTCGACCGAGAGGTTGACGCAGAAGCCCTGGCCGCCGCCTTCCGTGAGCAGCGGCGTCAGCACGTCGCGATAGTTCTCCTTGGTCAGCGCCACCTGCTCGAAGCGCAGGCCGTGCTTGTCGGCCAGGGACCTGTGCGCGTCGGAGGGCTCGACGACCGTGAAGCGGGCCTTGTCGTAGTCGAAGTGACGCGCGATCAGCGGGAGCGTGCCGCGCCCGATGGAGCCGAAGCCGATCATCACGATGGGGCCGGTGATGCGGCCGTGGATGGGCCATATGGGTTCGGTCATTGCGCTTGTTCCTGTTCGTGAGGGAAGGGCCGGCGGGGTTTGAGCCCCGCCCGCAAGGTCGCTCGCCATGAAAGCGCGAACGATTTCGAATGGATGGAAGGCCGCCTGGATCGGATCACGCATCGGTGGCGCCCGGACTCGTTCTCGATCGCGGGCAGAAAGCCATGAGCCTTGCCAAGCCATGAACCTTGCCAAGCCATCGTTCTGTCGAGGCTGAAAAGCCGGGATAGACTTGGCTGACGACCAGACTTCGAAGACCCGCCAACGCCGAAACGTCAAGACTTCCGCCCGGCGTCCAGGTTCGACTGGCCGACATCGTCGCGTCGTCAGCCGCAACGGCGCCGGCGCTCGAGGCCAGCGTGCCCGAAACATCGTCCGGAGAGGACTGAACCGGTTTGAAAAATTACCCTGGAACGGGCCCCGCCCCGAAAGGCTGGCCAGGCGCCAGGGCTTAAGAGCCTGCTTGCAGGCTGCCCGCACGTCCCAAGAGACGAATGCTCTGTAGAAGGTTCGACATGGTGGAGCGAAGCATAGGCTAAGCCGTACGGCTGTCAATCAACGCCATTCCGTATTCCGAATTTCCTGCGACGGAGCGTGCGGCGAAACGGGAATTGACAAGCGCGTGGGCTTTCGGGAGGATCGCTGGATCATGCGCAATCCTTGGCCTCCCCATCGGGACCTGCTCCGGGCAGGTAGACTTATCGCGGGCGAATAGCCCCGAGCCGGAGGTGCCTGCGTGCACTGGCCGCTCGGGGATTGCGTGCTGGCTTACGCCAGAACCAACCAAGATCATCAAGTATTTCACCGGCGGGTAGCAGCCTCTACGGCACGCCCGTCGGTCGACCTGCGTCGTGTCCCTGCTGGCAAGTCAGCCGTGGGCATGTACTTGCGGAGTAGTAGCCATGGATACCTCCAAGTCCGACCCGACTACACCTTTGGCAGCCGAGGCCCACGACGGTGGGGCAGGTGGTAGCGGGGCGACACCTGCGCACGACATGGTTCCGCTGGCGCGCACCGTGATCCCATTCTCGCGTGGGAATTACCCCAGGCCGCCATCCGGGCCGGGCAACAACCGGTCCGATGCCGCCAATTCAGACAAGGACGACGACCCGGGGCCAAGCGCCGCTTGACCATTCCAGGTCGAACTACAGCAAGGATCGACCATCATGTCGCAAACAATGACGAAGCCGCACATCAAGATGACGAAGGACGATCATGAACGCCTGTCGCGGCTGGCTTCCGTCGCCACCGACCGTTCGCCCGAGGTTGCTTCCTTTCTCGCTGATGAAGTGGATCGTGCGAAAATCGTCGGTCACAGGGCCTGCCTGTCCGACCTCGTCCAAATGGGGTGCAGGGTCGAGTTCCGGGATGACGCGACGGGAAAGGTTCAGACCGTGACGCTGGTCTACCCGGGCGAGGCGGACATCGAACAGGGGAGGGTGTCCGTTCTGACGCCGATCGGGGCGGCCTTGATCGGGCTGAGCCTCGGTCAGTCGATGAATTGGCAAACCCGCACGGGAACCGTGAAGCGACTGACGGTCCTCGACGTGAAGGTGCCGGTGACCTGACCGGCTGGCTTTGGACCGGGCTGATTGAGAGGATCAGCCAGGACTGAAGGAGCTGGACATGAAGCGAGGTCAGAAGACGGGTGCGGAGCAGGTGGTGCTGAAGCTGCGCCAGATCGAGGTGCAGACGGCGCAGGGTAAGAGTTTGGCGATAGCGTGCCGGGAGGCGGAGATCTCCGAGCAAAGCTGCTATCGCTGGCGCAAGGAGTACGGCGGCCTGCAGATCGACCAGGCCCGTCGGATGAAGGATCTGGAGCGCGAGAACGCTCGATTGCGCCGGCTCGTGGCTGATTTGTCCCTGGAGAAGCAGGTGCTGGCGGACGTCGCCGCGGGAAACTCGTAGCCCCGGAGCGACGCCGGCGGGCGGTCGACGGCATCAGAGAGAAGCATGGTCTCTCAGAACGCCATGCCTGCCGGATCGTCGGCCAGCACCGGGGCACGCAACGCTACGTGCCCACGGTACCGGCTGACGAGGATGCGCTGACCCGCGCCATCGTCGCCCTGGCGTCTTCGTCACGGACGCTACGGCTACCGCCGCGTCACCGCGCTGCTGCAGGCAGCGGGCTGGCAGGTAGGGAAAGACCGGGTTCAGCGGATCTGGCGTCGTGAGGGGCTCAAGGTTCCGCAAAAGCATCGGCCGCGAAGCCGGCTGTGGTTGAACGATGGCTCCTGCGTACGGCTGCGGCCTCTCCATCGCAATCACGTCTGGAGCTTCGACTTCGTGCAGGGCCAGACCCACGACGGGCGAAGCCTGCGCATCCTGACGCTGATCGACGAGCACAGTCGCGCCTGCCTGGCGCTGAAGGTCGCGAGGCGCATCAACAGTCTGGGTGTGATCGAGGCGCTGGCCGACGCGATGTGCCTGCATGGCATCCCGGAGAACATCCGCTGCGACAACGGCCCGGAGATGATCGCGAAGGCTTTGCGGAAATGGGTCGCCAAAACCGGCCAGCAGATCCAGTACATTGCACCAGGATCGCCGTGGGAGAATGGCTATTGTGAGAGCTTCAATGGCAAGCTGAAGGACGAGTGCATACGCCAAGAAATCTTCTACTCGCTCAAGGAGGCACAGACCGTGATTGGGATCTGGCAGAACACCTACAACCGCGTTCGCCCGCATTCGTCCTTGGGCTACCGGCCGCCCGCGCCTGTCACCGTCCCGGACCTGGCCTTCCGGCTACCCATGGCCGCCACCATGCAGTAGCCTCTCAATCGGCTCGCTCCAAAATACCGGTCAGGTCA